>DLTS01000024.1:85972-88251 GCA_002501485.1 Acidimicrobiaceae bacterium UBA7830
TGAAAACTGCGAGCCAGTTGGTGTCACTTTCAGCGACAAGCTCACCCTGTGTTGCGATGCCCGACGTCTTCGCTACAGCAGCCACCGATGAGCCTTCACCGATCACAGTGGTTGCGAACCTCAGCGTGATCGAGTCAAGAGGTTCGACGAGTACTGCGTCAGCAACTGGTTCAGAACCCTCAAAATCTGAATGAGCAGACGCCACCGACGACAGAGCAACAACCACCATGATCGACACTGCAATCATGCGGCTCAACAATGACAACGCCCACGTCGATCTTGTCAACGCTCTCATCTCATTTCACCCATGCCAAGCGCCGCCACTCGACCTTACGCAAATACGAGAATGCCTTCGGCAACAGATAGCACCCATTGCGGATAAATGCCGATCGCCAGTGTAAAGCCAGCTGCTCCGGCAATAGCGATACCGCTCAGGCTGGGAACATTGACCTCTTCGGCGTTGTCGTCAGCGGGTCGCAACCACATGCTCACCATGATGCGGAGATAAAGGAATGCCGCAATGACCGCAGCGAGCATTGCGATCACCGCCAACCAGTAACTGCCAGCGTCAACTGCAGATTGAATCACGCCCCACTTTGCGACGAAGCCAGAAGTAAACGGCACTCCGGCCTGTGCGAGCAAAAACACTGTCATCGCGAGCGCAAGCGTCGGGCGACGACTCGACAATCCGTTGAAGCCATCGAGCGTCGTGTCACCACCGCGACTTGCAACACTGATGACAGCAAATGAGCCGACGACGAGCACTGAGTAGAGGCCGAGGTACACCGCCACCGACTGCACTGTCGAAAACATTGCGCTCTCACCCGCTGACAGACCGGCTGCTTCAACGCCAACGAGAATAAAACCTGCGTGGCTTACCGAGGAAAACGCAAGCATTCGTTTCACATCGGTCTGCACGACCGCAAGAAGCGAACCAACGACGAGCGACAGGATTGCGAGCACCCAAATGATGGGCCGCCAGTCGTTGCGATAAAAGGGCAGGGCAGATGTGAGCACCCGCAGCATCGCTCCGAATGCGGCTACCTTGCCGACCGATGCCATGAACGCAGTGATGTTTGATGGAGCACCCTGATACACGTCTGGCGACCAGACATGGAACGGCACCGCGGAAACCTTGAATGCGAATCCGATCAACATGAGTGCAAGACCGGCGAGCACAAGAGCGTCGTTGCCGCCAATGTTGACCTGGCTTTGTAGGCGGGTCACCATGTCGGTCAGTGAGGTTGTGCGAGTGCCGCCATACAGCAGAGCGATGCCGTACAGGAAGAATGCCGACGCGAGACCCCCAAGAATGAAGTACTTCATTCCTGATTCTTGACTTGCACTGCGACGTCGATCAGATGCTGCAAGTACATAAAGAGCAAGTGACAAGGTTTCAAGACCGAGGAACATCACGATGAGCTCGTTCGCTCCGACCATAACAAGCGCTCCTGTTGCGGCAACGAGCAACAGTGAGTAGATCTCTGGCCCCTCGTTGTCGGTACCACGAAGTTCGGCATCAGACATCAACGCAACCAATGCCGTTGCTGCGAGCACTGCGAATGTGAGAAACAGCGATAAACGATCGACTGCGAGTACGCCACCAACAACTGCTGACGGTCCCTCAGCACCAATGTCATTCCAGATGAACACCGACAGCACTGCGGCAGCCACGGTAAGTCCAACTGTGGTCAACGACATCAGATTGCGTGGCCAGGCGGGTGTCAAGGCGCCCACCACCATCAAGAACAACGCTCCGCCGACGAGAACGAGATGGGGTGAGAGCGCAAACCAGTCAACTGAAGGCCCAATAAAGGTGTCCTGGGCAACCATCAGCCCTCCTCCCCGTGCGAGTGAACCTCATCATCGACAACAGGGGCGGCCGGCTGCGGTTCGACAAAATCTGTTCGCTCCTCGACGTGCCCGATGAGCGCATTCACCGCTGGCTCAATGCGTTCGAGCATCGGCTTCGGATACACCCCGGTGAAGAAGATGACTGCAATAAACGGGACGAGGACGAGCGCTTCCTTCACGCGGAGTTCGGCGAATGTTGAGTTCTCTTCATCGGGCTCACCATGGAACACACGCTGATATGCCCACAACAAGTAAAGCGCAGCAAGAATGACGCCGGTTGCTGCAACGACGACCCACCAGCGTGCGGTGAGAAACGCGCCGATCAAAATGAGATACTCGCCAACAAAGCCGTTGAGCCCCGGGACACCAATTGATGACAGCATGACGACGGTGAACGCCGCAGCGAAGATCGGGGCAACATGCTG
>DLTS01000054.1:0-326 GCA_002501485.1 Acidimicrobiaceae bacterium UBA7830
AAAATGAGATACTCGCCAACAAAGCCGTTGAGCCCCGGGACACCAATTGATGACAGCATGACGACGGTGAACGCCGCAGCGAAGATCGGGGCAACATGCTGCAGGCCTTTCAGTTCAGAAATCTGGCGGGTGTGTCGCCGCTCATAAATCATTCCAACCATTAAGAACAGGGCTCCGGTCGAGACACCGTGGTTCACCATTTGCATCACCGAGCCGGTGACAGCTTGTGAGGTGAACGCAAAGGTGCCGAGCACGATGAAACCAAGGTGTGCAACCGACGAATACGCAACGAGTCGCTTCAGATCTTTCTGCATCGTTGCGGCAAT
>DLTS01000054.1:654-1134 GCA_002501485.1 Acidimicrobiaceae bacterium UBA7830
GCGCCATAGATGATGCCGATCACTGCCAGCGTCAACCAAAGAGAGCGACTCCAATAGGAAGCTTCGGGGAAAAGGTAGAGACCGAAGCGCAACAAGCCATATGTGCCCAGTTTCAGCATCACACCGGCAAGCACGACGGAGCCTGCAGTTGGGGCCTGGGTGTGTGCGTCGGGTAGCCAAGTGTGCAGCGGAAAAATCGGCACCTTCACCGCAAATGCGATTGCGAAACCGAAGAACAACCATCGACCGGTCGACGCCGCAAAGTTCGCTCCCTCGGCGAGTTCGATGAGGTCGAATGTGACCTTCCCGACGCCGTTATCTCGAGCAATAAACACTGTGGCGAGAATCGACACGAGCATGAATGCCGAGCCCGCCATCGTGTACAGGAAAAATTTAGTCGCCGCATATTCTCGGCCTTCGTAACCCCATCCACCGATGAGGAAGTACATCGGTACAAGCACGATCTCGAAGAACACGAAG
>DLTS01000054.1:1436-20210 GCA_002501485.1 Acidimicrobiaceae bacterium UBA7830
CACGATCTCGAAGAACACGAAGAACAGGAAAAGATCAAGACTTAGGAACGAACCCATGACGCCAGCCTCGAGTAGCAGCAGCCACGCGAAGTACGGCTTATCTCGGCGAGGGTCATCGTTGTGAGGGTCAATTCCGGCGATCGCGAGCGGGAACAGAACACCAGTCAGTAACACGAGGAACAGAGAAATTCCGTCGACACCGAGATGCCACGAAATCCCCCATGACTCGATCCACGGATGCTGGCTTGTGAATTGGAACCCTGATGAGTGACTGTCGAAATGTGCAAATGTCCACAACGACAGCGCGCCCGTGCCCACCGAGGCAAGTAAGGCCACAAGCTTGGAATACTCAGGCCGACGATTCGACAGCACAGCGATCAGCAAAGCGCCGACGACTGGCACCACGATCATCATCGAGAGCAGTGGGAATGCCACCTCAGTTGAGGTTGCGGCAACCATCACGTCACCCCCCTCAACACCACGAACCACACGAGAATGAGCACAACCCCGATACCGATGACACCGGCATAACTGCGAACATTCCCAGTTTGGATTCGACGAACAGAGCCTGAGGTCGAGCGAACTGCGGTCGCAACTCCATTCACCGCGCCATCGACGATTTTCGCATCGAACCAGGCGATGGCATCAAACATTTTGCGACCAGGGCCACCCATGAAGGCGGAAACACTGCGGTCGTAGCGCCATCCATCGGCAAGTATCGCTGGCTCGATCGCTCGCAACTTGCGACGGCCATACACGAGCACCCCAAGCGCAATACCAACGACTGCACAGCCGATAGCGAGCAGGGCAAGCCACACTTTGGCGTCGTAGGCCGATGTCCCAGAAATCACTGCCTCGCCTGGTGCCACAACCGGGTGTAACCAGTCTTCTAAGCGATGGCGGAGACCCTTGGGAATAATTCCGAATGACGGCAACTGAATAATTCCACCAAAGACCGACAGCACTGAGAGCACGACGAGTGGGAACAGCATGATGGGTGGAGACTCGTGCGGTTTGAAATCACCGTGCGCACCGTTGTCCTCAGCTTGGCTTTCCCATTTGGCTTCACCGAAGAAGACCATGATCACCTGTCGGGTCATGTAGTACGCGGTGAGGATGGCTGTCACCAAGCCAATGACGTAGAGCACTGGACTTCTCGCCAGGGTAAACAGCAAGATTTCATCTTTCGACCAGAAACCAGCAAATGGGGGGACACCAGCAATTGCGAGCCATCCGATGATGAATGTGCCGGCCGTAATCGGCATCACTTTGCGCAAGGCTCCCATCCTTCGCATGTCCTGCTCGTGGTGCATACCATGAATCACCGACCCTGAGCCAAGGAACATCAATGCTTTGAAGAAGGCATGGGTCACCATGTGGAAGATCGCTGCAACGAATGCGCCGGTACCCACTGCGAGGAACATGTACCCCAACTGCGACACTGTTGAATACGCAAGCACCTTTTTGATGTCTGACTGCGCTACTGCAATCGTTGCAGCAAACAGCGCGGTCAAGGCACCAACCCACGCAACAATTGTCGGAGCCCAATCGGCAGCGGCGGCGAGCATCGGGTTCATGCGGGTCATCAAGAAGACACCTGCGGTGACCATCGTTGCCGCGTGGATCAGGGCCGACACCGGCGTTGGGCCTTCCATTGCATCAGGCAGCCACAGATAGAGAGGGAACTGGGCCGATTTACCGACCGCGCCGACGAAGAGGAGAAGTGCAATTCCCGTCGCAGTAGATGATGCGAGCGATCCTGATTCTGCGGCCGAATTCAGAGCCCCGTAGCTAACCGAACCAACGGCCTGGAAGCCAAGGAACATCGCCAACATGACACCCCAGTCACCGATGCGGTTGGTGACGAATGCTTTCTTGCCGGCGGTTGAGGCCGAGTCGCGAGTATGCCAGAACGAAATCAGGAAGTAGGAGCACGCTCCGACTCCTTCCCAACCGAGGAAGGTGACGAGCAGATTCTCGCCTAGCACCAACATAAGCATCGACAGAACAAACAGGTTCAAATACAGGAAGAACTTGGAGAACTTTGGGTCACCGTGCATGTACCCGATCGCAAACAGGTGAATGAGGAAACCGATGCCGGTAACAAACAGTGCCATCGTCACCGAGAGAGGGTCGGCAAGAAGTGCCATATCGATCTGCAGTGATGAAACCGGCACCCATTGGAAGAGGGTGACCACGTGAGAGCGGTGATGTTCGTCAATTGACAGCAGATCAAAGAACACCCCGACGGTCACCACAAATGACGCAAAGACTGCTGCCGCTGCAACGAAACCGGCGGCGGGCTCACCGAGGCGGCGGCCAAACAACAGAATGAACAAAAATCCGAGCAGCGGAAATGCAGGTATTAACCACACGACCTCAAGCATGTTCAGCCTTTCAACTCCGCAAGATCGTCGATTGTGGTTCCGGGGCGACGACGAAGAATGGCAATGATGATGCCAAGCCCAACGACGACTTCAGCGGCTGCCACCACCATCACGAAGAACACGGCGGTCTGACCTGAGATATCGGTGAACGCCTGGGCGAAGGCAACGAATGAAAGGTTCACTGCGTTCAACATCAGTTCGATGCACATGAACATGACAAGCGGGTTGCGGCGAATCATGAGCCCGACAACGCCGACGCCAAAGAGCATTGCGGCGAGTACGAGGTACCACGTGGTTGTCGGAGTCACTTACTCGCTCCCCCCCGCTGGCGGCGGGTGAGTACCACTGTTCCGACGACCGCAACAATCAGCAACACTGATGTCAACTCGAACGCAAACACATTGTCGCTAAACAAACTACGAGCCAACTCACGAATGTTGTCATCTCCTGGAACACCCGACTTGAGCTGTTCACCAAGGGTCGATCGACCGCGAACCACAGCCGCTATGACGAGGCCACTGATCGCAACACCAACGATGACTGCTAGCGGACGTTGAATCTGGAATGGCTCGACGCTGAGATCTTCTGCGCGGTCAACGCCGAGCAACATGATGACGAACAAAAACAACACGACGATTGCGCCTGCGTACACAATGACTTGCACCGCCGCAAGAAAATGAGCTTCCATCGACACGAAGTGAACTGCGATTCCAAACAGCGTCAACACCAGGCCGAGTGCTGCATGCACCGGGTTGTTGTACGCGATAACGCCGATTGCCCCTGCCAGCACCATCACCGAAGCAAGGACAAACACGAGGAGTTCCATTAGTTATCGCGCTCCGCCTGTTGCGGTTCAGGGGCGCGTGTTCCGAAGCCAAGTTCGTCACTCCACCCGACAACGCCCTCGAAATCGGCATCTCCGGCTGGCGACGTTGCCCGCATCCACCCCGAGGTCAGCAACTCTTCACCGTCGCGCCAATCCTCCCATGGGAGTTGCTGCGGACGGCCTTCGTCATCGACGAGCAACTCCGATTTTGTGTAGATGGCATCGCTGCGATTCGTGAACGAAAACTCGAACAGTTTTGATTCGGTGATGGCTTCGGTCGGACAGGCTTCGACACACAGATCGCAGTGGATGCAGCGCAGGTAATTGATTTCGTAGATGAAACCAAAGCGTTCCCCCGGTGAGGTTGGGTTTTCGACATCGTTGTCAGCACCACGCACGTAAATGCATTTCGCCGGGCACACTCCCGCACACAGTTCGCATCCAATGCATTTTTCCATGCCATCGGCATAGCGATTGAGCACATGGCGCCCATGGAGTCGCTCTGGCTTCGGTGCCTTCTGATCGTCGTCTGCCTCAGGATTGTGATCATCACCCTTGCGGCGGGCGGTTCGTCCGCCCGAGTAGTTCGTCGTCACCCGCTTGCCGCCGAAGAGGCGATGCTGACGGATGGTGACGCCAAATCCTTCGAAGTAACCCATTAGTACGCCGCTCCTTCTGCCTCACGGTTTCGACGCGCGACGTTCAACGCTGCCTGGAACAACATGTACGCCAACGCAATGCCGATAAGACACCCAGCAACAACGAGCGAATACCTCAGGCCACTGACGTCACTATCTCGAGCAACTTGTAAAGCGGCAAGAAGAATGAACCACCCGAGTGAAATCGGAATGAGCACTTTCCAGCCGAGGTTCATCAGTTGGTCGTACCGCAGGCGTGGAAGCGTCGCACGAAACCAGACATACATATAAAGAAAGGCAAAGACTTTGAGGAGCAGCCATGCGGTTCCACCAAATGGACCAAGCACCGCAAAGATGTCGGTTCCACCGAGGTACAACGGCTGCGGGCCACCGAGGAACAGGGTGACCAGCAGAGCGCTCATCGAAATGACGTTCATGAATTCTGCGAGGAAGAATAATGCGAAGCGAATCGATGAGTACTCGGTGTGGAACCCTCCAACAAGTTCCTGCTCAGCCTCGACCAAGTCAAACGGAGGGCGGTTGAGTTCTGCGGTCATCGCAATGAGGAAGACCACAAACGGGACAATTCCTGTCGACAACAGGTGCCAATTCGTGATCGAGCTCTGTGCCGAAACGATTCCTGAAGTTGACAGTGTCCCAGCGGTCATCAGCACTGCGGCGAGGCTCAGCCCGAGCGCTGCTTCATACGAAATCATCTGCGCTGATGCGCGCACCGAACCGAGAAGCGGGTACTTCGATCCGCTCGACCATCCAGCGAGCATGACGCCGTAGACCGCGATCGATGACATCGCCAGAACGAGCAGCACCCCGATTGGAGGATCTGCGAGTTGCACCCGAGTGACCTCGCCGAACCAGGTGACCGTTCCGTCGTGACCGTTGGTGAAATCGCCTCCGAGAGGGATAACGGCCCACACCAAAAAAGCGGGCACAAATGCGAGGAAGGGGGCAATGCGGAACACGAACGGATCAGCCTTCTCTGGAATGAGGTCTTCCTTGAAAAACAACTTGGTTCCATCGGCGAGGGTTTGTAGCAACCCGAATGGTCCCGCTTTGTTTGGACCAACGCGGTTTTGCATGCCGGCGACAATCTTGCGTTCGAACCACACCATAAACATGGTTCCGACAAGGCCAATCACAAAAACGACAAGCACTTTCAGGCCGACAACTGCAAGTGGCTGCCACCAGAACGATTCGGCTTCAAGAACTGGATCAGCAGCTGGAATGCGATTCAAGGTAATCATGGCACTCGCTCAATTCGAACGCGGCTCACCGGAGCAGACGACGAGATGAGGGAACGTACGTCTCCAAATCCACTCTCGCGACCGGGCTGGGCGAATGCTGCCCACACCGTGTTGCGATCGAGGCGATCATCAGGACACACAGGGAGTTCTGCTGATCCGCGCTCTGAGACGATCCGGATCATTTCACCAGAATCGATTCCGAATTGTTCAAGCACCGCTGGGTTCACTGCAACAGCTCGGCCATTCGCAAGGCCAGCAAGGGAGGGCGACGATGCCGTGGCGACACCACCGTCGTACATCACCCGAGAAACGATGAGGTCGATGTCGTAGCCACCCTTGGGCGCCACACTGACCTCTTGTGCTGAGGCTTGGAAAGGAACGCGCCAGACCGAACCCACACCTGCACCAACGGACATCAGCTGCTCAGAAATGCCCTCGACTGAACTCGCGCCAAGGTCGTGTCCGAGGCGGTCGGCAAGTTCAACGGCGATCATCCAATCGGGACGAGCGACGCCGGGGGTGTTGACCTTTTTCGCAACAGGTAGGACACGTCCTTCCAGATTCGTCGTCGATCCGGTCTTTTCCGACATGACGGCCGCCGGAAGAACGACGTCAGCATCGGCTGTTGAGGCATTCATGTGGCCGGTGATCGAAACAACCCGACCTGCCCCGTTCAATGCTGCGGTTGCGAGGTCCCGATCAGGGAAATCGGCGAGCGGATCGCTGCCGAGTAGCACGAGTACTTCGATCTGTCCGTTCGCTGCTGCGGTCAACGTCGATGTCGTGTCAAATGCTTCAGATGTTGGACCAAGGCCAGCCTGAAGTGCACCGACGACGTTGCCTCGACGCAACGCTGGGAGCACCGTCGCACCGTCGACTGCGGTCATCAACTTTTGGAGCGCTGCGAATTCAACGTCGGCCGATGTTGCTAGGTTTCCTCGCCCCGCAACCACGACAACTGGGCCAGATGAAAGTTGGGCTTGCACGTCGGCGTCCTCAAGTGTTGCCGAAATGACCGAACCTGCGTCGCCCGCGCCGTGGCGGATGGAACGCCATGCATGGCGGGTGAGGCCACTACCGGTGGCGGTGAATTCGATGATCCGAGTCGAACCATTGACGACCGCGTCGCGAAGACGCAGGTACAGCACCGGTAATTCCTCTTTGAGGTCTGGGGCCAAGAGCACCACAGTTGCAGCGGAGGCCACGTCACGAATCGTGGCTCTGGGCATACCAAGAAGAGCAGCAGGCAAACCATCACCGATTTGCGGGTCATGACGTTCAATACCGAGGGCGGTGCACAACCGCGCCCACGCCCATGCGTCTTCGTTGGTGCCTCGGGCGCCACCGATCAAGCCGACTGAGGGTGCCCCGGCCGATGCCAGGGACTCGTTCAACAACTCGGTGGTAATCGACATCGCAGCGTTCCACGATGTTGCTTGATGTCCGTCAGCAGTTTTGATGAGAGGTTCGGTCACGCGCCCCTCAGCGTGAATCGATTCGAAGTTGAAACGACCGCGATCGCAGAGCCAGCCCCAGTTCACGTCATCGTTGTCGATGCCCTGGTAGCGAAGCACACGATCACGGCTGGAGTGCACGGAAATTTCGCAACCGACCGAACACGACGTACATGTGCTGTTCGCCTGTTCGATGTCCCACGGCCGTGCTTTGAAGCGGTAAGGCTTCGCAGTGAGGGCACCGACCGGGCAGATCTGCGCTGTGTTGCCCGAAAAGTGAGATGAGAATGGTTCGTCGGGATACGTCATCACCTGGGTCGCATTACCGCGCTCAACAAAATGAATCAGCGGGTCGCCGGCGACTTCATCTGCGAATCGTGTACAGCGATCACAGAGCACACACCGTTCACGGTCGAGCATGATGAGCGACGAGATATCGATTGGCTTCTCGTAGTGACGCTTTTCTTCGATGTATCGACTCTCGCCAGGACCATGGCTGAAGGCCTGATCTTGCAGAGGGCATTCGCCACCTTTGTCGCACACCGGGCAATCGAGCGGATGGTTTGCAAGCAGCAACTCGAGGATCCCCTCCTGTGCCTGCTTCGTTGTGTCTGATTCGGTGTCGACTGTCATGCCCGGTGATACCGGAACCATGCACGAGGGCTGCAACATCGGGCCGCGACCGGTGTCTATTTCGACGAGGCACTGCCGACACATGCCGACCGATGACATCCGAGGGTGGTAGCAGAACCGGGGGATGAACTCGCCCGCACGTTCGGCAGCCGCAATCACCATCTCACCTGGCTCGGCCGAGATGGTCTTACCATTTACGGTGATTTCGACGGACTGCTCACTCATGACCCAGCTCCAACCACAGTGACCGGAATACGAGACCGTGATCGAGACGATGCGACCCGTGCTTCAAATTCTGATCGGAAAAGTGTCAACGCCGAGTGCGCAGGCACGTACGCCGATGGCCCCACGAAGCAAATCGTTGTCATTTTGTACGGGAACGGGGTTGCTTCAAGTTGAAGGTCGGCACTTGCTGCGTGAGGCATATCACCTGGGCAAATCGACCCACCTACTTCGAGGAGAAGGTCGAGGTCGTCGGTCGTTCCGGTGCCTTCAACGACTCGTTCGAGAATGCGCATCAGCCATGTTCCACCCTCACGACAGGGAACGCATTTGCCGCAGGACTCGTGCGCGTAGAACTTCGTCAACGTCAGTGCTGCTGCGGGAATGTCGGTGGTGGAATCCATCACCATGATCGCGCCCGAACCGAGCATTGAGCCGGCTGCCCCGACGAGACGGCCTTCGAAGGGGAGATCGAGTTGATCGGGCAGGAACCATGGTGCCGAACCGCCACCCGGCACGAACGCTTTTAGGTCGTTGTCGTCACGGATACCCTGACAGAACTCTTCACCGTAAAGAAGGTCTCGGAACGTCGTCGTTCCGTTGATTATCTCATACACGCCGGGGCGACGAACATGGCCTGACACCGCCACCATGCGGGTGCCCGGTGACGACTCGGTTCCGATCGAGGTGTACTCAGCTGCACCATTCGTGGCAATAAATGGAAGGTTCGACAATGTCTCGACATTGTTCACGATGGTTGGCTGGCCATAGAGGCCGATCGCCGCCGGGAAGTACGGCGGCTTGAGTCGAGGCATTCCACGGTTGCCTTCAAGTGACTCGATCAGGGCGGTCTCTTCGCCAACCACGTATGCTCCCGCTCCCCAGTGCAGCACAACGTCGATGCTGAACGATGATCCGAGGATGTTTTTCCCTATGAAGCCAGTTGCGTACGCTTCGTTCAACGCTTGGGCGACACGCTCTTGAGCGAGTGCCATTTCACCTCTGATGTACAGAAAGCAGCGGGAAAGACCAGCTGCGTAGCACGCAATGAGACAGCCTTCGATGAGTTGGTGCGGGTCGCGCTCCATCAGGAGACGGTCTTTGTAGGTTCCCGGTTCTGATTCGTCACCGTTCACCACGAGGTATCGAGGGAACACTCCGTCGGGTGTGAGACCCCACTTCACGCCTGCAGGGAACCCTGCTCCACCGCGCCCGAGAAGAGTCGATGAGCGAACTTCTTCATGCATGTCGTGCGGGCTTCGAGCCAACGCCGAGCGAAGGCCTTCGTACCCACCGGTGGCAAGGTAACGCTCGAGGGTGTGAGAGTCTTCGTACTGAAATCGTGAGGTGACGATTTTTGGTCTACCACCGTCGATAAATCCTGGTGCCCAAGGGAATGACGTCATGATGCACCGCCTTCCGCTGATGCTGTGATCCATTCGGGTGGACTCGTGACCCGAGACGGGTCAACGGCCCCCACGCCTCTGTCAGCCGGAATATGTTGGCGAACCCGAGCGAGGGTGCCATGAGGTGGGATTTCGTCCTCAAGACGACCATTCCGCAGGTCGGAGATGAGTTGACGAACTTCTACAGGCGTTGTCCGGAACCTGTACCGATAGTTGACCTGAAGGCAAGGAGCTTCGGTGCATGCAGCCTGGCATTCGGCTCGATGCAGGGTGAACATGCCATCGTCGGTGGTGCCGCCTTCGTGAATGCCGAGTTCTTCTTCCGCTGCGTGCATCAAATCGTCTGCACCCAACAGCGCACACGACATTGTTCCGCATACGTTGATGAGATATCTGCCGACGGGTTCAAATTTGAACATCTCGTAGAACGTTCCAGTGCCGAGCACTTCAGCCGGCGTGACCCCAATGAGTTCTGCGATATGACGCATCGCTTCATCTGTGACCCAACCATCTTGTTCTTGGGCGATGTGCAACAGCGGAATGAGCGCAGATTTTGCTCGCGGGTAGCGATCAATGATCTCCTTGGCAAGGGTGACATTTTCATCAGTAAGTCGGGCCATCGCGTTGTCCTCTAGCGGTCCACTTCTCCGAGCACCGGATCAACCGATGAGATGACAGCGACGGCGTCAGCAACGAGACCACTGCGCATCATGTGTGGGAGACATTGAATGTTGACAAATGAAGGAGCCCGCACGTGCATTCGGTACGGCGTCGGCGAACCATCGCTTGCGATGTAACAACCAATTTCGCCGCGCGGACTCTCGATCGCTACGTACACCTCGCCCTCGGGCACTTTGAATCCTTCGGTGAAGATCTTGAAGTGGTGAATGAGGGCTTCCATCGACTCATCGATTCGGGCCCTCGGTGGAGGGGTAACCTTCTTGTCTTGAATTCGGTAATCACCTTCGGGCATCAGATCGAGAATCTGTCGAACGATCCGCATTGATTCACGAATTTCGTTCAGACGGATTGCGTAGCGGTCAAAGGCGTCGCCATAACTGCCGACGATGAGGTCGAACTCAACCTCGTCATATCGAAGGTATGGATCGTGACGGCGAAGATCCCACTCAACACCAGTTGAGCGCAAAATCGGCCCGGTAGCTCCAAGCGCCAATGCTTCGCTAGGGGTAATCACACCAACACCCTGAAGACGTTCACGCCAGATCGGTTGACCTGTCATCAACGTGTCGTACTCCTCAAGCCGCTCTGGCAGCATGTCGAGAATTCGCAACACATCGTCACGCCACCCTGGAGGAAGGTCGGCAGCAAGACCACCAGGGCGCACAAAGTTGTGGTTCATGCGAAGGCCGGTGACCTTCTGGAAGAACCGAAGGACTTCTTCTCGTTCGCGCCAGCCGTAGATCATCATTGACACTGCGCCGAGGTCCATGCCGTTAGTCGCCATGAACAGCAAGTGGCTGCTCATTCGATTGAGTTCAGACAGCAACATGCGCATCCACTGCGCCCGCTCAGGGATGTCACCATCGATGCCGAGCAGCTTCTCGGTCGCCATCGAAAACACGAGCTCGTTGTTGAGAGGGCTTGCGTAATCCATACGAGTGACGTTGGTGCCACCCTGCATGAAGGTGAGTTGCTCACCAGTCTTTTCCATGCCAGTGTGCAGGTAGCCAATGATGGGCTTACAGCGAAGAACCGTTTCACCCTGGAGTTCAAGCATGAGCCGGAGCACGCCGTGCGTTGATGGATGCGATGGTCCCATGTTGATGACCATCGTCTGGTCCTCATCGGGATCTTCTGGAAGGTCGCCGAGTTTTGCGGCTTCGGCCTCTGACAACCTGAGAACTGAAGCGACCTCACGAAGAAGTTCGCTGGCGGTCAGTTCAGAACGGGGCCGGAGTTCCTGTGCGCCTTCGTCAGATATCAACGTCATGAGGCTGCGCCTTTGAACTGCACTGGAATCGTTCCAACTTGGAAATCTTTGCGAAGCGGGTAGCCGTTCCAATCCTCAGGCATCAGGATCCGTGACGGATCGGGGTGACCGTCAAACTCGATCCCGAACATGTCGAACACCTCTCGCTCCATCGCCTCGGTTCCTGGGTGCAGGTCGAACAGAGTCGCAACCTTTGCGTCGCCCTCGGGCACCTGCACCCGCAGTCGGATTCGACGACGGTGGGTGATATCGAGCAAGTTGACCACCACCTCAAAACGCTCGGCAGTAACGCTCGATGGGAGGGGTCGCTCCATGTGTTCGGAGTAGTCGACTGCGGTGAGATCGACACACATTGCATATCCCTCGTCAGCCAACTGCTTAGCCACATCGAGATAGCGATCACGATCGACGTGCAACACGAGTTGCCCACGGCTGTCGGTCATCGGGCAACCGAACATCTCAGGCTCAGGAACCTCAGCTAATTCGCTTGACTCCTCGATGGTCTCATCGGGAGTATCAGCCATCTGCCTGTCTCCCGAGCAACACCGGTACGGGGCCAGCGGGGATCTCTTCCACATGGATGTGTGCGCCTCCGCCGTTCTGCTCACGGCGGCGCAGAATTTCGCCTTGCTCAATCTTTGTGTGCAACGTCTCGATTGCGTGAATAAGCGTTTCTGGGGTTGGAGGGCACCCAGGTGCGTAAACATCGACGGGCACGATCTGGTCGACGCCCTGGACGATCGCGTAGTTGTTAAACATGCCGCCACTCGATGCACACACACCCATCGATATAACCCACTTCGGCTCCATCATTTGGTCATAAACCTGACGAAGAACAGGTGCCATTTTCTGGCTGACACGTCCTGCAACGATCATGATGTCCGCCTGACGGGGTGAGGCGCGGAAGACTTCCATGCCAAACCGGGCGATGTCGTAGTGCGCTGCGCCGGACGCCATCATCTCGATTGCGCAGCACGCAAGTCCGAAGGTTGCCGGCCATGATGAGCGAGAGCGAGACCAGTTCACCAGGTCTTCGAGTCGACCGGTGATGACGTTGTGGCTAATTCCGCCTAACCCGTCATTGATAACGTCGTCAATCGCCATGGTTACTCGCCTTATGCCGCTTCGGTGGAGTCGTCGGCTGCATCGCGAGCCTCAAGGCCGACACGGCGAACCGTTGTCGACGCTGAGCGATCAGGAGACACCATCGCTGCGTCGAATGAGAGATCTCGGTAACGCTGAAGCGGACCCCAGTCGAGTCCGCCTCGGGCCACTTCGTACACAAATGTCAAAAAGAACACCACCGAGAACCCAATGATGGCCCACAACCCGTACATTCCAAGCGCCCCACGCTCGACGGCATACGGATACAAAAAGATGATTTCGATGTCAAACATGATGAACAGCATCGCAACGACAAAGAATGAGACGGGAAAACGCTCTGGCGGTTCACGGCTGGGAATAATTCCGCATTCGTACGGCGCTTCCTTCGCAATCGATGGTCGATTTGGTGCGAGCAGTCGAGATGCGACAAGGCTCAACGCTCCAAACAGGAGCGCCAGCACCATAAGAACGACGATGGGAAGATATTGAGCCATAAGAAGGGTGTTGGTCGGCCCTACCGACTATCCAGCAGGAAGTTCAGCTTTACGGGCAAGGTTTTCAGCAACGATGCGGTCACGTCGATGCAGCATCCACGCTAGCGCGAGGAACACGATTGTTGATCCAATCGTGATCATCGCTGCCGGCTCTCGGCGAGAACCGAGGTCACGCAACATGTAGACATATTGCGACTCCTGAGTCGGATCGACCTCTGGGGCAGATGGTGCACGTCCTGGTTCGGTTCGTAACGGAATATACGGCGCGACTTCTACCACCGTGTAGTAAGGCTTATGAAAGAACGCGATTTGGTCGAGAGCGTCTTGACCGAAGATCTTCGGGTAGGCCTCCCCACCAATTTCGAACACGTTCGTCACCTTGAACGAGCCCGCTTCGAAAGCGTCTTCCTCTTCTAAGAAGACGGTTGCCGAGGCTGCTGCCTGACCGAACGCTGGTTCTGAGTCAGCAAGCACTCGCCACTCTTCGCTTACAAAACCGTCGAACACCACTTCATTGATGTCGGCTGGCACAGCCAAACCGTCTAGTGGTAGCCGGTTTTCGAGCACTCCCGCCTGGTACAGATCACCTGCGTCTTGGATAACAGTGCGGCCAGGCACTTGCACCCACGCAGGGTCAGCACCTTTCAAACCGATGCCGTAGATCCACCAGATACCACCCATGAGCGCCATCCAGCCGGCCAAACCGCAGAGAGCGACAAGGAAGCCGAGGCGAGCACCAATATTGGTGCCGAGAATCAAATAGACAGAACCCATGAACGCAACGGTTCCGAGAATGACGGTGAGCACACCGCGAAGCTCGGGCTCCCAGTTGATCGCAAGCAACGCTGCCGACATCACAGTCCCCTCACGTAATCGACGACTGCTTCGATCTGTTCATCGGTTAGCATCGCACCAAATCCTGGCATGCGACCACTGCCCTGACCCTGGATTCCGTACTTGGCTCCATAGTTTGAGCCGTTCTTGATGAAAGAGATCATGTCGGCTTCATCTGGGAATGCGGAGGCAGCCTTGCCGCCGGTGAGATTCCAACCGAATGCGCCTTGACCTGTCACCCCTGGGTCCCCCCAGCTCCAACCAGGCGTGTGACAGCGTGCGCAGCTATACGCCCCGCTGCCAAGGTCGAGGTTAAAAAGCGCCTCGCCGTAGGAGCCATATGTTCCATCTTCGACCAACTGCCATGCGCGGGTGTCGATATCACCTTGAATGTCGGCTGGAAGGTTGCCTGATGGGCAACTCTGAGGGTCGTCTTCGCCCACTCCACAATTTTCACGAGGGATCTGAATCGAGTGGAGGTAAGAGATCAATGTGTCAATTTGCTGGTCGTTCATCGGTCCGCCACCAGCAACACCCCATGGGCTCATCGGAGAGAAGGGCCGACCGTACACGAGGATGAATTTCACCTCTTCTTCGTCAAATCTGTAGAAGATGTTGTTGAGGGCTGGAGCCTTCCAGTTGACCGCTTCGACCTCACCGGTTACCGGGTCGGTCACGTTCCACGCAGCCTCGCCTCCAGCGCCGGCATACCCGCCATGGCACCCAGCGCAGTTGAAGCCTCCTTCGGCGGTTGGTGCGAACAGGCGCTCGCCCCAACCAACAAAAATTTCTTCCTGAGCTTCGACTGCACCGGCTTGACGTGCTGGTTCGAACACCCAATAGAGAGGAAGTGCGATGACGATCACAATGAGCAAAAGAACGCCAACGAACTGCACCATTTCAAGACGCCGACCTTCAAGAACCTCGTCGTCGACATACTGTTTACGGTTGGGTGCGAGCTCAATTTCGGAACCAAGTTCTTCGCGAGCTGACCGTCCGTTAAGAACGGCGTAGACGATGAAGCCCGCCGTCACGACGATGAGTAGCACCCACGCGATCGAAGTAGTGGTTAACGCGATCATCAGTGGTCACTTGCTCCCACGCAGTGAGGTCCTTCAGCTTCTTGCCCAGTCGTGTTCACACCGATTGGCACGCCCTGGACAAACGTTCCGGTGTCGACGGTGACATCGCCTGCTGCTGAGAACCCCAATGGGAAGTGATCCATTCCTCGCGGAGCTGGGCCACCTTTCTTCTCGCCAACACGGTTGTACTGCGAACCATGACAGCCGCATTCAAACCATTGGCTTGAGGTGCACTGCGGAACTCGGCAACCGAGGTGAGGGCACTTCTGGTACGAAGCAATCAAGCCCCGACGCATTCCAACGAGAACTGATTCTTTGTAAACGCCCTCGGCCTTTGCAACTGCGTCCACCGGATATTCGGTGATCCACGAGCGGGCTTCTGGCGCATAGAAGAACCCTTGGCCTTGACGGATACCAGAGACGATGTCGTCATAACGACCAATCGGCACCTTGCCGCCGAACCCGCCGGTCTTAGTGGGCCACAAGAAGCCCACGAACGATGCGGCGGCGAATGCACCGATACCGGCGCTCATCAGTGAAATGGTCGCCCGGTTGAAGAACTGTCGTCTGCTCACGCCAATTGCGTCGGGATCTGCGGGAACGAATGGCTCTGGGGCGAGATCCTTCGCCGGCATGAGGTCGGTACCTGCCCGAACTGCGGCTGCTTCGGCTTCGACCTCAGCGCCAGAGGGGGCGGCTGCTTCGGCTCCTGCTGCTTTACGGGCGGCACGATCGCGAGCGACAGTTTCGTCACTGAGAGCTCCTGCACCTCGGACGTCGCTGCGGCGGGCGAGAGTCGCGAACGACGCTCCTGCGAGAACGACCAGCGCAATGACTGCGATGAGGATGACTGAAGTTGCGCTCATTTCGACCTCACAACTCGAAGAACAGTCCATCACGCCATGGAAGCGTGAAGTTGAAGCCAGGACCTCGGAAGAACGAACCGATCATGACGAGCACTGCCCAGAACATGAGGTGCACGGTCATGAGAGATGTCGCGAACTTTCGATCCTCCGGCTTGTTCGACGGGTTCCGGTCGATGTACGGGGCGAAGATCAACACGATGATGCCAACTCCGGGAATGGTCACCCCAGCCACCATTGGGTGGAACATGGTGAGCAACTCCTGAAGACCCAAGAAGTACCAAGGTGCTTTTGATGGGTTCGGGGTTTGATTCGGGTTGGAGTGCTGCAGCAAAGGAGCGTTCACCCAGATGGAGAACAGGAACGTGAATGCCAGGCAGGCAAGAGCAGCGACGAACTCAGCGGCAAGCAAGTGCGGCCATGTGTGCACCTTGTCGACGGGCGTTGCCTTTACCTCTTGAATCGAGCCCGACTTCACGACGGTCAGCAAGCGTTGGGTGTGGCCTCCTGGGCCAGCGCCAACCGGAACCCCGCCACCGACGGGGGCGGCAGCGACAGCCTCAGCAGCTCGGTCGGCAACTGCGACGCCGCCTCCTGGCGCCTCTGCCCCGCTTTCTGAGCGTGACTTCGCTGATTTCGAGCGCTGCAAAAGGTGAGCTGGAATACGGGAGTCGCCAGCTGCTGCGTCTGCCTCTTCAGCAGGTGCTGCGGCTTCTGCGGCGGGTTCAGCCGCCTTTTCACGAGCGGCTTGCGCTCGTTTCAGTAGGTGTTCTGGAATCTCAGTCATTGGGTCAGCCTCCGATCAGAGCGGTCCACTGATGCCGCCGTCCTTGCGGACACGCCAGAAGTGGATCGCCATGAAAATGACGATGATGAACGGGAAGAACAACACGTGTAACACATACCATCGGAGCAGGGTTTCTGATCCGATTTCTGCGCCGCCTAATAACACGAATCTCACCTCTTGCCCGAATACCGGTGTGTACCCCATCATGTTGGTACCCACCGCTACAGCCCACATGGCGAGCTGGTCCCATGGCAATAGGTAACCGGTAAACGACAACAGCAATGTGAGTGTCAACAAGATGACGCCAATCACCCAGTTGAACTCTCGTGGCGGCTTGTAGGCACCGTGATAGAAGACTCGAGACATGTGCAAGAACACGGCGAGCACCATGAGGTGCGCTCCCCATCTATGCATGTTTCGTACCAAGAGTCCAAATGTCACGGAGGTCTGCAGGTTGGAAATGTCATCCCACGCTGCAGTTGCTTCTGGCCGGTAGAAGAACATCAAGAAGATGCCCGTCACGGTGAGAAGAATAAAGAGGAAGAAACTCAAGCCACCAAGGCACAGCGTGTAGCTGACCTTGACAGCGTGGCGCTTCACTTTCACTGGGTGAAGGTGATAAAGCACCGAGTTCATAATGACGTATGAACGGTTTCGTGGGCTGTCGGTGTAGCCCTTCCTGAAGATTGACCCAGGACGGAAGATGCTGCTCCACACCTGTGATCCCTGAACGGAATCAACGGTCTGTTGCACACGCTCCTTCGCAGTGGGGCGGGGGGTTTCGTCGATGATCTTTGCCATGTCGTGATCAGAACCTCATGCCGTAGGCGTAGCCGTGGTTGTTAGTACGGGTATGACTTTCACCAGCAGACGTTGCTGGTCCTGCCTTACCGAGAATGATGACCCCGGTTGGGCAGCGGTCGACGCAGAGAGCGCATCGGGTGCAAATATCGTCGTCAATGATGAACACGACATTGTCGGACGGATCATCTCCGGGGCGTTCTGTTCCTTCCGCCTCGGTGATGGAGTCCGGCTGCACCATGTGAATGCACTTCCACGGACAAATATCAACACAGCCCTCACACATGATGCATTCGGACTGGTCAATATGAATGAATTGCTTTGGCTTCACTGCGCGGGTGAGATAATCCGCGTCAACTTCGACGAGCGTGTACTCGTCGGTGTAAGGCATCATCGGCGGGTTTGCGTCAGTTCGAGCCATCTCTACTACCTCAGGCCTTCTTCACCAGAGGACGACCATAAGAACTTGTTGGAAGTTCCTTCGCGACCGACTCGCCACGCTTTTGCCACCAAATCCACATGAAGATCAAAACGCCGAAGTAATAGGCGTGCAAGACAACAACGATGATGTCGCGGATTGCTTCGTATTGCAGGGTGAATGGGAACCACCCATCAAAGGCTTTCGGCTTCAATATGCCGCCAGGCCCAAAAATGATTTTGCTGCGGTCCCAACCGAGATCTTTGTCGGCATGATCAATCCACTGATGTGGGACGATGCCGAATGCGAGGAACATCACTCCAAATGCGTACACCGAACCAACCATGGCTTCGCCCCATGAGGTCGGTGAACCAACTGGACGACGGCGGCCATACGGGATAACTGCGAAGGTCAAAATGTTGGACGCGACAAAGGACACTAAGAACGCCGTGTTCATTCCCGGCCACTCAAAAACGTTCCAGTTAAAGGCGATCATCTCGCTCCTCTTGCCTTTCCATTGATCGTGCTCTGTGAAAGCCCTATCGGCAGAAACTTTAGTCGCGCTGACACTCGAAACTCCTATTCCCGGAGCACGGGCGTAAATGACTATTCCTCTATTCTGGCACCACTCACCCCGACTCACGTCAGGTTGTGCATAAGTTCATTGCGAGGAATCTGAACTCATCGGTCGAAGATTCACGCGTTCGACTATTCGCCGTCTATCGTGTCAGCGTGACTGAGATTCCAGAGCATCTCCTTCAACGCAGTCGCGAACGCCGAGCTGCGCTCGGGGGCGGTGACGCATCCCCAAACACCCCCGCAGAGACCACCTCGTCGTCATCAGCTCCCGTTTCGGCTGAGGCAGCTGTACCATCTGGCCCAGCTCCTCGAGCAGTTGCACCGGAGGCCGCAGCGCCTCCTCCCCCAGAGCCGGATTCCTTCGTCGTCTCGAGATATCGCTCACGTAAGAAGGTTCCGGCTTGGGCGATGGCAGGGCTCGCTCTTCTCCCAATCTGGATGTTTATGTACGTGCGTTCGGTAACCGCCCAAGCCGAGGAAGCCTCTGGACCTCTTGCAATTGGTGCAGAGCAGTACGCAACATGCGCTGGCTGCCACGGTGGAAATGGCCAAGGTGGAGTGGGATACCAGTTCTCCGAGGGCGAGGTGCTGAAGACCTTCCCGAATATTGAAGACCAACTCCGCTACGTCTTGTATGGAACCGGCGCTTACAACATCGCTGGTGTCGTCAACTACGGCAACCCTGCTCGCGAGGGTGGCCCGCACCTAACAGGCGAGCGGGGCGTCATGCCCGGATTCGCAGGGGCGATCACCGACTACGAACTCCTTGGGGCAGTGTGTTACGAGCGTTACTCCCTCGGTGGCGCAGACCCCGATGGCGACTACGCCGAAGAGTTCGAAAAGTGGTGCGCTGAAGAATCAGAAATCTTCGTTGAGTTGCAGGGCGGTGCTGCGCTTGCATCGATCCACGAAACTCACGAAAGCATCATCGAAATCGGTGACGGTCCCGCAGATGGATCACCGCCGATGATGATGGAGGGCTAAAACGGCAACGTCCCCCTCTTCGCACCACGACGTCCTCGTCATTGGCGGC
>DLTS01000054.1:20524-23089 GCA_002501485.1 Acidimicrobiaceae bacterium UBA7830
CATTGGCGGCGGACCCGCCGGTGCATCTGCCGCAATCTCGATTGCCTCGAGAGGTCATTCAGTTGCCCTCGTCGAACAACGTGCCCCTTCCCCTCCCTCTCACCGTTCGTGGCTGGTCAACCACCAAGCGAACCAAGACCTCTTGAGCGTTGGTGTGGCCCTCGATGGTCACGTCGTCAATTCGGTTCGCTTTACCCACCGAGCACGCCTAATTGAACGCCCTCTCCGATCTGGGAGCGCCATCGTCGTTCGACAGGACGAGTTATTTTCCTCGTTACGTCAACGGTGTCGGGAGCTTGGTGTCGTTGTCCACGAGGAGACTCGAACGACGAGTCCGATCATCGACAGGGGGTTTCTGCGAGGCGCCGCATGCGACGACGCTCGTGAACTGCTGGCCGAATATTCGGTCATCGCAGATGGGGCGAACAGCACATTTGGTCGAGCCCTCGGTACATACCGACGCCGCGACCTTCCATATCTCGTCGCAGTAAACGGCGCATGGAGTTCCCCCTCAGCACATGAACCCAACATCAGCGTCGCCCTAAGTCTTGTGCGCACCGATGGCCGACCATTAGCCGGATACGGATGGGTGATACCAGACGGGCACGGTGCGGTTACGGCAGGTGTGGTCGTGCCGTCGACCGTGCGAGATGTTGAATCAATCAACCTGCAGCAGGCATTGGTGCAAATGGTGACATCGGTCGGGCACCAGTGGGGGCTTGATGCTGACTCGCCACTCGAACTCGGTCGTGAGCGTCGACTTCCAGTCGGCGGTTCGGTCGGCCCGATCCTCGGGCCGACATTTATCGTCGCCGGCGATGCCGCATCAACCGCAGACCCTCTCAGTGGCATCGGGGTAACTGGCGCAGTCCTTTCGGGCATGCTCGCCGGTGACGTCGTTACGCACGCCGTCGACGAAGGAGCCTCTGCGCCATTGCAGCGCTATTCCACTGACCTCAAGGCCGCACTCGGGCGCCGGCAACGACTCGGGAGAATCATGCTTCCCGTGCTCGGTCATCCCGTGGGGCGCTACCTTCTTCCCTGCGCTGCGCAATCCCGCATTGCTGCTGACCTGTTGCTCCGGTCGACGTTCGACATCTCGCTGCCGAACCCGTTGCCGCAGTGAACTACGCGCTCACCTGGTGGGCGAGAGAACGGTCTCGAGGAGCGCTGCCGGTGCTACTCGTAATGCCTCGGTTGCACGACCGTCTGGGAACTGTTCAGCGACCGTCACTGCCGACTCGACGAATGTCTTCGCGATCGAGCAGGCGGCCTCTACCCCCCCGGACCCTCGCACAATGGTGAGTGCTTCGACTCGCTGGTCCTCGTCAAGGGTTTCACCTAGGAGTTCATGCAGTCGATCTGCTGCCGAGCCACCATTCGCCAAGGTGCATAACACCGGCAAGGTATAGACCCCGACCTGCATATCATGTCCAGCTTGTTTCCCAAGTTTCTCATCGGTCGACACGATGTCGAGCACATCATCGATGATTTGGAACAACATCCCAAATGAGTCGCCAAACTCGGTGAGAGCATCGATCACTGGCCGGTCAAGGCCAGCGACAATTCCACCGACCCGTGCTGACGTTCCGTAAAGCGAGGCCGTCTTGCCTCTAATCGACGCAAAGTAACTTTCGTTCGTTCGTGTCGGGTCGTACGTGGTTCGAAGTTCTTCGATCTGTCCTTCACACAGCCATGCAATAGTCTTGGCCAGGAGCCCGGCGACTTCGGTGCCGAGAGATGCTGCGATCTCCGAGGCCCGAGCTAGCAAGAAGTCTCCGGCAAGAATCGCTTGAAGGTTTCCCCACTTCGCGTTAACAGTCTCCACCCCACGGCGTGTTGGGGATTCGTCCATGACGTCGTCGTGATAGAGAGATCCGAGGTGAACGAGCTCACATGACACCCCACCTCGAACAACATCTTGCGAAATAGTGCCGTCGCCGAGAGCCCCAGCCACCATGGTCAATACCGGACGAAGCCGTTTGCCTCCGGCGACAATGAGATGCTGCGCAAGCTCGGTGAGATGCTCATCAGAGGTCTGGACAGCCGAAAGAAGTTCATCCTCGATCCGCTGGCGCTCAGAGCCGAGCACCTTGAGTAGCGGGAAGTCAGATTCGGCCACGACCGCAGGTTACGCCCTCATCTGTGTCTTTGGTAACACCTGCGCGATCATCGTCGCTTCGTTCGGCTAGACGCGCCCAGCCACCGGTAGGATGAAGAAAAGAACCGGACCGGAAAGGCGAATTCATGTTCGAACGCTTCACTGACCGAGCCAGGCGGGTTGTTGTCCTCGCGCAAGAGGAGGCCCGCCTCCTTAACCATGCCTACATCGGCACCGAGCACATTCTCCTCGGACTCATCCATGAAGGCGAAGGTGTCGCCGCAAAAGCGCTCGAGAGCATGTCAATTTCTCTCGAAGCTGTCCGAGATCAGGTCGAAGAGATCATTGGTCAGGGTGGCTCATCTCCATCAGGCCACATTCCGTTCACGCCTCGAGCGAAAAAAGTTCTTGAACTGTCTCTCCGTGAAGCACTGCAACTTGGCCACAACTACATCGGCACCGAG
>DLTS01000026.1:0-20911 GCA_002501485.1 Acidimicrobiaceae bacterium UBA7830
AAGAAAGTGCTGAGGTTGAAGAAGCACCTATGGAAGAGCACAGCGAAGAGGCACCAATTGAGGACAGCGAAGAGGCACCCGCAGAGGAAGTCAACGATGATTCGCAAGGAACAGTTGAGTCAGGCAGAGCGTTGAGTTACGAGGCAACAGACAGCGGAGCTGAGCTTCTCATGGCCGCCACTCCTGGTGCCACTGATAACCAGACCGATCAGAGCTCCACCGAGTTTGCTGCGGTGTCAGCTGGATCCGAGCGCAGTATCGACAACGTCGAAACAGCATCTGTTCAGCCTGGGGCCACTTCCCCTGAAACTCCCTCAGAGCGGGGCTCGTTCGCTTTGATCGCTGGCATCGTACTTGTGCTGCTTGGCGGCGGTGGTTTTGCAGCGGTCGGTTTGGCCGCATCACGCAAGCGTGTCTGAAAGGTTTAACTCAGACTCTTTGAAGT
Source organism: Acidimicrobiaceae bacterium UBA7830 (assembly GCA_002501485.1). GTDB lineage: Bacteria > Actinomycetota > Acidimicrobiia > Acidimicrobiales > Ilumatobacteraceae > Casp-actino5. The sequence goes on from DLTS01000026.1 coordinate 446, forward strand.
GCAGTCAATAGCTCTCCCAAAATATGCCCGTCAGGATTCTTCCTGACGGGCATTCAGGGTTTAACCGTCTCTCCAAAGTAAGTTCTGTTGCAAACGCAAGCGAGGTATTTCTGGCTCGGTGCAAAGATGTGTTGGAGAGTAGAACATTGGCATGAGACTTTCATTTACTGCCATCACCGCCACCCTCCTTATTGCGACGGTAACCGGATGTGGAGGTTCGTCTGAAACATCTCGCGACGATGCAATCGCCGCTCTCTTGGTGTCAGCAACTGAAGAGGGCTTCAACAATGAGAATTTCGTAGCATGTGTCGCAGACAATGTCTACGAATTCCTTGGAACAGAATCATGGTCAGATGTCGTCGACGCGATGGAAAACGACTCCTTAAGCGACGAGGAGGCCGGAACTATTTCCCTTGAATGCATAGGCACTATGACCGATGAGGAAGTAAGGGAGTTGATGGAACAGTAGGTCCACTTACCTGACTGTGAGACGAGGAGCAGTTGCCCTCACTGACACCCCTTTAGGACGCCATTCTCGAGAGCGGCTAAATTAGCGCCGGATGAATGATCGTTATGACTTCGTGATTGTTGGCGGCGGATCGGCAGGATGCGCCCTTGCGAACCGTCTCAGTGCTGACCCCTCAAACCGGGTTCTCGTCGTCGAAGCAGGGAGGATGGACTGGAAATGGGATGTGTTCATACATATGCCAGCTGCCCTCTCCTATCCAATTGGTAATCGTTTTTATGATTGGAAATACCAAACGGAACCCGAAAAATTCATGGGTGGCAGGAGCGTTTACCACGCTCGCGGAAAGGTGCTCGGCGGAAGTTCCAGCATCAATGGGATGATCTTCCAGAGAGGCAATCCCGCTGACTACGAAAAGTGGGCAACCCAGCCAGGTCTTGAACACTGGGACTTCGCGCATTGTCTCCCATATTTCAAACGGATGGAGACCTGCCTCGCCGGGCCAGATGAATGGAGAGGCGACGATGGGCCGCTCGTGCTTGAACGCGGACCCGCCACAAACCCCCTATTTGGCGCATGGTTAGAGGCAGGACAGCAAGCGGGCTTCCGAGTTACCGATGACGTAAACGGATTTCGTCAAGAAGGATTCGCAGCATTCGACAAAAACGTCTCTCGCGGTCGACGCCTAAGTGCGGCGCGCGCTTATCTTCACCCAGTTCTAACGCGGCCGAATCTGGACCTTGTCACCCGAGCAAATGTCCACCGGCTCACCTTTGAGGGCAATCGCTGCATCGGTCTTGAGTTGGAACACCGACGCAAAATTCGTCATGTCACAGCAGGAGAAGTGGTTCTCTCAGCAGGCGCGTTTAACTCTCCTCAATTACTACAACTATCAGGAATTGGTGACCCTGAACATCTGGCGTCACTCGACATACCGGTGGTTAGCGCGCTTCCCGGCGTTGGAGAAAATCTCCAAGACCACCTCGAGGTCTACATTCAGTACGCCTGCAAAGAGCCAGTCTCGATGCAGCCACACCTGGCAAAGTGGAGAGCTCCTTGGATCGGTTTGCAGTGGCTTGCCCGCAAAGGTCCGGCAGCAACAAACCACTTTGAAGCGGGAGCCTTCATCAAGTCGAACCCAAGCGAGCCGTACCCAAATTTGATGTATCACTTTTTGCCGTTGGCGATTCGCTACGACGGTTCCACATCGAAAGGTGACATGCCGACAGGTCACGGGTACCAAGTTCATGTGGGGCCGATGTACTCAGATTCCAAAGGAACGGTTCGAATCACCTCGCGGAACCCCAAGGACAAACCAGCCATTCGGTTTAACTATCTATCTACTGAGCGTGACCGGCGTGAATGGATCGAGACCATTCGGCTCACGAGGTCGATATTGAATCAAGAGGCGTTCGCTCCGTTTAACGGCGGTGAAATTTCCCCGGGTGACCGGGTGCAAACTGACGAGGAGATTATGGATTGGGTGGCGCGTGATGCAGAGACGGCGCTCCACCCGGCGGGCACAGCAAAAATGGGGCGAGACGACATGGCGGTCATCGACCCATCATCAATGGGTGTTTACGGCACAGAAGGTCTTCGCGTCGTTGACGCCTCCGTGCTGCCGATCATTACGAACGGCAACATCTATGCGCCAACGATGATGGTGGCAGAGCGGGCGAGCGATCTCATTCTTGGCAACGAGCTCCTCCCAGCGTTAGACAGCACACCATTCCTTTCGAGTGACAACGCGTGACGACCGTTCCACATGTAGGTCGTACTGAGACCGCTGGTCGATTGATTGCTCTAGATTGACGACCTTCAGGAAAAGACTGCTCGCTGACGTCTACGGCGACAAGATGTCTGGTGGGCCCGACGCAAGTTCTTGAAATCTGTTTGCCACCGGACGGGCAATCCGCTTGCTGTCGAATAGTCCAACCTCGGTGACCGATCCGGAGGGTTCGACAAGAGCGGTTTGCCAGTCAAATTGGTCACCGCGGCTGTACCAACACATTCCTCGCACTGGCCGCCCATTTAAACGGAGTCGACCAAGTGCCGACGAAAATTCTTCAAGCCAAGGAATTTGTTGGTCGACGGGAAGCGTCAAATTTGATGTTTCAGCAATCCAGAACGGCTGGTCGTAGCGATCATGCCAGCGTTCGATCTCTTCCTCAGCAAGTCGAATGAGTTGTCGGGGTGACCAATTGGGGCGCTCACCACCGATTGCATTCACTGAGATCGGATAGACATCGAGCCCGGCCACGAGTCTGTCCGATCTAGAAAGGCTTCGAATTCGGTCGAGTTGCCGGGTATCGACCATGTCAAAGTATTCGGCAATCCCAGGCTCAACGCCGAAATGAAGATCCCACACGAGCCATCCAAGTGCTCTTTCTCGGGCGGTCTCCGCAACGACGTCTGGGGTGTCGCTTACCGCTACCGGAATATCAAATCCTTCAGAGCTGATCCAGAGTCCGTTACGGTCGTTTCGAATAAGGTCAACTGCTTCAAGATTGGCCTGCACGACATTTGCTAAAGCTTGGGCATGGCCCTCGGCCGATGCCACCATGTCATTCCACATTCCGTAACGGGCTGAAAATCGTGCAGTGATGCCGGGCTCGTTGATCGGGGTGAACCACTTCGGCGAGTCATAGCGTTCGAGGAAGGCGAGAACATAGGAAACGAATCCGTCGACCCAATCAGACTCAATGAACCCGGAGTAGTGATCTGGTAACCCAAAATGTAATAGCTCAATAATGGGCTCCAGCCCTGCGTTGTCGCACGCGCTGAAGGCTCGATCCCAACGAGACCAGTCATACACCCCTGGTCTTGGCTCCGCCAGTCTCCAAGGAGTTCCATATCGAACGATGCTTACGCCAAGACCAGCGATTGCGGCGAGATCTTCTTCCATATTCTGGTCGTGACCAGATTGAGCGAACTGGTCCTGCCTGAAACGCTCGCCTCGGCGCATGACAATTGGGTCAGACCCTTCCTCGCCAATCGACCATACAAAGTCGGGGAAATCAGCGAATTTGGCCACAAGTGAAGAGTAATGATCTGCTGAGGTCGGGAGACGCCCGTAAGTCGTCTGACCAGCACACCTTGCAACGTTTTGAGGAGGAGCACGAATAGCACTGGCTATTGTTTCACCAGTACAACAGGTTGATGCCTAGTGCTTGGCCAGAACCTCCGTTACTGATTGCGCAAGAGGTCGGTCACACCATTGGGGACGACGGCACTGCGCTTCCAACGGTGGTGATTGACGTCTCAGAACACCCTGAGATTGCAGATCTTCCGCGGGTACATGCGATCGATGGAATTGGAGACGTAGCAACCGCTGCGGTGAAAACTGGTGATGCAGTAGTGCTTGGAGTGCGACTCTCTCGACCGGTAACGGCAGCGTTTGCAGTCGTGTTCGATCTCAGACTGCACGAAGAGTTTTTGCTCGACGTCGCTGTCGCTCAAACCCTTACGTTTGCCACAACCATCCCCGAACGCGCAAAGGATGACTATCCCTTGTGGCTAGCCGTCGACATCAATGAGGAGGCGTTACGGGCGGTGATCACTGGTTCGTAGCGCAACCCGGAAAGGTTAGAGAGATAGGAACACGCTCTCGGCACACGTCTCGATGATGGCATTTATCTCGGCCGGCATCGCTCCGCCAGCAGATATGTCGGCGTCCATTTCCTCGAAGTCCTCAACGGCGAGGATCGAGGTGATTTCTGACCAGGTGCATTCGCAGTAATCGGTGGCTACGTCGCTGGCGGTGTCGGAATCGATATCGATTTCGTTCAGAAGACTGGCCTCTGCCTCTTCGATGCAGGACTCAAGATATTCGGCCTCCATCTCAGACGTGTAGGTATCGGAACCTCCACCACATGCAACGAAAAGAATGGCTACCGGAAGGACTTTAAGGAGATGTCTTAAATTCATTGGACCATAATTGCACCCCAGCCACAAGCGATTGTGGATGACTCCCAACGGTCGATCGAGTCGTTCTGCCGGCCTCCTGTCTCGCAATGCTTAGGGACAACCCAAACGCAAAAGATCTTGCGTCGAATTGCTTACTGCGTAACCGGTTCTTTGCGAACGTGTGCTCGACGGCAGAGATACGCCGGTCGCTCGAAACCTCATCGAAATCGGATACTCGATTGCAAACAAGCGCAGGTCGGAGGCCATTGGCACCATCGGCTGGTTCTGCACTGAGTGAACATGCCGGATGACGGCAGGCGACATTCTGTCGTACCGGGACACAACCAACTTAAGAATTTCCGGATCAGATCTCATGCGCCCGGTACTCGAGCTCGCACTTTTCGGCAACATCAGTCGTCGAGATTAAGGTCAACGAAGCCGGAGTCTTATCGGGCCCTTCGCAGTTGAGGGGTCAACAACGATTCCCTTCTGCACGATGTCAATTGCGCCGGTGGCAACAAGGCGCCGCGCAGCGCAGCGCGAGTCCTCAATAAGATCACTCCACTGCTCAGGCCGAACTGCACGTGCCGCTTCACTTGGGCAGATCGTCGTTCGAGGTCGTTGCTGCAGTAAATGAATGATCATGGCTTCGAGAGACCGGTCGAGCTCGGTGAGGCCACGTTGACGACAAGCAGTCGAACACCACTTCACCCCGTCCCAGTTGCGTTCCCATTTTTTGCGCCACTTAATTTCGCGTCCACATCGGGCGCAACATTTCAGATCGTGCGCAGATGTGGACGAGCGGGCCATGTTCGGGCAGGCTAAAACGTGATGAAGAATTGTGCGCAACTGTGATCATCTCCACCGTCCACCTCATTGCGGCCGCCATGATGACCGGTGTGATTTGGTTTACCCAGATCGTGCACTATCCACTGTTCGCCCGAATCCCATACGAGGTATCGCCCACTCACGCCGAAGAGAACCAGCGACGTACCTCATATGTCGTGGGCTTACCGATGCTGGTGGAAGGTCTGACCGCAATTGCGCTGTTTGCAAGCCCGCCTGATGGAGTGTCGCAGTGGCTGCCATTCGCCGGGGGAGTGCTCCTCGCCGTTGTATTGCTGAGCACGGTTGCGTTACAGGTTCCACGCCATGCTGAACTTGCGAACCCCTTAGGCCAAGACGAGATCTACTCCGTCGTCAAGCGTTTGGTGGTATCGAACTGGATTCGAACCATCGGTTGGAGCACCCGAACGTTGATTGCTGCGGTCATTGTCACTCAGGCCGTTTAACGAAGCCAGCGATGCCGGCGCTTCTTTAACTATCCAGCTGCTGCCGGCCTTGGACACCCACCGCACAACTCGCTCACTAGCTTGGCAAAATGCAGCGCCGTGCGGTCTTCGAGGTACGGGGCGACGATTTGTACCCCGATGGGCAGACCTGCTGATGACATTCCGACTGGCACGACTGTCGCCGGGAGGTACGCGACTCCAGCCGGTCCAATCCAAGTGAATAAGTCGGTATATGGACGCTGAACTCCGTCAATCATGACGGTGCGATCAAACTGTGGTTCTGAATGATCATGCTCAATTGCATCTCGTGGTTGAACCGGCATGAGCATGATGTCGAAATCGTGGAAGAACTCCTCCCATTGCTTACGAATTTGTAGCCGACGCTCATGGTTGCTGAGCCAGTCACGATGACGCATTGCAGTGTTGCGCTTGACATTTCCGAGTGGCGTATCAGAACTATCCGCAGCCATATGATCAAGTTTCTCGCGAGGGTGACCACCAGAGAGCGCCGCGTACAGAAGGCGCTGGAATACATCGACAGCCTTTTCAAGGGTGAAGCCTGGCCGAGCGCCGGTATCCACCGATACCCCTGCTCCTGTCAAAGTGCGGGCCAGATCGGTAAGCACACGTTTGGTGTCGCTATCGACCGGGTAAGAGGGGTCATCGATCCATGCGGCGACACGAAGGTCGCCGGCCGCCTCCTTGCGGGGTGCTGGAAGATCGACGCTCCAGCCCGGAGCATTCCATCTGTCCGGCCCGGTGAGGATATCCATTGCAAGTTCGAGGTCATCGACATGCCGAGCCATTGGGCCGGCGACGGCGATATCGGCCTGACTGAGAGTGCCCGGCATTCCAGGAATTTGGCCGTGTGAAGGAACAATACCGAACGAGGGCTTGTGGCCGACAACCCCCGAATAGTGTGCTGGCACACGGATCGAACCGCCGATATCGCTACCAACCTCGAGAGAGGTGAAGCCCATCGCGAGTGATGCAGCCGATCCGCCTGATGACCCCCCGCAGGTACGGTCTGGGTTGAAAGGGTTCAGAGTCGTTCCGTACACCTCGTTATAAGACTGAATATCGCCAGCCCAGATTGGCAAGTTGGTCTTCCCCCAGATCACTGCGCCAGCGTCCCTCAGCCGTGCCACCGGGTCGGCATCCTCCAAGGGAATGAAGTTGGCAAGTTCTGAAGCCCCTGAGGTGGTGATGCAACCCTCGGTCTGAAACGAATCTTTGACTGTCATCGGAACACCATGCAATGGTCCGAGGGGCTGTCCTGCAGCAATTGCTGCATCAGCCGCATCTGCTGTTGCTCGAGCACGATCAAGGTCGTGTTGGATGATGGCATTGATCGAGCCATCGAGTCGATCCGCTCGGTCGATCATGTGTTCGAGCACCTCCCGGCTCGAAACTTCCTTTGCTGCAATTCGCTGAGCAGTTTCTATTGTTGACCACCAATGAATTTCCCTGTCTGACATGGCGAACCCCCGGTTGACTCCTATTGAACTACGACAAGTTTGACTGCGCGGTGAACCAGTCGACGAGTTCAGAAGACAAGATCGGTGTAAACCATTCGACGAATGTGTTCGAGAGGTGATGGCTATCTCGGTACACCAGAATGTTGCCGATCACCACCGGGCAGCGAGAGGCGTCGGCTTCGCCGTTCTGATCAGAATCGACGCAGAGCCACGCGTGAGGGTCGATAAGGCCCACCGACATTTCATCAGCGATTGATAGCGCAGCCGTTCGAACGGCCCGCTCGGTATTACGTAATACCCCTGGTTCGCAGAAGGTGAGATCAGTTCGGTTCGATGCGGCGCATGCTGGCACTGACCCGTAAGGGTCAGGCGAGTCAAGGAAAAGAATCGGCTCCATCCCCGCACCTCTCAGCCGCATGAATAGCCCGGGAAGATCGCGCTCCCACACGGCAGCAGGAACCGCCGCTCGAGTTGATGCCTCCAAGAGACCCCAATGTTGCGACACGATGACCGCCTCAACACGCTCGCGCTCGAGAGCATCAATAACTGAGTCTCGCCAAGTAGCACAATGGTTAAATACAGCGTCAGCCCCCCGATTCCAGGTGACAACATTGAGCAATGGGCACCCACCCTGCGTATGAGCAATGAGTCTCCACCCGTTATCGGTGGCGATCGTGTTGACTGCGGCAAACCATTGGGCCGCATGGCTGTCGCCGATGAGGCCAATAGTGAACTTGCTGTCAATATCGCCAAAGACGCATCCATCGGTGACTCTGGCGGCCATGAATTGATGACAGCTGGTGTCGTAGAGAGAACTTGCGTCGTTTTGTGCGTCGTACACACTGGGTCGCACATTGTCGGGAAGCACCGGATTTTTGAGAGCTTGAACAACAGCAGCGATCGGTTGAGCATCTCGGTTGTCAATTAGAGCGGGAAGTGTGGTGGTTGTAGGAAGCTCAATCGTCGACACCACATCCACGGTTGGTGCTGGAGAACTCGTCGTTGTTGTCGATCGGGCGACTGTGGTTGTAGTCGAGGTGCCAATTGATGGTGCTTCAGCGACGAAGCCAGTGGCAAGTGTGGGCTGGTAGCGGGAGGTGGCAAAGCCAATGAATGCAGTGATGACGAGAAGACCTGCTCCAAGCGCATAACTCAAGGTGGGCCGCCCCGTGAGCCGTTGCGACCGCCGCAACGGATGTTCGATAAAGCGAAAGCCGATCGCTGAGATCGCAAAAGCGGCGATGAGAGCAAGCGCTGTCTCGCGCCACGTCAAAGGTCGTTCGACGGCGGCAGCTGCGAGTACAAGTATCGGCCAGTGCCAGAGATAGAGCGAGTATGAACGTTCACCGACCCATTGCAACACACGGACCCGGAGAATCGTGACCGCCCCAAATCGTGGGGAGTTACCACCACAGATGACCGCGGCGGTTGACAGCACAGGAACTGCTGCGACCCAGCCTGGGAATTCGGAGACAGACGAAGCGAGTGGGACCGAAATGACGATTCCGATGATGCCGAGCCAGCTGAGTACTGCTCGACGTGATGGGGCCCACTTCTCGATGGATGGCCACGTCGCTGCGAGAAGGGCGCCGATGCCAAGTTCGAAGACTCGCGTGTGCAGGCCGAAGTATGACCATGTCGGCATTGATGAGGTAAAAGTCAGGCTTGCGAAAAATGAGGCAGCGATGACGAGCACCATGATCGGGGCGAGACGGCGACGAACTCTTTTTGCGTTGAGAGAGATAACGGCGAGAAGCCCAGGCCATACGAGGTAGAACTGCTCCTCAACTGCCAGCGACCAATAATGCTGGAAGATTGAGGGGTCGGCGTCACCAGCGAGGTAGTCGGTTCCGCGAGCCGCAAACAACATGTTGACCACAAACCCTGCTGCAGCAATGACGTCTGTTCCGAGCGAAGAAAAACTCGTACTTGGAAGTATGAAGAGAGCGGACATTGTTGAGACGGCTAGCACCACAGTCGAAATTGGAAGCAGTCGACGAATTCGACGTGCATAAAACTCGCGAAGGTCGATTCGCCCATTGATAATTCGCTCGTTGAGGAGTAGTGACGTGATGAGAAATCCGGAAATGACGAAAAAGACGTCAACGCCAATAAATCCCCCAGCAAATTTTGCAAACCCGGCGTGATACGCGACAACGACGAGTACTGCGACGGCCCGAAGCCCTTCAATATCCCGGCGGTGTTGCACGGCGGGTAACGGTATCGGGCTCATTGGCACGAGTGCGGTGAACGCTGGCGAAGTCGTCGCCGCCGAAATCCAGAGCATTTCTCCAAAACCCTGAGAAGAACGCACAAAACTGCTCCTCTTGCATATTCTCAGATTGCTGCGCCGAGTTCTGCCGACACGTGAGTTCGTCACGGTGTCGGCAAGGATGTCGAAATGGCCGATTATCCACTCCCAAACAATTCCCACAATCTGTCTGGCCAAGTTGCGCTCATCACCGGAGGCACTTCCGGCCTTGGGTGGAGGTTCACACATGTACTTGCCAATGCAGGAGCGATTGTCGTTCCAACCGGTAGACGCAAAGAGCGGCTTGAAGAGATCGCCCGCCTTGTCGAAGCAGAGGGCGGACACGCACATCCAGTGGTGATGGACACGACGAGCGCCGAGTCGATCATTGAGGGTGTTGCAGCAGCCGAAGAGGCATGTGGAACGGTCACCATCGCTGTGAACAACGCCGGAGTTCCCGACGCCCAGCGTGCGCACAAGATGTCGACCGAACTCATCGACACGGTGCTTGATACGAATGTGCGGGGCCCTTGGATTCTCGCCTGTGAGGTTGCCAGACGACTTATTGCTTCGGAACAGCAGGGTCGAATCGTCAACATTGCGAGCATCGCCGCATTCCACTACGCCGGCCAGGGCGCTGCGTTGTATTCGGTGTCGAAGGCCGCAATTGCGCGCATGAGCGAAGTGCTTGCAGTCGAATGGAGTCGTTATGGCATCAATGTGAATTGCATCGCTCCAGGCGCATTCGAGTCAGAAATGATGGATGGAATGCTTGAACGGATGGGCGATATCTCTCAACATTTTCCACGCAAGCGCATTGCGCACCCGGCGCAACTTGACAGCACGTTGCTCTATCTCTGCTCGCCGGCCTCAGATGCTGTCACCGGCACTGTGATTCGCGTTGATGACGGGCAGGGCTCTCGCTAACAGTTGAGGCGTTTCGACCAGCCGCGCTGTGACATGCTGGTGGTGACGAAAGGAGGGCGATGTTCCTCGGCGGACTTGAGATCATTGCAATCATCGGCGTCGTCGTATGGCTGACGAGACGATCGCGGTCCAAGAAGGCAGAGGCCTCATCGGCTCCTGAGAGTGACGTAATGCATGCATGGCTGCGGCGCTGGCAATCAGCCAATCTCATTTCAGATGAGGAAGTCGCGGCAATCATTTCCTTTGAGGAGGCTGCTGGTGGTGATACGGCGGGCACTCCAACGAGTGACGCCGAACGCAGGATGCCCCTTGTTGCCGAGGCGCTGGGGTATCTCGGTGGGGCATTTGCAGCAGTCGGAGTGATCTTGCTTGTGGCTCGATACTGGCCCGACCTCGCTACCGGTTGGCGTATCGGCATTCCTTCTGCCGTTGCTGTTGCAGGAGTTGTGGGTGGCGCATTGCTTGACGAGCAGACCGATGACGCTCTTCGTCGCCTGAGATGGACTCTGTGGTTGGTGGGAACCGCCGGCATCGGTGCGGCAGGCGGAGTTGCGATGTATGACGCGTTGGCACCTATTCCGGTGTACGGCTGGAGCGATGGGCATCGGGTGGTGTTTGGAGCGGCGAGCCTGGTCACGGTGTTGAGTGGCCTGCTATGGGCAGGTCGACTGCGGCCGCTCCAGCAAACAACATTTCTCGGTGGTGTGATATTTGCCGTTAGTAGCGCAACCAACGAGTGGTTCGACGTTTCTGTCGTTGGCGCCGTGACGTGGCTCCTCGGAGCATTGATGTTGTCCATCGCGCATCGACAGATCGGTACGTACCCTGCCATCACCGCGGTGATCGGCGCTGGCGCAATGGCGGCGGGGTCACTCATGATGCTCGATCAGATAGCGACGGCCGGGGTGCTGTTACTCGTGGTGACATCGATCGTGCTCATTCGCCTCGGCCAGCAGCCCTTGAGCGCGACCAACGTTGACCTCGTGCCAGCATTTCTTTTGACCGGAGTGTTGTCACTCGCCGTCACTGTTCCGGCATCGTTGGCCCAATTTGGCGGAGACGATGGTTTGATCGCAGGGCTTTTGACGTGGGTCATCGGTATTGGCAGCTACTGGCTCGGTGAGCATCGAAATGTGCGGGTACCTGAGGTGCTCCTCGCAATTGGTGGCGCTGCAATCATCGCCGGACCAGCAATCGTTGCGATCGAATCGACAAATGCCGGAACGCTGCTCGGACTTGCGAGTGCAGTTGCATGTCTGGCGGTCGGTGCAACCCCGGGCAGGGTCGCTCTTTCATTCACGGGAGCGGGCTCACTGCTCATCTATGTGCCTTGGTCGATAGCACATTTTTTCCCAGGGGAAGGACGAGCCCCACTTCTGATTGCAGCTTCCGGAGTACTCATCGTCGGTATCGCTCTCTTCATCGCCAGATCAGCAAAACGTTTTGGTAGCGAGTCGGAGTCGGTGAAGGCGTGAACCGACCGTCGACCGTTTCTGTTTGTCAACGGAAAGCAGGCACAATGTGAAAATGTCAACCTTTACCGCACAGCGACAAGATGCGGAGCAGCGTTACGCAGATCGACGCCCCCTCTCGAAGGAGCTTTTCGAGAGGGCATCAGCGGTGATGCCAGGAGGGTCAACACGTTCCGTGCTCGACATGTCCCCGTTTCCTTTCCGGGTGGCATCAGCAGCCGGCTCTGAACTGATTGATGTCGATGGCATCACCTATGTCGATTTTCTTGGTGACTATTCAGCAGGATTGCTAGGCCACGACCCTGAACCGGTTCGGGCAGCGGTGACCGCAGCCCTAGAACACGGCTGGAGTTTCGGAGGAGTGCACACCGACGAGATTCGTGTCGCTGAAGCGGTCGTTGACCGCTTTCCTTCGCTTGAGCAGGTGCGGTTCACCAATTCGGGCACCGAAGCAAATCTCATGGCGTTGCAACTTGCGAGGTACCACACGAGACGTCAGCGCATCGTTGTATGCGACGGGGCGTACCACGGGGGACTGTTGTATTTCGGACATGGGGGAGAGGCTCTGCTCGCGCCATTTGATTTCACGAGAGTGCGTTACAACGACATTGACGCGCTCACCGCCATAGATGACACCGTTGCCGCAGTGCTTATCGAACCGATGATGGGGGCCGGTGGCTGCATCCCAGCCGAGCAGGAGTATCTCATCGCATTGCGCCGACGTTGCGATGAAACGGGTTCTTTGCTCATCTTTGATGAGGTGATGACGTCTCGAATGAGCGCAGGAGGTCTCCAGCAGCGAACCGGTGTGCTCCCTGATCTCACCACGCTTGGAAAATACCTGGCCGGAGGGATGACGTTTGGAGCATTCGGTGGGCGCGCCGATGTGATGGCAGCGTTCGATCCGGCACGTGGTGGCACATTGACCCATGGAGGCACCTTCAATAACAACGTGGTGTCGATGGCGGCAGCGGCAGCGGCAATGAGTGAGATGCTTTCTGAAGCAAAGTTGTCGCAACTCTTCGCTCGCGGGGAATCGCTTCGATCGCGATTTAATAAGTTGTTCGCAGCATCTACCTTGCCCCTCTCAGCAACCGGTGTAGGGTCGATGATGGCTGTTCATACCGTTGAGGGGCCGATCAATGGGCCGCACGATCTTGAGACGTCTGATCATGAGTTGAGACAGTTGCTGTTTCATGAGTTATTGCACCGAGGCTGCTACATCGCAGCCCGAGGATTCATCGCGTTGTCACTCGACATCACCGATGAACAATGCGACACCCTCGTCGAGGCAATGAGCGAAGCAATCGACTCGATCAGCACCCCCAACTAGGGTGAATGCATGAACGAGGATCGTCAACGTCCAGAAATTTCGGTGCCCGAGGGTGAGCCACCAGCGGAGCTCATTATTGAAGACGAGATTGTTGGCGACGGTGAGCCCGCCATGCCGGGAGCGACAGTCGTCGTGCATTACGCAGGCGTGTCGTGGAGTACGGGAGCAGAGTTCGACGCATCGTGGAACCGAGGTGTGCCATTCGATTTCCAGCTCGGTGCCGGTTATGTCATTTCCGGTTGGGACCGAGGCGTCACAGGAATGCGTGTTGGTGGACGCCGCCGTCTCACGATTCCGCCCCATATGGGTTACGGCGATCAGGGTGCGGGCGGTGTAATCGGTCCGGGAGAAACCCTGATTTTCGTCGTTGACCTACTCGGCGTTCGCTAAAGCAACGCTCCATCAACCGAGATGGCTTAGGGAGCGTCACCGGTTGCGACTGGGCGCTGATCATCTCGTGACCATTCGCTCCACGAGCCCGGGTATAGCAGCGCATCGCCAGGGTCGGCGATGCCAAGCATGCTCATGACGAGCAGGTTGTGGCAGGCTGTAACACCACTACCGCAGTAGAAGATTGGCTGTTGGCCGAGGCCGACAGAGTTCAGGCGCCCTCGAAGTTCAGCCACCGGACGGTGAAGCCCGTCCTCGCCGAGATTGCCACCGTGGAAGAGATTGAATGCGCCAGGAACATGGCCGGCCTGCGGGTCAAGCGGTTCGGTATCACCTCGATATCGGGCCTCTGCCCGAGAGTCGACGACGGTTCGGCCGCTGTCGATAGCGGCGACAACCTCATCAGCGGTCACAACCCCTGACCAATGAGGAGGAACTTCATACGTTGATTTGTTGACCGCAGGAGTGTCTGCCTCAACATGTTGGCCGGCCAAAACCCAGGCAGGATACCCGCCGTCGAGCACCGCCACGCGTTGATGCCCGATCGAACGAAGCATCCACCACAAACGTGCGGCGACTGCGCCCCCAGCATCATCGTAGGCAACGACATATGAGGAAGGCTCTATGCCATTGCGTTCGAGCACTTCAGCGAACCGCTGAGTGGTTGGTAACGGATGCCGCCCGCCGCCGGTTGGTGATGAACCATCGTGTACCGCAAGCTCGTGGTGCAGATCGATAAACCGAGCTCCGGCGATATGTGCGGCTTTGTAACTGCGGCGACCACGATCATGATCTGAAAGATCAAACCGCACATCACAGATCACGAGATCATCGCCTCGACCAATTCGTGTTGCTAATTCCTCGACGCTGATGACTGCCATACGGTGACGGTAGTACCGTCGGTCTCGCACTCATGACTCGCAGATGGCAGACTTAACTCATGGTGGGAACGCTTTCGATGCTCGATCTCGCTCGGGTTCGACGCGGGACCTCAATTGTTGATGGCCTCACTTCGTGTGTCGAAATGGCTCAACTCGCTGAGCAATGCGGATATTCCCGCGTCTGGTACGCCGAACACCACAACCTTCCAACCGTTGCATCGTCATCTCCTGCGGTGCTGATCGCCCACGTAGCAGCCCATACCTCTACGATCAAGTTGGGGGCTGGGGGAGTGATGTTGCCAAACCATGCCCCGCTCGTGATTGCTGAACAATATGGCACGCTCGCCACATTGCATCCCGGTCGCATCGAATTGGGTCTAGGCCGGGCACCCGGAAGTGACCAGGTGACGCTCCGCGCCATGCGTCGAGATCACACGTCATCAGAAAGCTTTCCCTCTGATGTCGCGGAACTTCGTGACTTGCTCGATGGCGTTGTTCGAGCCGACGGGGTTGCCGCCATTCCTGGGGCGGGAACGGCTGTGCCGCTCTATATTCTCGGGTCGTCACTGTTTGGAGCGCAGCTCGCAGCGGCGCTGGGGCTCCCGTATGCGTTTGCTTCACACTTCTCACCTGGTGCGCTCACCGAAGCAGTTGAGGAATATCGAAGCTCATTTGTGGCCTCCGATCGTTTGTCAGAGCCCCATGTCATTGCAGCAGTGAATGTCTTTTGCTCTGAATCTTCTGACGACGCTCTGCAGCAGTTTCACGCAGCAGCTCGTGAGCGTGTCGCCCTCATTGTGCCCAAAGGCGTCGACTACACCGATGAGCAGGCTGACCAAGTGCTTTCGATGCCACAGGGTCAACATCTCCTGCAGATGATGCAATATTCAGCCGTTGGCACACCGCCCGAAGTGGCGTCATACCTCGACGAGTTCTTGTCGCACTCCGGTGCCGACGAACTCATCGTGTCGCATTCGACGCCCTTTGTTGAGGAGCGGATGACATCGATTCGTCTCACCGCAGACCTTGTTGACCGGGTTGGCGTGTGATGTTGAGGTGTGAGGCGTAGCAATGGCTGAAGTTCGGGTGAGTTGCTTAGGTTGCGGGGGAGACATTGTGCTCGAACAGTTGATGGTGCCAGACGGTGTTATCGCCCGAGGCGACCGTTTCATGCACGAGGGATGCGTGCTTAACAGCGAGGCAGAGTCTGCTCGTTACGAGGTCGGAGTGCCGGCGTATCTTTTGCCAAAGGGGCGTTGATGTCAGAATCACTCCAGGTAACCGATGAGCGGCGCCAAGAGTTGCGTGACAGGTATCTGCTTGAGCGCGATAAGCGGTTGCGTGCAGATGGTAACGACCAATACCTTGAGCCGACAGGCCGGTTTGCCGGAATTATCGATGATCCTTACACACCGGTGGTTGATCGTGAAGCCGTGCACGATGACGTCACCGTTGCGCTCATTGGTGCCGGATTCTCCGGTCTTGTGACCGGTGCTGCGCTGAAAAAGGCAGGAATAGAGAACTTACGGCTGCTCGACGCAGCCGGCGACGTCGGCGGAGTGTGGTACTGGAACCGATACCCCGGAGCTATGTGCGATACGGCCGCAATGATTTATCTGCCGCTGTTGGAAGAAACCAAAACTGTGCCATCGGCGAAATATGTCCCGGCTCATGAGATTTTTGCTCACGCTCAGCGCATCGCAACAACATTTGGTCTGTATGAGAACGCTCTGCTCTCGACAAGTGCAACTGAGGTGTCGTGGGATGCTGATGTTCAGCGTTGGCGAATTTCTACCGACCGTGGCGACAACTTCACTGCGAAATATGTGGCAACCGGCACCGGGCCGCTTCACCGTCCGAAACTTCCAGGCATTGATGGCATTGACACCTTCACGGGCCATGCCTTTCACACGAGCCGCTGGGACTACGACTATTGCGGTGGCGGGCCCGCTGACGCGTCAATGGACAAACTGAGCGACAAGCGCGTTGCCATCATTGGTACGGGGGCAACTGCGGTGCAGTGCATTCCGAAGTTAGGGCGTGATGCAGGTGAACTTTTTGTTTTTCAGCGCACACCCTCGTCGATTGACATTCGCAACAATCACCCGATTGACCCCGAGTGGTTTGCCTCGCTTGAGCCTGGGTGGCAGCGCAACTGGTTGAGGAATTTCACCCTGTTGCAAACAGGAGGGTATGCCGACGTTGACCTTGTGATGGATGGCTGGACTGACATTGCGCAGCGTGTTCGCGATCGCGTTGCTGCTCGAGTGATGGCCGGAGCCGAACTCAGCCCTGAGACGACCCTCGCTGCGTACGAAGAGTCTGACGACGAAAAGATGGAAGAGATTCGCGCTCGGGTTGATGCGATCGTCACCGACCCTGCGACCGCTGAGGCGCTTAAGCCCTGGTACCGGCAACTGTGCAAGCGACCCTGCTTTCATGACGAGTACCTTCAGACGTTTAATCGGCCAACGGTGAAGCTCGTTGATACCGATGGTCAGGGTGTTGACCGTATCGATGCCTCTGGCGTTTGGGCGAACGGCCAGCATTACAAGGTCGATTGCATCGTCTTTGCATCTGGATTCGAAGTGGGAACCGACCTTTCCCGTCGGTCAGGTTTTCAGATAATCGGAACTAGCGGTTCATCTCTCGAGGATTACTGGGAGCCAGGAATGCGCACCTTGCACGGCACGCATGTCGATGGCTTTCCGAATCTCTTCATGCTCGCCACTGCTCAGGCCGCGAATCTCATCTCGAACGTGCCACATAACTATGTCGAAGCAAGTGATGCGATCGCAGCAGTAGTCGCTCATGCTGAAGAGATCGGTGCAGCAACGGTTGAAGCTGGGCGCTCCGATGTCGATGCCTGGTTGCGGCAGATTCAAGGTCGACAGGGCTCAGTAATCGGGTCGCCTGACTGCACGCCGGGTTATTACAACAACGAAGGAAAACCGCTTGAGGGTGATCAGCAACTCAACGGCGGGGCCTATATTGAAGGGCCAGTTGCCTATTTCGAGTTTCTTGAGCAGTGGTGGAAGTCAGGTGAGTTTGCCGGACTCCACTTCTCATAAGACGAGTTGCGCCATTGCTGTGAAGGGGGAGAAATGACGCTTACGCATTCGACCGAAATTGATGTTTCAACGTATGAACGAGATGGCTATCTGCACTTGCCGGGGTATATCACCAACCCTTGGCTCACCGAATTGCAGTCGATAGCGGCAGAGTTTGTTGAGGAGAGCAGAACGGTTGCCAAATCAAACTCACGATTCGACGTTGAAGATGGCCACAGCGCAGGGACCCCTCGGCTTCGACGGTTGAACTCGCCGGTAGATCTTCACGAGACTTTTGCTCGTTTCGCACTTGAAGGCCCGGCAGCAGGACTCGCAGTGCAAGTGCTCGGTGGCCCTGTGCGCTACCACCATTCAAAACTTAACTTCAAATGGGCTGATGGTGGAGAGGCGGTTGAGTGGCATCAAGATATTCAATTTTGGCCACATACCGATTTCAGCCCGCTCACCATTGGTTTGTACCTTGACGACGTCGATGCTGAAATGGGGCCAATGGGTGTACTACCAGGAAGTCATCACGGACAGCTATACAACCTTTACCGCGAAGATGGCTCGTGGGGCGGGGCCATTAAAGAGAGCGACATTGAAACCCTCGACTTGAATGACGTGCGTTGGCTCGATGGCCCGGCTGGGTCAGTCACCGTGCACAACTGCTGTTTGGTGCACGGTTCTATGGCAAATTCGTCAGCCCGACCCCGACCCTTGCTGTTGCAGACCTACTCAAGCGCTGACTCGTACCCAATTCTTGGAATTGGAGCGAACGGCGTAACCGGAAAACGATCTGGAGCGGTCATCGGTGGGCAAGCCAAGCAGACAGTGCGCATCGGTGGGCGAAGCATTCCTGGCGCGCCTGATTGGTCCCGTAAGGGAGCTCCAACAATCTTCGGCTCTCAGCACGACGGATAGTCGGTATTCGCTCACGCGCCGACTGCTTGAATTACTTGCCGAGTGACTTCATCTGCTCAAGCATTCGGCCCATCTGCTGATGAACGGCGTTAACTGCTTGCAATGGCCTTACGATCACCTTGAACTCAACTATTTTCCCGTCCTCATCGCAAGTGATGATGTCAACTCCATTCACCGCCTTTCCATCGACGGTGGTCTCAAACTCGAGCATTGCGTGATTTCCATCTGCAATTTCCTTCGTGTAGCGGAAATTTGCACCAGAACTGTTGTCATCAGAGAATGCCTCTGAGAAATCGGAGGCATCACCCGGGAGCGCCTGACTTGCAGCGTTGAGATATAGCATTGTGATTTCCTTGCCCCTTTGCGGTGTGAAAACAACTGGGGAATAAAACACAACCTCTTCGTGGAGAAGTTCGTCAAGGCCTCCTGGCAGATTGCCCCGCACATGTTGGTGCCAGCGCTCGATAACTTCGTGAATAGGGCCTCTGCTCATAATTCGACAGTAGTCGCCTCCACAGAGAGTTCCGTCATTGTCGATCTCTTTCAGAATGAACCCGAGAGTTGATGACTCCGAATTTCGCTCGTTTGGCTTTGTACGAGCAAGAACATTGCTTGGCGAGCAAGGAGTTGTGCGTGATGTGACAACGCAACTGCTCCACCTCCTGATGCCGCTACGAGCGTTGTCGCCGAACGCATGCAGAGATCGCTTGCGTTTGCGCGCGCTGCCGGAAGTTCGTCGATTGAGGCCGTGTCTAGTCGATGCCGAGCTGTGGCGTATTCTTCATCGAGATCACTTGGGCCCAAAAGGGAAAGACAACGACCGGTGACGCCGAGCGCAAGTGAACCGTTTGCCCGGAGGCCCATGCGATAGCTCTCCAACCACGAGTCGAAAGGAACCACGGAGGTCATGTCGTCAGTGGTGACGAGGTGTTGGTCAAACTTGATGACCGCAGTGGACGATGAATTCACAGCAGTGAGTTCAAGCATGCTCGCAGACATGGTCCGAGACTCGATTCCGGGAACAATTCCCCAAACAACCGAGTCATGCCAGCAGGCGGCAACGAGGACGATGTCGACATTGCCCCATCCAGTGACGTAAGGAGCCGTTCCCGACACGAGCCAACCATCACTGCACGGTTCTGCGCGAAGCACGGGCTCTCCTTGGCGGAGAAGATGGGCGAACGCAACACCGCCGCGGGTTTCGCCTTTGGCGAGCCCGGCGGCGTAACGGTGTGCTTCTCCCTCGCAAAGGGCAGTTGCTGTCGCGGGACCCGCATGCTGCTGCCAGATGAAGGTGGTGGTGAGGCATCCGCCAGCGAGTGCCTCGATGACGAGGTCTCGGTTAGCGCTTGACAGGTTTGAGCCTCCAACTGACTCTGAAGAGAAGATGCCGTACAGGCCCGCATCCTGCAGGGCTTGAAGATGGGCGGTCGGTATGACTCCACCACGATCGGTGGCGACAGTGGTTGGGAAGAGCACTTCGTCTGCTAGGCGGCGAGCGGTTTCAACCTGAGGACACGGATTTGTCGTGCTCTGCGATTGTGCGCTCATGACGCCAGAATAGTTGACGTTTGGCGAACGAAACCTACTGTTCATCACTCGACGAGGAGAGAGGCACCGTGACTGGATCGACAATCTCGTCGCCGGTCTCGTTAGCCAGCAACTGTGACGACAGCAGTCCTGAACGTGCGACCTTTCGAGGAGCGTCTGCAGAAGTCGGAAGCCGTTTTGCCATTCGCAGGACAGTTCGATGAACGCCTTCCTCGTTGCCGTGACGCAGCGCCCAAGTACCCATTTGCATGCCGGCATCGGCGATGATGTGAACATTTGTGCCCTCGGCAACCGCATGCACGATTGACGCCAGCTCTGATGGGTTCTCTTGAGGGCCGGATAGGAAAAGGAGTGATCTGCCAGAGTCAGAGTTGTTGGATGACCGAGAGGTACTGGCCGACTTGAATTCGGTGAGAACTTCGATGGGGCTTCGGAGCCGATCAACAATTGCTTTTGCGTTTGGTTTCAGGTCAGGGTCGCAGTGGGGTATGAGGTTGGTGCGAAGGTGAGCGAGGCACGAGGGCGACATCACCATGATCGGATCT
>DLTS01000026.1:21317-26446 GCA_002501485.1 Acidimicrobiaceae bacterium UBA7830
TTCTTCAGCTCCGCAACAACGTGTTGTCGCAAGTTGGCAAGCGAGGCCTTGAGAGGCAAGATCGCGCATGACAGATCGAGTAGCGCCATCGGAGAAATATTCAACAATGCAGGTTGGGAATACGCTCAGTTCAGGGCTGTTGGCGGCGGCTGGCATGGGCTGTCGGCGAAACCACTTTGAGAATCGTTGCCCTGAAATGCGGGGAATGTAAGCGGAAGACGAAATGCCGGTGATCGCAGTGACGAGTCGGCGGCGAAGAGTACCGGGCCGTTGCATGAGCCAATTCACAAATGGCGCGCATTGTGATGCGACCGGACCCATCAGATCAGGGGCGGAGAGCACCCAATTCGTGATGCGCTGTCGAACGGTGAAGTAGCCGTTGAGTTGGCGGACCTGCATGAGATCGATGAACGTCGTTGGGAGGTCGATGTCATATTCGCTATCGGGTCCCCGATGCGGGCAACGCTGAGTACACGCTCCGCAGTGAAAGCAAGAATCAGAAAAAATGTTCTGCTGATTCGGCGTGAGCAGATGGGGGTCTGCCTCAGTGACGCTCGCAAGAGCGTCAAAGATCGACGGAAAAACATCGCAGAGATCAACGCAGAGTCGACACTGTGAGCACACCGAAATGTCATCGGCGAGGGATGTCCTGACGGACGACTCCTCAACGACGGGAAGTAATTTGGCCACGGGAAGAGCAGTTCGTGGAGTTCAGAAACGGAGTGGAGGGCGTCGTTTGCATGTTGACCCGGGTCAAAGAGACCCAGGTCAACATGCGAAAACGATGAATTAGGCCAGGTCGAAACGATCGAGGTTCATGACCTTCGTCCATGCTGCAATGAAGTCACGGACAAACTTCTCGCCAGAGTCCGATGAGGCATACACATCAGCAATCGCACGAAGCTGTGAGTTCGAACCAAAGACCAAGTCGTTGCGGGTACCGGTCCAGCGGACTTCTCCGGTGGCCCTGCTACGAGCCTCGAACTCGTCTTGGGTGTCGGTGGTCGCAGACCAGACGTTACTGAGGTCAAGCAAGTTCACGAAGAAGTCGTTTGACAACACGCCAACCCGGTCGGTGAGAACGCCGTGCTGGGAGCCTCCTGCGTTCGCTCCGAGCACACGAAGGCCGGCAACGAGTACCGACATTTCTGGTGCACTGAGCGTGAGGAGCTGAGCGCGATCAACGAGAAGGTGCTCGGCCATGTGGGCGTCGCCCTTCCCGACGAAGTTCCTGAAACCGTCTGATTTCGGCTCAAGCGGAGCAAATGACTCGGCATCTGTCATCTCTGAGGTGGCATCTGTGCGACCAGGGGTGAACGGAACCGTCATTTCGAGACCGCCAGCGGCTGCAGCGGCTTCGACAGCTGCCGAACCAGCGAGGACGATGAGGTCAGCCATTGAGATGGTCGAACCCGATGCGTTGAAGTTGCTCTGAATTCCATCGAGGGCCGAGAGCACACGACGCAACTGATCAGGATCATTTGCTTCCCAGCCGATCTGCGGGGCGAGGCGGATGCGAGCGCCATTGGCGCCACCGCGCATATCGCTTCCACGGAACGTTGAGGCTGATGCCCATGCCGTTGCTACAAGTTCACCGGTGGTGAGGCCTGACGCAAGGACGTCTGCCTTGAGCGACGCAATCTCTGCATCGGTCACGAGAGCATGATCAACAGCGGGAACTGGATCTTGCCAAATGAGGTCCTCGCTTGGCACCTCCGGTCCGACGTAGCGGGCCTTAGGTCCCATGTCACGGTGAGTCAACTTGAACCACGCACGAGCGAATGCATCTGCGAACTGATCTGGGTTCTCGTGAAAACGTCGTGAGATGGGCTCATAGATCGGGTCGTAGCGCATCGCCATATCGGCAGTCGTCATCATCGGAGCGTGACGGACGTTTGCGTCATGAGCATCTGGCACGAGGTCAGCAGCGTCTGGGTCAGTTGGCTTCCACTGCTGAGCGCCTGCCGGGCTGTGAGTGAGCTCCCACTCGTATCCGAACAACATGTCGAAGTAGGAGTTGTCCCACTGCGTTGGGGTCGGAGTCCAGGCACCTTCGATTCCACTTGTGGTGGTATCACCACCGACACCGGTTCCGTGGGCGTTCTTCCAGCCGGTTCCTTGCAACTCAATCGGGGCACCCTCTGGCTCAGGGCCAACAAGATCAGGGTCACCCGCTCCGTGTGCCTTACCAAACGTGTGTCCACCGGCAGTGAGGGCAACAGTTTCCTCGTCGTTCATCGCCATGCGTGCGAAGGTCTCACGAATGTCGGCGCCCGAGGCGACGGGGTCAGGGTTGCCGTTGGGGCCCTCTGGGTTCACGTAAATGAGGCCCATCTGCACGGCACCCAGAGGGTTTGCCAACTCGCGGTTACCCGAGTAACGCTCATCAGCAAGCCACTCCGATTCTGGACCCCAGTAGATGTCGTCTTCGGGTGTGTAGATGTCTTCGCGACCACCAGCGAAGCCGAACGTCTTGAACCCCATCGATTCGAGTGCAACGTTGCCAGCAAGGATCATGAGGTCCGCCCATGAAATTTTCCGGCCGTACTTCTGCTTAATTGGCAGCAGGAGCATACGGGCCTTATCAAGGTTGCCGTTGTCGGGCCAGCTGTTGAGTGGGGCAAACCTGTGGTTGCCGGTTCCGGCTCCGCCACGACCGTCTTCGATTCGATAGGTGCCAGCTGCGTGCCATGCCAGGCGGATCATGAGGCCGCCGTAGTGGCCGTAGTCGGCTGGCCACCACTCTTGAGAGTCGGTCATCATGCCTTCGAGATCAGCCTTGACCGCGCCGAGGTCGAGTGATGCAAACTCCGCCGCGTAATCGAAATCATCGTCCATGGGGTTCGAGGCTGGGTGACCTTGGTGGAGGATTCCAAGGTTGAGCTGTTCTGGCCACCACATGTGGTTGGCAACAGTCGTCGTTGGAGCATTCGCACCGTGGACGACGGGGCATTGATCAGACATCATGTCTCCTTATTTGCTTTGGTTATTAGTTGGTTTGTCGAAGTTGCTGGAGGGAGCAGTGCAATGAGCACACGTCCCGTGAAACACCACCGATGTTGACGATGGTGAGAAGTCATTTGGTTCGCTGATCGACAGCGCATCGGGGTGATCGATGCTGACGTCGGCGATCGCTCCACACTCATTGCACACGGCGTGGTGGTGGTCGGTCAGGTTCGGGTCGAAGCGAACCGCTCCGCCGTCGAATGTCACCTGACTGAGTTCTCCCATTTCTGTGAGATCGGTGAGCGTTTGATACACCGTCCGAAGCGAGATTCCTGGCATCTGGGCAGAGGCCGTGGTGTAAAGCGCCTCCGCAGTCGGATGTTCAGCGTTTTCATGCAGTAGCGAGAACAGCAGTTGCCGTTGCGGGGTGATTTTCAAGCCCTCGGAGCGAAAACGCTCGACTAGCTGTTCGGGGCTGCGCACCCTCTTATTGTGGTTCGCAGACGGCCTAATCTGCAAATCATGCGAATAAGCAAGGACTGATATTTGGGTCTCGAAACAACAGATGCAGAGGTGAGAAGTTACGAACTTCCGCCCGGTTGCCACAGAGTTGCTTGGTAGCCCTCTTCAAGTGAGGTTGCGATGGCATCGACATGATCGGCCTCGTCGATGTGAGCGGCCAGAAGCTCAGCACCGCTTGGACGCTCATCTTCAGACGGCCAGCTTGAGGTTTTCCACATGTCTGATCGTCGCAGTGCCTTTCCACAATGCATGAAACAGGTATCGACGTTGACGATTATTGCGAGGTTCGGCACCCGACCACCATCGGTGCAGAGATTTCGAATCTCGGTGTCGGTTGAAATCGATGCGGTCCCGTTTACTCGCATGGTCTCCTCAAGGCCGGGGATCATGAACAACATTGCGATCGACGACTGCTGTAGGAGGTTTCGGTACGAGTCAATGCGGTTGTTGCCAGCAAGATCGCCGAACGCGATGTGTCGTTCATCGACGACTTTGACAAAGCCAGGGGTGCCACCGCGAGGTGAAATGTCGACACGTTCGCCGTCACTTGTTGCGAAAATAAATAGCGGTGAAGCCCCGATCATCCGAGCCGCCGCATCATCGATGTGATCGATCTCTTTGTCGAGTGCACGCTGGGATGGTGAGCGAAACAGTGTCCGCAATTCGTCGGAGTCATCAATGCACGAGTGAAGATCCATATCGAAACCCTAGAGCGTGTGTGGCCCCGCGTTGCGGGGCTTGTTGCATGGCCGAAATCTTCGCTGACGCCGATTCGCTATGACGAGAGGTGCCCTACGCTCCCGGTGGAAACTCGTACTTGACGTCATCGAAGCTACGAATACCAGAAAAGATGTAGAGCAGCCGAAGAGGTTCGGTTGAACTTCCATTGAGCGCAATGTGTTCCGTGCCACCGGGAATGTGCACGACCTCATTGGCTTGCATCACACGTGGAGCCTCGTCGTTGATGTGCATCTCTGCCACCCCAGAGAGAATGACGTAGGTCTCAGCCTGGGGGTGAAGATGCCCGCGAGAGGGACGGTGGGCGCCGACGGGAATTTCAGCGATGCCCATGACAACGCCAGTGTCATTGTTGTTCTCAAGCAATGTCCACCAGTTCACGACGGTGTTGCCGTCAACGGCTCGTGTTTCGATCGGAAGGTCTGCTGGGTCGACGAACAGAGCGTTGTGCACCGACACAGAGTATGTCGCCCTAATGGGTTCTTCGTTGGATGATGCGATGCGCGGATATGTGGCGGCAGTTACTTCAAGGCGCCATCGCCATGGCGCCCATCGCCCGAACTGAAGCGACCGGCTCCGGCGATGCCCTCGGCCTCGAGTACCGGGCGACTGTTAAACCACTCCTGGACGAGTGCGTCTCGAACATTGAGGCCGTGTTGGGCCTTTACTGATCGGCGATCGGCGCGAGCGCACAGTTGGGGGAATGCTGCGATCTGATGAGCGAGTTCTTCGGCTCGATGTCGTGCGTCTCCATCGGGAACGACGTATTCGCAAAGCCCGATCTGCTTGCATTCATCGGCTGTGACCTGCCGCCCGGTCAAGATGAGATCGAGTGCACGTCCCTCTCCGACGAGGCGCGGAAGCCGAACGGTGCCCCCGTCGATGAGCGGAATTCCCCATCGTCTGCAGTACACCCCCATGTA
>DLTS01000037.1 GCA_002501485.1 Acidimicrobiaceae bacterium UBA7830
GGGCGAGCGGGGGAGTGACTCGGTGAGCCGCAACTTCTTCGCTTGGGGGTGTCCTGTGAGTTTGCCGACGGCGACAAGATCGTCGAGGCCGGTCACCCCCCAACCCGCTGCTCGTTCAATCAGTAGATAGAGCAGATCGCGCGTTGCGAGGGCGTCGTCTAACGCTCGGTGGCTCGGACGGTTTTCGATGCCGAAGCGTTGAGCGAGAGTACCGAGTTTGAAGTTACGCACCTCATCTCGGAAGAGTCGTCGCGACAGGGTGAGGGTGTCGACAACAGTTGGAGTGAAGTCATCAATGCCCGCTCGTTCAAACGCGGCTTTCACAAACCCAAGATCAAACGACGCATTATGGGCAACGAAGACCGCATCACCAATGAACTGACGGAGGCTCGTAATGACCTGCTCTATTCGTGGGGCGGGTGCGAGCACGGCGTCGGTCAGTCCGGTGATGACCGTGATCTGCGGGGGAAGCGCGACACCCGGATTGACGAGGGTGTGAAAGGTGCCAACTGTTTCGCCTGCCTTCACCTTGACTGCACCGATCTCGCAAATGAGGTCGCGTTGTGAATTCGTGCCCGTCGTTTCGAGGTCAAGCACACAAAACGTGGTGTCGATCAGGGGGCGGCCGAGGTCATCGAGGCTGAGTTGAAAGCCAAGTTCCTCAGAAGTGTCTGCCCTGCCATTCACGATTCTGTAGAAGTACCACACACGTGTGACAAAGGCAGGGACATGATCCGAATTTTCAGCGAATGACGACCACGAGAGACGAGCCGTAAACCCTCAGATAGTCAAACTCCGGCCACACCACAATGACCGTTAGATACGATCACACCGTGGAAAACCCCGGCGATATCTCAGAGCTAGCCATTCGGCCTGCCCTCGAGTACGTCATTGAATTTGTCCGACAGGGCCGGGTAAATGACTCCGGTTTCCGCTACCCGGCTCACCTCCGTCAACTCCTCGCAAGGCCGAGACTGTTGAAATCAGATCTGCGGCGAGTACGAAAAGCAGTCGACGGTGACGAGGAGTTCCGTGCATTGATGGCCTCATCGATGCCAGATGATGTCGATCTCATCGTTCGCTGGTGGATCACCCGCCCTGAAGGCTGGGAAGATCTCATTCTCGCCGAAATAGAAGAACGCGCTCGGCAGACCGAAGACGCCCACGCAGCAGCCGATGTCGTCCGAGAACAACGTCGACGTCGCGCAGCAGAGCAACGTGCGCAGACCGCAGAAACCGAAAGAGACGAAAGTGTCGAACACATCATGTCGCTTCGAGCGGAAAATGACGCACTGCGCGAAGAACTCACTCATCACGAGTCGAAACAGCAAGAGCTCGACGAGACGATCGCCGGCTTACGACAAGAACTTCGGCACGCCAACGACCGGCTCCAAGCAGCTCAAGACCGACTTGCAAAGTCATCCGAAGCCGAAGACCAGTCGGTTGACGCTCAACTAAACGCAGAGCACGTTCGAGATCTTGCTCTCGAAGACCGCCGATCGGCTCTCGCGAATCTCAGTGACCTCGGAGGCATTCTTCATGACCTTCGCAGTCTCAGTCAGCGGCTCGAAGCAACACTCCCTCACGAACAGGCCCCAGCAGAGCGGCTTCCACTGCCAACGCCCGGCCGTCTGAACGGCAACCCACAAGAGAGGACGATTTACTTACTGAAGTCAACAGCAACAGTGATCATCGACGGCTACAACGTCACCAAGGGCACATGGCCCGATCGCTCACTCGAACAACAGCGAGAGCTGCTAATTGCAGCCACCGAGCAACTGGCAGCACGCTTCGGCACACATCTTGTCATCGTCTTTGATGGGGCCGACATCTCAGGCGCCCATCGAGAGAATCGTTCACTAATTCGAGTGATGTACTCACCCAACGGAATCACTGCAGATGACGTCATCCGTGAAGAAGTCCGGCGCCTGCCGCTCAGTCGACCGGTTGTGGTCATCACCGACGACCAAGCAATTCAGCGCGACGTGCGTAGCGAAGGGGCAAACATCGTGAGTAGCGCACACTTCTCGCAGGTCTTGTATTCGTAACCATGCGAGCGAAACCACCAGTACCGACGATCGATGAGATCAAGGTCGAACTTGAAGCCCATGGAATCACCCACGTCGGGGTCGCTCCCGCAACCCCCATGCTGCGCGCCCGTAAATCCCTTGCCGAAAGAAAAGCCTCAGGCTTCGCGGACAACATGTCGTTCACCTGGCGAAATCCTGAACGTTCAACGACCCCGACGGCCTCTGTCGCTGGAGCACAATCGATCATTGTCGCAGCGCTGCCGTACCTTGCCGATGACGTCACACCAGCAACTGGCCGTCGAGCACACATCGCCCGATATGCGCGTGCCGACCACTATTCGATCCTTCGCACTGCGCTGCGCTCTGTCGCCCGAAATATAAAAATGGCCGGCGAACGCGCGGTCGCATTTGCAGATGACAATGCGCTTGTCGACCGCGAGGCCGCATACCGTGCCGGCATTGGCTGGTTTGGAAAAAATGCCAACCTGCTCTTGCCAGGAGCAGGCAGTTACTTCGTGCTTGGCAGCGTTATCACGACCGCAATGTACGAGCCCTCGCAACCGGTCGACGATGGTTGCGGCTCGTGCACACGATGTCTTGACGGATGCCCAACCGGCGCCATCGTGGCACCAGGCGTCATCGATGCTCGTCGATGTCTCGCATGGCTCTTGCAGAAATCAGGGACATTCCCAACCGAGTTGAGGGCCGCCCTCGGAGACCGCATATACGGGTGCGACGATTGTCAGGAGGCCTGCCCGCCAACAGTTCGACTCGGTCGCCGCAACATGTCGAGTGCAGCTCCAGGTTTAGGGGAGTGGGTCGACCCGCTTGCCATGCTCACGATGAGTGACGATGAACTTCTTGACACCTATGGATTGTGGTACATCGCTGAGCGAGACCCCCGTTGGCTACGTCGCAACGCCATCATCGTGTTGGGAAACACGACGGACCCCAACGATTACGAAACGCTTGATGTACTCCAGAGTGTGATCGACGGCAAAGACTTCGTCCTTGCCGAGCACGCACAATGGGCGGTCGACGAAATTGCACGCAGGGCTCTGCAGGTGCCGCAATGACGATCAAACACTTGTTAGTCACGAATGACTTCCCGCCAAAAGTCGGTGGGATTCAGTCGGTTCTGTGGGAGTGGTGGCGCCGGCTTCCGCCAGATTCATTCACCGTTCTCACGAGCCCGCATCATGACGCACAGCAATTTGATGCAGCACAACCCTTCGAGGTGGTTCGAACCCGTGAACCAGTACTACTGCCTCACCCACCAATGGTGAAACGAGTGAACGCGCTCGTGAAGGCAACCGATGCCGAACTCGTGGTTCTCGACCCCGCTATACCGCTCGGCTTGATCGGCCCGCATCTTGATGTTCCCTACGACGTCGTTCTCCACGGAGCTGAAGTTACTATCCCAGGGCGGCTCCCAGTCTCGAGGCAACTCCTCAACCGAACGCTGCGTCATGCCCGCCAGATCATTTCGTGCGGCGAATATGCACTAGCAGAGGCTGAGCGGTCGATTCGTCGCAAACTGCCAGGCGTGGTGCTATATCCAGGGGTTGATACAGAACGGTTCCAGCCTCCGCAGCCAGAAGTGCGAAACGAGTATCGGACACGGCACGGACTCTCCGAAGAAACACACCTTGTTGTTGGAGTCTCTCGGCTGGTTCCGCGAAAAGGTTTCGACACGCTGATCAAAGCAGCCGCACTGGTTGGCGCTGGATCTCCCGATCTACGGGTGCTTATCGCAGGGTCGGGCAGAGATAGCAAGCGTCTGCAGAAGATCATCGATACGACGAATGCGCCCGTTGAACTTCTCGGAAGGGTCTCCGATGAAGAGTTACCGTTGCTTTACGGCGCAGCTGATGTTGGAGCCATGCTGTGCCGAGATCGTTGGCTCGGACTCGAACAGGAAGGCTTCGGCATCGTCTTTTTGGAAGCCGCAGCTTGCGGTACGCCCCAACTTGCAGGTCGCAGCGGAGGCAGTGATGAAGCTGTCGACGATGGACGTACCGGCAAAGTTGTCGAACACCCCTCCGACGTCGGTGAGGTTGCAGAAGCACTGCGAACCTTGCTGGCAAATCAAGAACAACGAAATGAAATGTCAGCACAGTCCCGAGCACGAGTCGTCGAACAATTCACCTACGACGCGCTCTCGCAACGGTTGTCTGACATTCTCTCTCAGCCATCGAATAGTGAATGAAGAAGGAGTTGATTGAGTGTCAGCCGGTCGGCATGATGACGTAATGGCATTCAAGGCCGGAACCGCAATCGTTCGACTACATCAACTGCTGACTGCGCTGTTTGTCATCACTGCGCTCTATGCCGCCATCGTGTTTGACACATCTGCACAGTGGGTTGGCGCAGTAACTGCGATGGTCTTGTTCAGCGTCGGCATCGTCGTGTTTTTGTGGGGTTTTTGGAGTGCTGTCCAGCGCAGCCGCACAGAAGAACTCGCGGTGACATCGGTGTACTTCCTTACAGGTGGATGCGCTCCAACGTCTGTGCGCTGGCAAATGAATAGTGCTCTTGTCATACAGGTGATTACTGCATTCGTAACGACGTTCTGGCGATCTTCAGGACCCGATGGCAACCCCGGCTCTTCGCTGGCGCTAGGAATCCTCGTGCCGATGTTGGGCCTCGGCATGAACGGTCTGTGGGCAAGTTCTCATGGAACATTTGGCGAGCGTGTGATCGACTCTTCACGACTGTCACCAAATGGCGAGTCGGAATAAGGCACAATAGAGCCATGGCCGACAGCGCATCGGAAACAATCACTATTCAGGCGCCGATCGATCGGGTTTGGGAAATCGCGGCAGATGTGACTGCCTATCCAAGTTGGGCCCACGATGTGAAATCGGTGAACGTTCAGTCAAGCGACGATGAGGGGCGACCCCTTGACGTCGAGTTCCGAGCATCGGCGTTGGGGCGAACGACGCATTACACCCTTCGGTACGACTACTCCGATGCCCCACACAAGTTGAGTTGGTCGATGGTGTCCGGAGACATTCAGCGATCGATTGATGGGGCATACACCCTCTCGTCGCCGAGTGACGGTCAGACAGAGGTGCGGTATGACCTCAGCATTGATCTCGTAGTTCCGCTCCCGGGCTTTGTGAAACGACGGGCAGAACGCCGCATCCTGAATGCTGTCAATGAGATGAAGGCCGTCGCCGAAGCTTGAGCGACTCTGCCTCTTTGTCGGGGTTTCGTATCGGAATTGATGTCGGGGGCACAAAGTGCCTCGGCGTAGTGCTAACACCCACTGGTGAAGTGGTGAGGGCAGTGAAACGACCCACGCCCCGGGGTGACGGAAGTCTGCCGATGCTCATCACGACGCTGACTGAAATGGTGACGGCGTTCGAAGCGGAATTCACTGCAATTGACACAGTAGGTGTCGGAGTGCCCGGGCTTGTCACCCACGACGGTGTGTTGCGCGCTTCGCCAAATCTTGACGGAGTGGCCGACTTCGACATCGCTGGTGAGCTCAGGTCGACAATTCGCCAGCCGGTGAAAGTAGGCAATGACGCAACGTGCGGGGCGCTAGCTGAATGGAAGTTGGGTGCCGCAGTTGGCGCTCTCGACATGATGCTCGTCACTCTCGGAACCGGCATCGGCGGAGGCGTTGTCGCCGGCGGCAAATTACAACAGGGTGCCCACGGGTTTGCTGGCGAGTACGGCCACATGGTGGTCGACCCGGACGGTCCTCCATGCCCATGCGGTCGTCGAGGATGCTGGGAGCGGTACGCCTCGGGAAGTGGGCTCGCACGCCTTGCGCGTGAGTACGCAATTGGTCGGCGTGTTAGTCGGGTGATCGAACTCGCTGGAGGAGACGCGGAAGCTGTCCGGGGTGAACATGTGCAACAGGCTGCTCGCGAGGGTGATGCCGATTCGATGAAGGTAATCGACGCGTTCGGGCGCTGGGTTGCCCTAGGCCTCGTGAATCTCACCAACGTTCTCGACCCTCAATGCTTTGTGCTCGGGGGCGGCCTTGCTGTGGGCTCGGACCTTTACCTTGATCCGATTAAGCGTTGGTTCGAAAAATTGTTGTACCAGCCGCATGTGAGAACAATCCCGGAAGTTGCGTTTGCTCATTTGGGGGAGCGAGCGGGAGCAGTAGGAGCCTCTTTGCTTCATGAGGTTGAGTAACGTCGGCCGTTCGCCGACCCGCCGGTAGCGTCGTCACATATGGAATTTCGCCGGATTACGAACCTCCCACCCTACGTGTTCACCATTATCAATGGGCTGAAGATTGAGGCTCGTCAGCGCGGTGCAGATGTCATCGACCTTGGGTTCGGAAACCCTGACCTTCCGTCACCAGATGTTGCGGTTGCAAAACTCGCCGAATCGGCTAAAAACCCAAGAAATCATCGGTACTCATTGAGTCGAGGTTTACCCCGCCTTCGCGAAGAAGTTGCGAAATATTATGAGCGCTCTTGGGGGGTGCAGCTTGACCCTGAGCTGGAGGTCACCAACACCATCGGTTCGAAAGAGGGGTTCTCCCATTTGATGTGG
This sequence comes from Acidimicrobiaceae bacterium UBA7830, assembly GCA_002501485.1. Classification (GTDB taxonomy): domain Bacteria; phylum Actinomycetota; class Acidimicrobiia; order Acidimicrobiales; family Ilumatobacteraceae; genus Casp-actino5. The sequence goes on from DLTS01000037.1 coordinate 6,552, forward strand.
GTGTTGCTCGAACGCGGTGACGCAGCGATCGTTCCGACCCCGAGCTACCCGATACATATGTATGGCCCCTTGTTCGCGGGAGCCGACCTGCGTCAGCTCCCGATGCGTGGGCTCTCTCACCCCGACGAGCGCGCAAACTTCTCAGAGGAGTTCTTCGACAACCTTCACCGGGCATACGACATTGGCTGGCCAAAGCCACGAGTGCTTGTTATTTCGTTTCCTCATAACCCGACCGGAGCGTGCGTCGATCTTGACTTTATGCAGCGCGTCGTCGACTTTTGTCGAGAACGAGAAATGATTGTCGTTCACGATTTTGCATACGCAGATATCGGGTTCGATGGGGTTCGGCCGCCGAGCATTCTGCAAGCGGAAGGCGCGAAAGAAGTTGCCGTCGAGCAGTACTCGATGACGAAAAGCTTCTCGATGGCGGGATGGAGAAGCGCATTCATGGTTGGGAGTGCCGAAGTTGTACAAGCACTAGTGAAGCTGAAGAGTTATCTCGACTACGGAATGTTCCAACCAGTGCAGATAGCGGCAACAGTCGCATTTCGGGAAGCCGCTGACTACCCGAAAGAAATCTGCTCAATTTACGAATCACGCTGTGATGCCCTCATCGATGGCCTTTCAAAGATCGGTTGGGAAGTGCCAAGACCCGGAGGCTCCATGTTCGTATGGGCTCCAATTCCCGAGGCATACAGCGATCTCGACTCTGTTGAGTTCTGCTCAATGCTCGTCAAAGAATGTGACGTTGCGCTTTCACCTGGAGTCGGTTTTGGGCCTGGGGGAGAGGGCTACGCCCGCTTTGCCCTCATTGAGAATGAACAGCGCATCGCACAGGCGATGCGCAACCTGCGGCGCGGTCTCACCAAGCTCACTGCAGAGTAAATCAGCAGGCCTACCCGGCCCAGTTGAGTGAACGTTCAACTGCTCGCTTCCATTGCTGGTGAGCAAGATCTGTCATCGTCCGGTCGGGCTCAGGTGAGAACTCCGCATCGAGTTGCCAGTCTGCCGCTAACTCATCGAGCGAAGTCCAGACCCCCTCTGCGAGACCAGCGAGTCGAGCGGCTCCGAGGGCAGTAGTTTCATGGTCGACCGGTCGTCGGACGGTCACCCCAAGTTGATCTGCCTGAAATTGAAGAAGGAGATCCATGACTGACGCGCCACCATCAACCCTCAGGTCTTCAATGGAAATACCCGATGCGGATGTCATCGCATCGATCACATCCCTCGTCTGAAACGCCATCGACTCAACGGTTGCGCGAGCAAGATGGGCTGCGGTCGAACCTCGGGTGAGACCACAGATGGTGCCCCGAGCGTGCGGGTCCCACCAAGGTGAGCCCAAGCCGGTGAACGCAGGAACGATGACAACGCCGCCACTATCTGGGACCGTTGCCGCAAGAGGACCAACCTCGGGTGCCGATGAGATGATGCCAAGTCCATCTCTCAGCCATTGAATTGCAGCACCGGTAACGAAAACTGACCCCTCAAGAGCGTAGGTCGGTGAGCCAGCGCCGAGGTCCCACGCAATCGTCGTGAGCATTCCATCGGTGACGGGCGGACACTCTGTTCCCACATTGAGAAGAACAAAACTGCCCGTGCCGTAGGTGTTCTTGGCCATTCCTTGGTCGAAGCAGGCTTGCCCGAATAGAGCCGCTTGCTGATCGCCGGCAACTCCGCTGATCGGAATTCCGCCAGGAATTCCTGAGCCGCTTGACGTCAACCCGAAACGTCCAGATGATGGGCAAACCTCAGGAAGGGCGCCGATTGGCACGTTCAGAGCACTGCAGAGGTCGTCATCCCATTGATGCTCAACAATGTTGTACAGCATGGTTCTGCTTGCATTTGTTGGATCAGTGACGTGGGCCTCGCCGTTGGTGAGCTTCCAGATAATCCAACTGTCGATCGTGCCGAGTGCGAGGTCGCCATCGATGGCGATTGATCGATCGCGCAGCATGCGAGCATACTTTGTGCCGCTGAAATAGGGATCAAGAACAAGCCCGGTGCGCTCCCGAACCATTGGAAGGAGTCCATTGCTTTCAAGTTGCGCACACTCATCGGCAGTCCGACGATCTTGCCAGACGATCGCTCGACCATGTGGCTCTCCCGTGGACCGCGACCATGCGACAACCGTTTCCCGCTGGTTTGTGATGCCGATGGCGGCAACGTTGTTGCGTCCAACGCGTTGGATGACCGCATTCAAGGTTGAAACGACCGCCGACCAGATTTCATCGACATCGTGCTCAACCAAGCCCGGCTCGGGAAAAAACTGGGTGAACTCTTGGTATTCGGACTCAGGAGCTCGGCCATCAAGATGCACTGAGCGGGCTCGGACACCGGTGGTTCCGGCGTCGATCGCAATTACACAAGTGCCCGTAGTCATGTGGCGATGGTAACCGGGTTATTTAACTCGATTGCCGTTTAGAGTTTGCGCGGTGTGCCGCCGCCAGTCCGTTTGGTTGGGGCAGGCCGAGGTCGGACCGAACGCTCATGCGACTCGGCGCTTCGAGTGGACGGTTTTGGGATTGCTCGCCGCAAACGTTCACGGCTATAACCAAACTTTGCAAGTACGCCACCAAAAGCAAGGTACGCAGGTCCACTTATAAAGAGACCCGCAAATGCTCCAACCCTGCTCGAAGGCTGCACTACAACAAAGACGATAACCACCATGATCGCAACATAAATGAGCCATTCCCGAATGAGTCGCTGCCAAGGAACCGGTCGATTGCTGTCCCACGCCATGGGTTCGTTCTATCAGTCGACAGGCGTATCCTTCGAAAGGTGCGATTCGGAGTTCTCACGGGGGGTGGAGATTGCCCCGGGCTTAACGCGGTGATTCGAGCCATTATTCGCAAGGGTGAGCGCGTATTCGGTGATGAGATCATCGGCTTTGTCGACGCATGGGAGGGCGTAATGAGCCGTCGAACACACCCGATTACCGTCGAGACGATGCGGGGTACCCTTCCGCGAGGTGGGACGGTGCTTGGCACCACCCGTGGAAGCCCACTGGACAGCCCCGATGGCGTTGACCGCGTGCGGTCAACCATCGCTGAAATGGGGATTGATGGACTGATTATCATTGGCGGAAATGGGTCGCTTACCGTTGGCGAAATCCTGTTTCGAGAGCATGGGATCCCGGTGATTGGAGTTCCGAAAACCATCGACAATGACATTGAGGGCACTGACCTCACATTCGGATTCAACACGGCCGTTCAAATTGCAACTGACGCAATCGATCGGTTGCACACCACCGCCGAATCTCATGACCGTGTGATGGTGGTGGAGGTGATGGGTCGCCACAGTGGTTGGATTGCGACTCATGCGGGTCTTGCTGGCGGTGCAGCGGTTGTGCTCATCCCAGAACGACCGTTCGATATCGATGAGGTCTGTGAGCGTCTCGTTCGCCGACACTCCCGTGGCAGATTTGCATCAATCGTGGTCGTCTCGGAGGGATCTCGACCCGTAAAAGGAACTATTGACGTCCCAGATCAGTCCCGAGATGAGTATGGGCACGTTCGGTTGGGAGGAATCGGAAGCATCGTTGCCGCCGAAATCGGTCTTCGAACTGGCTTTGAGACCCGACCAGTTCTTCTCGGTCACGTGCAGCGCGGTGGAACGCCAACAGCGTTCGACAGAGTGCTCTCAACCCGCTTTGGAGTTGCCGCAGTTGATGCGGCACGAGAGGGAAAATGGGGATCGATGGTCGCCCTTCGAGACAACAACATCGTTACCGTTCCCCTCGCTGAAGCAGCGGGCCGATCGCGAACGGTTGATCTTGACCTCGTGAGCAACGTCGCAGAAATGTTCTTCGCATAGATAAGCGCACTAGGTGCTCGGCGGCAGCGACGGAAAGTTTGGCTGAGAGCTCTCGAAGGTTGTGGCGAAGTCAAAAATGCGGAGCAAACCTGAGGTTGTGTCGCCATGCGACGTGAGCCAAGGGAAGCGTTCACCGGCGACCGTGAGCTGGACAGCTTCAATTCCTGGGAGTTCGACAGTCGTGAGTACCAGTTGTGCGGCACCTATGAGAAGGGCTTGCCCGCTGAGTGCCGTCATTGCGTCCGAGAGGTCGATGTAGGCGACCGAACCGACACTTCGTGTTGATAAAATTTCGAGATCTGGTGGGAGAGAAGTGCTGAGTTGAGCAACCGATTCATCTTCGGTTGGGCCAGCGAGAAGGACGTCGAGCAGGTCGGCCTGAGTGTCGCTGCCACGTCGGACCGACTTCAATGACCGATCATCGCCAGCGGAGACGAGGTAGATGAGGCTCGATCCGGTCGAGTCAAACGTAGTTGCATCGTTTTCTAGAGGCAATAAACGCTGAGAGGCTGGGATATCTCTCGGTGTTGCATCCATCGCAATTCCGCAGGACATCAGCATCGGCAGCAGCAGAAGCGTGGCGAGTCCAAGGCGGTCCGGCTTCATTCGACTTCGATCTCTTCTGCAGGCAATTCGATGACGAACCTGGCTCCCTGTTGACCATCCCGCCGGTCTTCAACCCAAACTCTGCCGTTGTGAAGCCGAACGTGCTCAGCGACGAGGGCAAGGCCGAGGCCGGAACCATCACCCGATGAACGTCGTCCCGCAGCAACACCTCGGGCAAACCGCTCAAACACCAGAGCTCGCTCGTGTTGGGGAACACCTGGACCATGGTCTTCGACCGCAATATGGAGCAGTTGCTTAACGTGCCCCGAGTGAGTAGGGACCTCAAGTGAAATCTTTGCCTCACCGTCACCGTGGATTCGCGCATTGTCAATGAGGTTGGCGATCACCCGTGCGAGTCGGCGGCGGTCACCCTGAATGATGAGCCCATCAACACGGGCCTCGCTGACAAGGAGCGTGTTAGGAGCACTGCTCACTCCAATCGCTTGCTCTACAAATTGGAGCGCTCTGAGATCATCGAGGTTGAGGGGTACTGCACCGGCATCAAATCGAGAAATTTCGAGAAGGTCCTCTACGAGGGTCCGAAAGCGGGTGACGTCACTCCGCAGCAGATCTACTGCTGCTCGAGCTCGCTCAGGCATTTCTGATCTGCGGCTTTCCATCACCTCAATTGACGCTTCAAGCGTCATGAGCGGGGAGCGGAGTTCATGGCTCACATCAGAGGCAAATCGTGCATCTCGCTCAACGCGTTGCTCGAGAGCTTCGGCCATATCGTTAAACGACTCAGCAAGAACCCCAAGATCAGGGTCTTTCTCGGGGTTTAACCGGGTATCGAGCCGGCCACCTGCGATCGATTTTGCAGCCCGAGCTGCATCTGCAACTGGGCGTACCGCTCTGCGGGCGGCAAACGCCCCAGCGATCACGCTGAGACCCAGAGTGAGGCCACCTGCGATGTAGAGCGAGAGACGTACGCTCGAAAGCGCTGAGTCAACCTCGGCAAGACTGAAGAACCCGAAGAAGGCACCGTCATTGGCTAGAGGCCAACCAACGATGATGTGAGGGTCGTCTTCGACATTTGCGACCATACGCGCAGGCACTGCATCTTCGATGACTCGGTCTACGAGTGTTTGAGGAAGGGCGATGGGCTCGTAGTTTCCGCTCGCGTGCCACTCGTTGGAGTACCACACAAGAGCATTGTTCACTCCGAATGCCGCAAGAGCGTCAAGTGCGGGTTGAGCCGTTGCAGCAGGCCCCCTGAGAGCGGTCTGGGTTATCTGCGCATTTCGCTTAGTGGTCTCGACGCTGGTTTGGTCGCGCTGTTGCACAACGTTTGAGCTCGCAAGCCCATAGGTGGTGACGGCAAGAAGAACCGCCATAAAGATTGCGCCAGTAGCGAACGTGGCGAGGATTCGACGGCGGAGGCTCCATCGACTGCGGCGTTGCTGAGGTTGCTCTACCGTCGACTGCTCGTCGCTCGGAAGATCGGCGAGGCTCACGTCTGTAAGCGATATCCGAGTCCGCGAACGGTTACGACGTGCCGAGGATTTGCAGGGTCAGCCTCGACTTTGGTGCGAAGTCGACGAATGTGAACGTCAACAAGCCGGCCATCTCCGAAATAGTCATAGCCCCACACTTTGTCGAGAAGATCTTCACGACTAAACACCTTGCCAGGGTTGTCTGCAAGTTCGCAGAGCAATCTGAATTCAGTCTTGGTGAGATGTACCTCTTCACCGCCTCGTGAGACTTTGCCCTCATCGGGGACGATTTCGAGGTCGCCGAGAGAAATGCGGGCATGAGGTGTAGACGATGGCCGTGTTCGTCGCAGTAGCGCACGGATACGTGCGGACAACTCCTTGGGAGCGAACGGCTTCGTCAGGTAATCATCAGCGCCTGCTTCTAAACCGGCCACAATGTCGTGCGTGTCGTTTCTGGCAGTCACCATCACGACGGGGACGTCACTTGTTCGACGAATAGTTCGACACAACTCAAAACCGTCGATACCCGGAAGCATGATGTCGATAAGCACAACATCGGCGGGGTGACGCTGAAAAGTGTTAATCGCAACTTCGCCACTTTCCGCCTCGTCGACAATCCAGCCCTCATCTTCGAGGGCAAGTTTGACGGCTTGTCGAATGCGTTCGTCGTCTTCCACGCTCAGAATGCGAGTTCCCACTCCTGTATTGTGCCGCAATTCGGTCGTAATGCGTGCACACGGGGGATTCGGGTCTTCTCTCAGCCGCAGATAACAGACCGTAACAATTCAAAGATGCCAGGCGAAGAGGCGACGACCGCGATATCTGTCCGAGTTCCAGAGGGCGAATACTCAACTTGAGCACCAGCCTCGCTAGCGATGAGCGCTCCGGCTGCGAGATCCCACAGTGAGAGACCTTCTTCGTAGTAGGCATCAACGGTTCCAGCCGCAACACAACACAAGTCGTACGCAGCGGAGCCCGATCGTCGGATATCTCTTACTTGTGGGAGTAGCCGAGCAACGGTGACCCCTTGCTGGGCGCGGCGCTGCGGGCGGTACGAAAAACCAGTTGCGACAAGTGCTGTCTCGAATGACGTGGTGGCAGAGGCTGCGATCTCACTGCCGTTGCACCTCGCCCCTCGGCCGAGGGTCGCTGAGTACGTCTCCGATAACGCTGGAATGTGGACTGCTCCCGCAAGTAGTTGATCGCCTCGTGTAACTGCAATCGAGCAACCCCAAGCGGGCAGTCCGAACACGAAGTTGGTTGTTCCGTCGATGGGGTCGACGATCCATGTCAATCCGCTCGTTCCGGTGAGGTCACTTTCTTCTTCACCGATAATTCCATCATTCGGACGTTGGGTTGAAAGTTGGGCACGAATGAAACGTTCGGCTGCTCGGTCAGATGGTGTGACGAGGTCGGTGGCCGATGATTTGGTTGCCGATGGAAATATTGGCTGATGAGCGCGGCTGAGGGCTGCGGTCGATGCGGCTTCCACTGCGAGATCTATGCAAAGTTCGCTCAAATTAGTGGTCAAATCAGTGGTGAAGTCGTCGTCATTGCGGGGCATGGCCTGCACGCTCTCGGTCGCGAATCTCGTCCCATTCGCCCATCGCTCGAAGGGCGAGAACTGACATGACTGCACTTCCGAGCGCACCAGCGATGGCTCCAATGAGGAGGAACGATCCAGCTTTCAGCGAACAGTCATCTATGCAGGTTGCATTTCCGAGTGCGTAGCCAAGAATCGCTCCGAGCACCCCGACGATCACAGTCATGGCGAACGCAATAGCGCGAGCGGTCTGGGGCGGTAGTGCCGAAAGTTCACGAGGTCGGAAGGACGGTTGTGGCAGATTGGACACCTCCTCACCGTACAGGTGTGGTGGCTGTCGTGTGGAGCGGATCGGTGCGATACTGAATACATCGAAACCTTCAAAAAAACGAAAAAGGAGAAACCCCAACGTTCGATTCTTCATATCGATATGAACGCGTTTTTTGTTTCAGTTGAGTTACTCGACCGACCTGACCTTGTCGGCAAGCCAGTTGTAGTAGGAGCAAGTTCAGATCGAGGGGTCGTTGCAGCAGCTTCGTATGAGGCTCGGCGATTTGGTGTGCGATCAGCAATGTCAGGAGCCGAGGCAAAACGACGTTGTCCGCATCTTGTTGCGCTACCGCCAGATCACAGGAAGTACAGCGCTATGAGCGCGCGCGTTCGAAACATCTTCGATGCGCAAACCTCTCTTGTCGAACCGTTGGCACTCGACGAAGCGTTCCTTGACGTAACGGTGCCGGCCCCAGGGCTTGACGCTGCCGCTCGACTTGCTGGGTCAATACGTCAACAGATTTCTTCTGAACTTGGACTCGGGAGTTCAGTGGGCGTTGCCACCAACAAGTTTATTGCGAAATTGGCATCTGTTGATGCAAAGCCTGTGGCATCTCTGTCAGGTATTGAGCCCGGCCCTGGCGTTGTCGTCGTCGATGCAGGGACTGAGTATGACTTCGTGCGACGACTCGATGTTGGTCGTCTGTGGGGGGTTGGTCCGAAGTCGAGAGCAAAACTTGAAAAGATTGGGGTGAAAACGGTTCCGGAACTTTCGGCGATGCCCGAAGAGGTCTTGCGGGCCCAACTCGGTGAAGCGCTGACAGCGCAGTTGATCGAGTTGGCACACGGGCGAGATGAGCGACCTGTTGTTCCGGACCGTGAGGCAAAGTCGATCGGTCACGAAGAGACCTTTGGTGCAGATCTCACCGACGCTAAGGAACTTCATGCTGAACTTCTCCGGATGGCCGACATCGTTACGAGCCGAATTCGGTCAGGAGTTGGTGGCGCAAAGACCTGGTCAATCAAGGTTCGGCTTTCTGACTTCACCACCCTGACGCGTTCACACACGTGGTCAGCCCCGATTGCGTCAACCTCGGAGGTGATTGGAGTGCTCGACGAACTCCTAGTTAGTGCGGTGAATAGCCGTTCGGTCAGATTGCTTGGGGTGAGTGCATCGGGATTTGGGTCCGCAGTGGAGCAACTCGATCTCTTTTCGACTGAATATCATGATCAAGGTCGCAGAGATGAGGCAATCGACCGGGTGAGGGATCGTTTTGGTGGTGGCTCACTTCGTCTTGCTGGGTCGTTACGCTCGGAAAGAGATGAGAATCCCTCGAGCAAACGTTGAGTCGAGGCCCGTCACGTGCGAAACTGTTGTCAGCCTATCTGCTTGCAAATTATTGAAATGGAAACTAATGCCACTCTCTGACGACGAACAGCGTATTTTGCGGCAAATCGAGCAAGAACTCGAACAAGATCCGTCGTTTTCAGAACGAGGGGTTGCCGTGTCGAGACGTCGCCTGTTCGTATCGCTGTTTGGAGCCGCAGTTGGCGTGGTCGCAACTGTTCTGGCGCTTGCGGTGAGTTACCTCGTTGCATTTCTTATTTTCGTCGGCGTCGTCGCCCTCAGCATTGTGGTTGCAAACGAAATTGCTGTGATCGGCCGTGAGCAACTCAGCGGCGCCTCCATGTCGGCCTGGGCCGCGTCGGCACGTGCTCGTCGTCAAGGCTGAGATCTAATGGCGGTCAACCCGTCACCCCCTCTTCACGTCGACGTTCGAATGGTAATCGACCTAGGTGAACGTCACCTTGCGGTCGGCATCATCGATCATCAGGGAAACGTTGGCGTGAGAGACCGGGTCGTAACCCCGTCAAGAGACCGGCTGACTGCGCTGAGGAGGCTCGTGCAGCGGGTACTGGCTGCGACTCCGGCCGAGCAACGTCCAATCCTTTGTGCAGCCACCGGACCCGGCCCCGTTGATGAAGAACTTGGCGGCTTCGCACCGATCGGTGACAACGATTGGAGAGAATTACCGATTCGCGACTCAATCACAGACGTAGTCGGCTGCCCAACAATTCTCGAAAGTACGGGACGCGCATACGCCCTCGCATCCTCTGAGGGTTCGTCGGCAATTGGCTTGCACCTTGGTGATGACGTAGATGGTGGTGTCGTCGTAGGAGGGCGGCTCTTGAAGGGCGAGCGGGGATCGGCGGGAGCGTTTGCTCATCTTGCAGTCGATGTCGAAGGGAGGCCGTGTGTTTGTGGAAAGTCTGGATGTCTCGATTCGTATGCCAGTGTGCGCGGCATCGAAGCAACAACCGGTCGAGGGCTTGTTTCAACTCCGAGTTCACTCATCACCCAGTCAGGAATGATGGTTGCAAGGGCATGTGCGTCGCTCGCCGCAATGATGGACATTCAGCGCATTCGAATTGGAGGTGTTGTGGTTGAAGCATTTCGCGAGACTTTTATTGAGTCGATTCGAGACGAGCTTGCTGAACGCACGCGCCTCTCCCACCTCAAGCAACTAGATGTCGGTGTTGCTCAGCTTCATGTTCTCGCTGGTGCATCTGCAGTAGCCTTGGCGACAGACGCATCGCAACTCGATACTCCTTAATTCCAAGCGCTCCGCTACTTTGGAGGCACCTCAACTCGCTACGCTTAGAACATGCTTCCTGTGTATGACGTAGACGCCGATGCCTATCGAGCGAAGGTGAAGTCCTTCCTTGCTGAGAAATTGCCGAGCGGTTTCACCGGCATCGGTTCGTTAGAAGGTGACGAGATCACCGGGTTTGTTTCGGAATGGCGACAGACGCTCTTCGAGTCGGGCTACCTCGCTCCCGGTTGGCCACAGAAATATGGCGGCGCAGGACTATCGGCACTTGAGCAGGTGATCCTCGCTGAGGAGTTTGCGATCGCAGGTGTTCCCACCGGAGGACCTAATGACGTGTTCGGCATTCAGATGCTTGGCAACACGTTGCTCCTCATGGGTAGCGAGGAGCAACGGGAGCACTACCTGCCGAGGGTGCTCTCTGGCGAAGACACATGGTGTCAGGGTTACTCCGAGCCAAACGCCGGGTCCGACCTCGGCAATGTCGGATTGAAAGCCCAACTCGACGGTGATCAGTGGGTCCTGAATGGTCAAAAGATCTGGACCTCGGCAGGACATCTCGCTGACCACATTTTCACCCTCGCTCGCACCGATCCCGATGCTCCAAAGCATAAGGGAATTTCGTTCTTGCTCGTCGATATGCGCCAGCCAGGCGTTGAAGTGCGACCGATCAAAATGATCAACGGTGACTCAGAGTTCAACGAGGTCTTTTACACCGACGCTCTCTGCCCGAAAGACAATGTTGTCGGCGGTGTAAACAACGGGTGGGCCGTTGCGATGACGTTGCTTGGATTCGAACGAGGCGAGGCTGCAGCGACAATGCCGATTCGCTTCCAAGCAGAAATAGATCGTTTGTTGGTGCTTGCAGCAGAGCGAGGACTGACAAAAGACCCTGTCATTAGACAGGAGCTCATGAAGGCCTACGCCAAAGTTCAGATCATGCGGTATAGCGGTATGCGAGTGCTCACCCAATTCTTGAAGGGGCATCACCCGGGTCCGGACGGTGCCATCTCCAAGTTGTATTGGAGCGAATACCACCTTACGGTCACCGAACTCGCAACTAAGATTCTCGGTGCAGAGGCGATGGCCCCATCCGGCCGACCTCCATCATCGTCGTTTGGGGCAGATGATGCTGGGGCGCCAAACTCATCGGCATCGTGGAGCAGCACCTTCCTGTCGGCCCGAGCCGGCACGATCTACGCTGGCTCATCGCAGGTGCAACGAAACATCATCGGTGAAATGGTGCTTGGATTGCCAAAGGAACCCCGCCCGGTGTGAAAAGACTGATTGCGAGATCAAAATTTGTTCTCGTCGTTGTCATTGCGGTTTCCCGTCGGCCTCGTTTGTGGGTCACGGCTTTTCGCCAGATGGCGTTGCTTGCGCCGAAGGGGTGGTTCACTAGAGCCCCGTTTTTACCTGTGCCGGCCCCTGACTATCTCGCTTTTCGAACCGTCACCCAGTACGGATCAAATGATCACCCCCCGACAAGCCGAGATGTGGTGGAATACCTCATGTGGTGTGGCGAGATGCGCCGGCTAGCGCGGCAATGATGTTCGAGAGCCTCAGGGCATAAGAGATGAGAAACGTGCTCGTGCTTAACGCAAGTTTCGAGCCGCTAAGTGTGGTGTCCGCCCGAAGGGCGACATGCCTTGTTCTTGCTGACAAGGCCGAGATTATTGAGTCGGGTGAAGAGCTCGTGCGTTCGCCTTCCTTTGCGATGAACGTCCCTCTCGTCGTCAGGTTGCGATATATGGTGAAAGCGCCTCGACACCGGCGGGCCGTGCTGTCTCGCCGAGCGGTTTTCGCTCGAGACGACTACCAGTGCCAGTACTGCGGGTCCCATGCTGACTCGATCGACCACATTGTGCCGAGCTCCCGCGGGGGCCATCACAGCTGGGAAAACCTCGTCGCTGCCTGCAAACCCTGCAACCTTTCAAAACGTGATCGCACCCCAGAAGAGGCGGGGATGGTGTTACGGCGTCCATCGGTTGCACCGAAGTCCCCGGCGTGGGCGGTCATTGGCGTGTCGCGGATGCCTTCCGCCTGGCGTGCGTACCTTCCGGTCGCAAGTTGAACACTGAATCTTTTAGTCGCTCGGCGACCGCTGAAGAGTTGCACGCGGTCACTCCGGTTCGTCGTGATGGGGTTCGCTTGGTGCGGTGCATTCCAGAGTCGAGGGCGCTGGTGCTCGGGTCTCGGCAGTCAGAACGCCTCATCGATCTCGAACGTGCGGCTCAGCGAAACATCGAGGTGATCCGTCGCCGATCAGGCGGGGGAATAGTTCTCGTCGACCCTCATCGATCGTTGTGGATTGATATCGAGATTGGTGCTGACGACCCTCGGTATGTTGCTGAGCCCCTCGGAATGATGGAGCAGGTCGGTCGTTGGTGGCTTGCTGCCCTTGCATCGCTCGACTGCGCTCTTCCTGGCATATGGCAGTTCGTTGGCCAGACAGACACCGATGCGAACGCCGAACTCGTTTGTTTTGCTGGGCACTCACATGGCGAACTCATGGTGGAAGAGTCGAAGCTTGTAGGTCTGAGCCAACGGAGAACGAGAGATGGTGCTCGGGTTCAAGGCCAGTTACATTTTATTGATCCAACAGCTGAGATTCTTGCTCTCATCGTTGAGGAAGCCCCGAGACCGCTTCGAAGGCCCGCGATCGTTGATGAGCAGGTTCGAGATGTGCTCAATGACGGTCTCCTTGATGCGCTGACATCGGTGGTTGGCGCGTCACTCGGCAACCGTTAGCGCTCGTAGCTCCGGCATCCTTGTCCGTTCTTGTAAATTTGGCCGCCTGGTCGGCCCGTGAACCCTGCGCCATCGCATGCAGTGGTCTCCTGCCGGCACATCTGTACCAGGTCTTTCTGTGGCGGCGCTCCATCTGTTTTGGTGATGATTGGATGGAAATGGTTGATTTCGGTGTAAATAGGTGAAATACTTCTTGCACTCACAAGAAACCGCAACTTGTGAGCTGAGGCGGAGCGGGATGAAAGGGAGGGGCAGATGTTCGTCGGCGTGTTCGACCGAAGCATCGACGACAATGGTCGTCTTGGCCTTCCCGCACCCTTCCGTGGTGAACTCGGTGACCGTTGTTACGCAACCTTGGATCCACAGGGATGCATCACCCTCCGGACGGTCGCCGTATTCGAAGCCGAGGCAAACGATGTCATCGAAGCGGTGAAATCTGGAACTGCCACCGCGAGGCAGCGACGTTCAGTTGCGACCCAAACGGTGTCAGTTTCGGTTGATAAACAGGGACGTCTCACCCTTGACGAGAAAGCTCGCGAGTTTGCCGGTCTCACCGGCGGCGATCAGGCGGTGATCGTTGGCAACCTCAACTCGATCGAGGTGTGGAGACCGTCCCGCTACGAAACCATCGAAGCGGAAGATTTGCACGCAACCAATCCTCGGGTGTGGCAGGACTGATGGCGATGGCAGACGGTCAGCAGACCTCGTTTTCTCACGATCCTGTGATGAGAGACGAAATCGTTGACGTGTTTGCCGAAGTTCCACCGGGGACGATTCTCGATGCAACCCTCGGCGGTGGCGGCCACTCGGAGGCTTTGCTGGAGGCCCGTGATGATGTTGATGTCATCGGTCTCGACCGAGATCCTGAGGCCCTGCACGCAGCGACTCAGCGCCTCGGACACTTCGGGCGGCGATTTCGCACGACCATGCGTCGATTTGATGACATCGATGAAGGCCTTGCGGAACACGGGGTAGAGGCACTCAGCGGAGCAATCTTCGATCTAGGTGTTTCCTCACACCAACTCGATGAGGGCAGTCGTGGGTTCAGCTACCGAAATGACGGACCTCTCGACATGCGGATGGGCCCTGATGCGAACTGGACCGCTGACGATGTCGTGAACGGGTACGACGTTCGCCACCTCGCCGACATTATTCGACGCTATGGCGAAGAGCGGTTCGCCTCACGCATTGCGAATGCGATCGTGGCGGCGCGTCCAATTGAAACAACGAACCAGTTAGCTGAAGTCGTTGTGGCCGCTATACCGGCACCCGCACGTCGTACCGGCGGCCATCCAGCCAAGCGCACTTTCCAAGCAATTCGAATCGAAGTCAACGGAGAACTCGAAGCCCTCCCAACTGCGATCGACAAGGCGATCGACCGCGTAGTTCCAGGTGGCAGAGTGGCAGTGCTGTCGTACCACTCGGGAGAAGACCGGATCGTGAAACAGCGGATGATGGCGGCAGCGAACCAATGTGAATGCCCGCCAGAACTTCCATGCGTGTGCGGTGCTGTGCAGACCGTCCGGATCGTTCGGAAGGTTGCGAAGAAGCCATCAGCCGCAGAGATGGAACGTAACCGTCGGTCAACATCAGCTCGGATGCGTGTTGCGGAACGAATTGTGGAGGACTCTTGATGGCTGTTGCTCTCCGCAGTCCAGCAACCAGGCACGCGCCAAGCCGTCGTCGAGCACTTCGGGTCGTTGAAGTCCGTCGCCGAACCACCCGTGTCGTTGTCTTTACTGCAACGCTGATCGCCCTCGGTCTCGCAAGCCTTGCAGTCATTCACACGCAGATCGCCTCTCGGCAGGCGGTGATCGACCAGATCGACAGAGACATCGACAAAGCAAACGATCGTTTCGACACGCTGAGAGCTTTACGAGCGGAACTTCGGGCGCCAGCTCGACTCGATCAACGAGCACGTCAACTCGGAATGAGTCCGGCGATGGACAGTAGCTTTCTGGCCGTAGACCCGTTAGTGCTGGCAATGGTCATGGCAGCGACAAGCACCGATGGCGACGTCGTCGACGTTCCTGATTATCTCGGTCCTCTCGATCAATTCCGAATGGTCAAAATTATGAACGGTATGGACTGATGAGCCGCCGCAAAGTTCCCCAGCGGTCGGTGCGACGCACTGCCCCGGTAGTTCGCAAGCAATCGCCCCCTTCAGCGTCGACAGCCCGATCAATCCGCTCGGCTTCAACATCGAAACAGACGAGCACTCCTCGGAGCGCCTCCCCGCAGCGCAAACTGCGAGCCATTTCAGCGAAACCCGCCGCCGGACGTTTCAAGATTGGAAACCAGCGCCGGCGGATTCAAATCGTCGTCGCATTCGTCTTCGTGATGCTCATCGTCATAACAACAAAGGTCATCGGCTTGCAAACTGCAGGCGGCGATGCGATGCGCGCCGAAGCAACAAATCAATGGACCAGAACAAGAACAGTCGTCGCTGACAGGGGCACAATCTTTGATCGCGATGGCGAAGAACTTGCTGTATCGATACCTGCGGCGACCATCAGCATTAATCCGAAACTTGTCGACAACGAGGAAGCGACGCTCAACATGCTCGCGACCATGTTGAACCTCAGCGTCGAAGAACAGCAACGGCTCTATGACGAAATGGTCCGCAAAGACAAGGGATATGTCTATGTTCGCCGGCAGATCGACGCCGACCTCGGAGATCAAATAGCCGCGTTGAAGCTCGCCGGAGTGAATGTCGACGCAGAGCCCACCCGACTGCTCCCGGGCGGCGACACCGGGAGGTCAGTGATTGGCCGCACCGATATCGATGGCATTGGCATCGCAGGTCTCGAGCTCCAGTACAACGACATTCTCTCTGGGCAAGACGGCAACGTAACCCGTCAAGTAGCCCCGGGAGGACGATCGATCGCTGGTAGCGAAAACGGCTCGGAAGGTGCGGTTCCGGGTGATGACCTCATCCTCACGATCGACCGCTCAATTCAGTTCACCTGCGAGCAAGCTCTGCTTGAGCGCGTTGAAAACACTAGATCGAAAGCCGGAACTTGCATTGTGATGGATGCTCAATCCGGTGAGCTGTATGCGATGGCATCGGTCAAGCGCGACACCGAGAGTGACGAAGTGCGCATCACCTCCGGTAACCATGCGGCAGTTGACGCATATGAACCAGGCTCAGTTGCGAAAGTGATTACGATTGCCGCAGGTTTGGAAACTGGTGTAGTTGGCCCAAACACAGTCTTCAACGTGCCATGGCGAGCTCAATATGGCGACGACCTCCTTCGTGACTCTCACGAACACCCCGACGAAGATATGACGGTTCGGCAGATTCTCGTCGAATCATCAAACATCGGCACTATCAAAGTGCAAGAGGAAGTCCAACTACGCCGTCACTGGGATTTCATGCGAGCTTTCGGCCTCGGCGAGCAAACCGCCCTCGACTTCCCAAACGAATCGGCCGGAATTTTTAAAGAGTGGAACGATCTCCATGGATCGGAGAAGTACACCGTCTCTTACGGGCAAGGTCTCGCAAGCACCCCAATTCAACTCATTTCTGCTGTGAACGTAATTGCCAACGACGGCTTGTACGTGGCTCCAAAATTGGTTCGCGGGTTCGTGGGTCAGGACGGCGATATCAGGCCAACAGCACCGTCAGCCACGCAGCAGGTCATCTCGCCTAACGCCGCCGAGGTCATGCAATCGATCATGACTGACGTTGTCTGCTCAGGTACCGCAACACGCGCTCAGTCAACGTCATTTAACGTTGCCGGAAAGACTGGAACTGGCTTAAAAGCGCAAACTAATGGGGGGTACGAGGACGAATTTGGAGTCCGCTCGTACTACGCAAGTTTTGTGGGGTTTTTCCCCGCCGAGGACCCACAGATAACCGTTCTCATTAGTATCGACGAACCCCCAGCAGGCACGCTCAACCGTTACGGTGGAACGGCTGCAGCCCCGGTCTTCGCCCGGCTTGTCCCGACCATCGCACACGAGGTGGGAATCCAGCCGACTAACAACGGAGCGGCGTGCGCCGGGTGATGTTGTGATGTTTCAACATGAGACGCTGGTCATTGACGATGCCCTCATTAATGATCTTTCTCAACGCTTGAATATTGAGGTTCGGGTATCGCCGGACACGGCCCGAGTCGAAATCAGCGCAGTGATCATGGACTCGCGCAGCATTACCGAGGGTTGCCTTTTTGCATGCGTCGTCGGCGAAAACTTCGATGGGCATGACTTTGCGCAGGAGGCAATTGAGCGAGGTGCGGCTGCACTGCTTGTCGATCGAGAGTTGCCCGTTACCACTCCGCAGATCATTGTTGATGATGTTCGATCGGTACTCGGAGAATTAGCTGCGTTGGCTTACGGAAGGCCGTCAGATGCGATGAAAGTGATCGGGGTGACTGGCACCAACGGGAAAACCACGGTCGCTCAAATGCTCGCTGCTGTCTTCAACGTCGATGGACAAAAATCAGCGGTGATTGGAACCCTCGAAGGAGATATGACAACTCCAGAGGCGCCAGTGCTGCAGCGAAGATTGCGTGAACTCTACGAAGATGGAGCAATGGTGGTGGCCATGGAAGTGTCATCACATTCGCTCGTCCAGCAGCGTGTTCAAGGGACGACGTATGCGGCCGGGGTTTTCACCAACCTTGGTCGAGACCACCTTGATCTCCACGGCACCCAAGAAGAGTATTTCAGAGCAAAATCACTGCTGTTTTCTTCGTATGGCTTGAAGAAAATGATTATCAATGACGATGATGTCCACGGGCGACTGCTCGCTGACCTTTCCTCTGATAGAGGCGAGGTGTATCGATTTTCAATGTCTGATATCGAGAATCTTCAGATGGCTCTGAGCGGCTCTACATTCGTTCTTGACGGAACCTCATTCCATATTCATCTTCCGGGCCGCCAAAACGTTGAAAACGCTCTTGCGGTGATTGCATGCTCTCGCGCCGTTGGCGTAGCCGATGAGATCATCGCCGTCGGGCTCGAGTCTGTGCAGATGGTTTCTGGCCGTATGGAGTTGATCTCTCATGACGAGTTCGATGCGTTAGTCGACTTTGCTCATACTCCAGAGGCCCTCGACGCGCTCCTTCGGTCATGCCGTGAAATTGCTCCATTGCGCAGATTGGTCGTCGTGTTTGGTTGCGGGGGAGGGCGAGACCGTCTCAAACGTCCTGACATGGCGGCGGTTGCTGGGAGGTGTGCCGACGCTGTCATTGTGACGTCCGATAATCCGCGCAACGAAGATCCCGATGAGATCATTGCTGAGATTTGTCACGGCTTCTCCGATTCGACCACAGCAGAGTGGAGCGTGGAGGTGGATCGAGAGTCTGCGATTCGCCAGGCAATCTTCGATGCCAAGGCCGGCGACATCGTAATCATTGCCGGCAAGGGCCACGAGCGTTACCAAGAATTCGCGTCGAAGAAAGTGGAGTTTGACGACGTGGCAAGCATCCGAGCAGCGATGGAGGCACGTCAATGATCGCCATCATGCTCGCGGGTGCTGTCGCTGCGTTGTGTTCTCTGCTTGGCACACGCTTCCTCATCAAGTGGTTTACCGCCCGCGGTCAGGGGCAGCCAATACTCGGTAAGGAAGATCTCGGACCCGAGCACCACATGGGCAAACAAGGAACGCCAACGATGGGCGGTCTCGCCATCGTTGCCTCTGCGCTCGTCGGATGGCTCGTTGCCCACACGAGAGACATAGCGTTTTCTGACCAGGCAATGATCGTCTGGGTCGGCATTCTCGGCATGTCATTTATGGGTTTCCTCGACGATTGGATCAAAGTCAGGAAACGACATAACCGCGGCATCTTCTGGAAGCAGAAGAACTACATCACGATGTTGATGAGTTTCGGAATCGCATGGTGGCTGGTGACAGCGACCGGGATTGAAGAGTCAATCTCTATTACTCGAGCGGGAGACCTCGGGTTTGAAGTACCGCAAGCGGTTTGGGTCCTCTGGGCGGGACTCATCATCTGGGCGACAACTAACGCTGTCAACGTGACCGATGGACTGGATGGCCTCGCTGGTGGCTCGGCTCTCATGGGCTTTGGCGCATTCATGATTATTTCCTACTGGACATTTCGAAACCCCGATATCTACTCAGTCGTCAACCCCCTTGATATGGGCGTCCTTGCTGCCTCGTTCGCAGGAGCATGCCTTGGCTTCCTGTGGTGGAACGCAGCTCCTGCCCGCATTTTCATGGGCGACGTCGGAGCGCTCGCAATCGGAGCGGCACTGGCCTCCCTTGCCCTCACGTTGAACACTCATCTATTGCTTATCTTGATCTGCGGAATCAACGTTGTCGAAGCAGGATCGGTGGCAATGCAGATGGGCGTGTTCAAACTGTCGGGCCGAAAGCGCCGCTTGTTCAAGATGTCACCGATCCATCACCACTTCGAGCTCAGTGGTTGGCCAGAGACAACGGTGATCATTCGTTTCTGGTTGCTCTCAGGTGTTTTAGTTGCGGTTGCCCTTGCGATTTTCATCGGGGACTTCACTGCGGTGGTAGGTGACTGAAATGCGATCACTCGTGCATGGCTTTGCAATTGCGGGTGAGTCAACTGCAGTTGCCCTGCGGCGATACGGCCATGAGGTAATCGTCACCGACGATGCCATCGATTCGGCAAAGGAGCAGCGTGCTGTTGACGCGGGTTTCTCCCTCGGCTCGCTGCCTGACGGCGACGTGCTGGATGCATTCGTTCGCCAATTTGATCTCATCGCTCCCGCCCCCGGTGTGCCAGAGCATCACCGTCTCATCGAATGCGCACAGCAAGAGGGCGTGACCATCTCGAGCGAGATCGAAATCGCATACGCAACGGAGCAGCAACGTGATGGAGGGCCCCGGCCGATCCTTGCGGTGACAGGAACCGACGGTAAGACCACGACCTGTGAGCTCGCCGTTGCCATGTTGAGAGCAGGTGGCGTTCGCTCGCTCGCCGTCGGCAACACAGACGTGCCCTTTGTCGAAGCTCTCGAGCAACCCCTCGATGCGTACGTCGTCGAGTGCACCAGTTTCCGGCTTGCTTGGTCAGACATGTTTCGAGCCAATGCGGCGGTGTGGTTGAACCTCGCCCCCGATCACCTCAACTGGCACAGAGATATGTCGTCGTATGAGGCTGCTAAAGCCAAAATCTTTTCTCAACAGCATCGGTCAGATATCGCAATCGGCGGCTCTCATGACCCGATTGTGATGACTCATCTCCAAGCTGCGCCGAGTCACCAGATCACATTTGGGTTAGAGGGTGATTACCACTTCAGTAATGGCGTGTTGATGTCGCCAAGAGGCCCGATAATTTCCGCCTCAGAGATGACGCGATCGCTTCCTCACGACATCACCAACGCTCTGGCTGCTGCGGCCCTGGTGATGGAGAGCGGCCTCGTCGGAGTGGAATCGGTTGCCGCAGCGCTCCGCAACTTTGAAGCTCCGGTTCACCGCCTGCAATTCGTTGCGGAAGTTAATGGCGTTCGTTGGTTTAACGATTCAAAAGCGACAACGCCGCACGCAGCTTCTGCGGCTATCCGAGCATTTCCAACATCGGTGCTTATTGCCGGTGGGCGCAATAAAGATCTCGACCTCACACCAATGGCAGCTGAGGGAGGATCACTCCGCGGGGTCGTTGCTATCGGAGAAGCAGCTTCAGAAATTTCAGAAGTCTTCGGCGGAATGGTTGAGGTTGTAACCGCAGGCTCAATGGAGACTGCAGTTGACCTCGCTGCCCGTCTCGCAGCTGGACATGGGGAGGTCGTGCTCTCGCCCGGCTGTGCAAGTTTCGACTGGTATCCATCTGGCGGGTACCCGGCACGAGGTGATCACTACATCCGCCTTGTGAAAGAACGCATGAACCAAGAGGTTTCCGAACTGTCTGGAGGGGCAAAGTGACCGTTGCAATCAAACATGGAGGAAACGTCGCTGACCGCCGCAAGCAAGCGCTAGCCGCGGTGAAACGCAAACGCGAAAGCGGGGCAGGAGGAAAGCGTCATGAGCATCACGACCGGCTTTCGATTCGCAAGGCGTTGCAGCGCGACCGCGCTGTAGAAGTCTCCCGGACTTACTTTGCCATCATCGCCGTGGTGGCAGTTATGGTGCTTCTCGGGTTGGTCATGCTTCTGTCTGCGTCAGGCCCACTCCGAGCTGTAGGCGACGGATCTCCGTATTCGATGGTCATTAGACAATCGATCTTCGCAATAGTTGGACTCGGGCTCATGGCAGTTGTCATCCGCGTTCGCTACCAACTCTTCCGTCGCCTTGTTCCTCTCATATGGGCTGTTGGTCTCGGCTTAATGGCACTTCCGTTCGTTCCTGGTTGGAGCCACCAGGTCAATGACGCAAACTCCTGGGTCTCAGTTGGGGGGATGACCTTCCAGCCATCTGAGCTCTTCAAGTTGTCGGTCATTCTCGGCGTTGCCGACATTCTCACCCGACGGAAAGATGTTCTAAACGACTGGCGGCGCACGGTTGTTCCGATTGGGGCGGCAACAGGTGCCGCCTTCGTGCTCAGTCTTATCCAAGGTGACTTTGGTTCTGCCGTTGTGTTGGTACTCATCGTGATGGCTATGTCATTTATCGCAGGAATTCCTTGGATGCACATTGGGACCGTGGTCGGCGTTGGAGGATTTATCGGTGCGATCATGGTGTTTGCCTCGCCACGTCGATTCGGTCGAATCACTGCATTTTTCGACATCGAGGGCAACAAGGAGCATTACGCTTATCAGGTGTGGCAGGGAATGTTGAGCATCGCTAATGGTGGCATTACCGGTTCGGGAATCGGTGGAAGTCGTTCAAAACTCGGCTATCTGCCGCTCGCACACAGCGACTTTATTTTCGCCATTATTGCGGACGAACTCGGCCTGATTGGCGTATTTACTGTGCTTGGCGGTTTCACGTTGTTGACCATTCTCGGTATGCAGACAGCCCTCCGGGCGCCCGATCGCTTTGGGATGCTCGTTGCCGCCGGGGTGACATCGTGGATAGCTATTCAGGCAATTGTGAATGTCGGTGGTGTCGCAGGAGTTCTTCCGGTCACAGGTCTAACGCTTCCTTTCTTCTCTCACGGGGGCACCTCGCTTTTGTCCTGCCTCGTAGGAATTGGACTGCTTCTGAATATCTCCAGAAGGCCCGTAAAGTCGCAAGCGTCATGAGCACTCAGTTGGCCACCGCAGGAATCGTGGTGGCCGGCGGTGGAACGGCGGGTCACGTGTTTCCTGCGATCGCAGTGATGCAGGGACTTCTCGATGCGGGTGTTGACCGCTCGCAACTGCACTACATGGGTTCGAAGCGTGGCGTTGAAACATCGCTAATCCCTCAAACTGGATTCGAAGGAACCTTCTTTTCGGTAATTGGGATCAACCGCAAACTGTCGTTTCGAAGCCTAAAATTTGCGATTCAGCAAGTTCTTGCAGTCGCGCGGTCGTCGATGTTGTTCCGACGTTGGAACGTGAAAGCAGTTGTTTCAGTGGGCGGGTACGCAAGTCTTCCGGCGGTGCTCGCCGCAGTCGTCACACGTCGACCGATCATTGCGGTGAGTTACGACCGGACCCCTGGCCGGGCGAGCCGGTTAGCGGCTCGCTGGTCAACCGTCACGCTGGTGGCGTTTGAAGGATCCCCGCTTCGAAGGGCTGTGGTTGCGGGTGCCCCGCTGAGGCGCTCGATACTTTCGGTCGATCGAACAGTTGATGCCTATGAGGCACGCCAGCGACTTGGGGTGCCCGATGCTCGAATGCTTGTTGTGGTGATGGGCGGTTCGCTGGGGTCAGGGATACTCAATGATGCGGTCCATGAGTTTCTCGAAACCCATTCCTCCCGGGGTGACCTCGCTGTTCTGCACATCGCTGGCAAGCAACGGGTGAGTGGGCCGAGTGAACGGCGTGGCGACGGGTCGGTGTGGTATCGGCGTAGCGAGTTTGTGGCACAAGCAGAAGATTTGTACGCCGCTGCAGACGTGTTTGTTGGTCGAGGTGGGGCGAGCACTGTCCATGAGGTGGCAGCAACAGGTACGCCGGCGGTTCTTGTCCCATGGTCGGGGGCGTCAGAAGATCATCAAGTGGCGAACGTCCGGTGGCTATCTGATTCTGGAGGAGCCGTTCTCGTTCCCGATAACGATGTGGATGCGGTGGTTGCCGCGCTCTCCGCATTACTCGACGATGAACAACAACGATCTGCGGTGGGATCTCGGGCAAGAGAAATAGGCGAGGTGCACCACAGCGGTGAAATTTCCCGGCAGATTCTCGATGCCATCAAGTGATTGGCGGCGAGGGTGCCCTTTTCGACAGTCCTGGGCGTCGTAGCCTGACAACGTGTCCATGTTGAGTAGTCCTGTCCCGCTTGCCGAGGTGTTTCCCCGTCAAGCGGTTGCCTGGGAACTCGATCAGCCTCGACGGGTGCATCTCGTTGGTGTCGGTGGTCCAGGAATGAGTGCGATTGCAATTGCACTCGCAGAGATGGGCCACACGGTCTCGGGCAGCGATATTCGAGAACGACAGTTGCTTGATCGTCTGCGCGCAAGTGGTGTCACGGTGCACATTGGTCACGATCGGCACCATGTGCATGATGCTGACATCGTGACATATTCGACGGCAATTCCTGCCGATATCAACGAACTCGACGAGGCCCGCAAGCTGGGCATCCCAACCGTGCATCGCTCGGAAGTTCTTGGAGCGATCTGTCGACGAACGAATGCGTACGGTGTGGCCGGTACGCACGGCAAGACGACGTCATCATCGATGTTAATGCTGATGCTTGCGGCTGCGGGTCGCGAACCAGGCTTCGTTATTGGGGGAGATGTAGCCGATGTGGGGACCGGTGCAAGGTGGTCAGACTCCGGAACATTTGTTGTCGAGGCCGACGAAAGCGATGGGACCCACTTACGGCTTCCAGTCGCAGGTACCGTACTAACGAACGTGGACGTCGATCATCTCGACAATTACGGCACCTTTGATGCTGTCATCGAAGGTTTTGAGCGTTATATCGATGCCGTGGAGGGTCCTGTCGTCGTTGGAGTGGATTGTGATGTTGCGCGCGGCCTGGTTGGCGGCCGAAATGTCGTGACCTTCGGGACGGCAGAAGATGCCACCTACCGAGCAGCACACATTGAACCTCAGCGGCACGGCAATCGATTCTCCGTGGTGCGTGCGGGCGAGAGCATCGCCAATGTCGACCTTCCCATGCGGGGCCGTCATAACGTGCTCAATGCTTTGGGAGCCCTTGCTCTTGCAGTTGAACTCGGTGTTGAACCTTCGGTTGCGGCTGAATCGCTCAGAACATTTGGCGGAGTTGCCCGGCGATTCGATGTTCGTGGCGTCACCGACGGGGCCACGCTCATCGATGATTATGCCCACCTTCCAGCCGAGATTGAGGCAGCGCTCGCTTCGACTCGGGAATCGACATCTGACTGGTCAAGGGTTGTTGCGGTCTTTCAGCCGAATCGTTTCAACCGAATGTCGGAGATTTCAGATCAGTACGCCTCCAGTTTTTGCGATGCAGATCTCATCGTGATCACCGACATTTACTCCTCGGGAACGCAACCGATACCGGGAGTCACCGGGAAACTTGTGGTGAATGCCATCTTGGAGGCGCAGCCTCAATCGCGGGTGGTGTGGATGCCGAAAAGAGAGTCACTCGTCAAGTTTCTTGCAAGCGAATTGGGACCTGGTGATCTCTGCCTGTCGATGGGGTGTGGCGATATCGCAACACTTCCGGATGAGCTTCTGAGGGCACGAGCAAGCCGAGAACAAGGCGTTGCTCAGTGAGCACGACCGAGTGGCATGCCGACGACATCGTCAAGACGGTCAGCGCAGACTCTTCAGACCTTGCAGCAAAGATCGAATGTGATGCACCCTTTGGGCGTCGCACGACCTACCGAGTAGGTGGCCTCGCAACCTGCGCAGTTGAAGTGGGTTCTGTTGCCGAGCTTCTCATGATCGGGAACGCTGCGACATCGTGTGGTGCACCCCTCGCTGTTCTCGGCAGAGGGTCGAATACTTTGGTGTCTGATTCGGGTTGGCGCGGTGTTCTTATCACCCTCGGTCCACTTTCAGATTGGATCCAGGCCGATGCCGGTGGCCTCGAAACCGGAGAGGATCTCATCATTGAGGTTGGAGGGGCAGTCGCCATGCCCGTGCTCTCAAGGAGAATGGCCTCAATAGGAGTGACGGGGCTCGAGTGGATGGTCGGTGTGCCCGGGTCTATCGGAGGGGCCGTTCGGATGAATGCTGGGGGGCATGGCGCCGAGCTCTCAGATGCCATCGTTGACGCTGACATCGTTGATCTCCGCCGAGGCCAGCTAGAACGTTGGCATATCGACCGGTTGAAGCTTGGCTTTCGATCGTCGGCACTCGACAACCATCATGTGGTGCTCTCAGCGCGGCTCAAAGGTTCGATGGGTGACCCGGATGTCGTCTCAACACGGGTTGAGGACATTGTTCGATGGCGAAGGGAGCATCAACCTGGAGGACAAAACTGCGGGTCAGTCTTCGTGAACCCAGTGCCAGGAGAGGTGAGCGCAGGCGCGCTCATCGATGAACTTGGGCTTCGAGGTTTCCGAATTGGATCCGCGGAAGTGTCAACGAAGCATGCGAATTTCATCCAAGCCGACAGCGATGGGCAAGCCGACGACGTACACACAGTGATGAAGAGTGTTCGACGCCGCGTGCTCGACGCCACCGGTTATGACCTGAGGTCAGAAGTTCGACTCTTTGGTTTTGATGATGTTGCAGCCGGTGGCCATGGGGGTGACACGGTCTGAGGGATTGTTATCGCTAGCGTCAACGACGATGGACTCCAAAGATGAGCGTTCGGGTCGGTCGATAGACCCAGGTCTTCGACGCAAGATCTCCATCTCTGATGATGGGGCAGCAGACTCGGTATACATCGAGGGTGACCTCGGTGGAAAGGGCGGATCTCGCCGCAAAGTGCTCATCATTGACGACGATGAACGCGGCGGGCCGGCAGTAAATCCTTCGCCTCGTCGGTCTATGGACGGTCGAGTTCGGTCTCGTCGAGCAGCGGTGCGCCGAGCCCTCGGCCGGCGACGGCTCGTTCGTGTCATCGGGGCGCTGGTCGCACTTATCCTCGTTGTTGCAGTCCTGGCTGTGCTGGGGTCTTCGTGGTTTGGAGTGCGTTCAGCGGATGTTCGGGTTTCGGGAAACGTCTATACAAATCCAGTGCAACTCAACGCAATCATTGATGAGGTGCTGGGTACGCCGGTTGTTCTCGTTGACACCGATGCGATTGAGGAGCAAATCGACGCAATTGCCTGGGTTGCCGAGTCATCGGTTCGCACCGATTGGCCATTTGGGTTATTCATCGATATCCGAGAGCGCGAGCCAGTGTTGTCTATTCCCGGACCTGATGGCCTCTTCCGTGTGCTCGATGCAGACGGTCGTGTGCTTGATGTCATCGATGGGTGGCCATTTGAGTATCTGCTCCTCACCTCAGATGACACCCCAAACCTCGGAGTAGCTGAATTCGCTCCTCCTGGTCCCACGGGAGCGGCAGCGCTCGGTGCGGTTCTCACCGCCGGTATCCGCGATCGTGTGAGTCTTATTGAGGTCGATGCAGCCGGAACCGACCTTCGTGTCACCCTTGATGACGGCACGCACATAAAATTTGGGGCTGCGCGTGAGCTCTTTCCAAAGTTGGTTCGCCTTGAAACGGTCATGTCAGCCGGGGAATTGCTTCCAGGAGCAACGGTCGATGTTTCAACCGACGAAGTCATACTTGGTGAGTGATTCATAGATGCACGGGTACCACTGAGGTAACATCACCGTGTTGCCGAGACCTACGACAAAATTCGTATGACTCCAGGCTGGCAGAAAATCTGACAATGAAACGTGAACCTCGACTCGCTTGCTCGCCGCTGACTGTGGCCGTGCTACACAGGGCAAGTAGCAGAGGTTGTTGAGAGAGGGGCATGTAATGGCTGGCTCACCGCAGAACTATCTCGCAGTGATCAAAGTGATTGGTGTTGGCGGCGGTGGCGTCAATGCAGTCAACCGCATGATCGACGCCGGTCTTCGAGGCGTGGAATTTGTTGCTGTGAACACTGACGCTCAGGCGCTGCTGATGAGCGATGCCGATATCAAACTCGATATCGGACGCGAACTCACTCGAGGATTGGGCGCTGGTAGCGATCCAGATGTCGGTCGCGATGCAGCTCAGGCGCACGAATCTGAGATCACTGAACTCGTGAAGGGCGCTGACATGGTGTTCATAACGGCGGGTGAGGGGGGCGGCACCGGCACAGGCGCAGCACCTGTCATTGCGGAAATTGCTCGAAGTGTCGGAGCGTTGACCATTGGCGTCGTTACGAGGCCGTTCGCCTTCGAAGGACGTCGCCGAGCGGTGCAGGCCGAGTCAGGTATTCAGCGTTTGAAAGAAAATGTTGACACGTTGATCGTCATTCCTAATGACCGTCTCCTGTCGGTGGCAAATGAAAAGACGAGCGTGCTGAGTGCGTTCAAGATGGCAGATGACGTGTTGCTTGACGGAGTCTCGGGTATCACCAACCTTTTAACGATTCCTGGCCTGATCAACACCGACTTTGCCGATGTTCGTATGGTGCTTTCAGAAGCTGGTTCTGCCCTCATGGGTATTGGCCAAGCAGGTGGTGACGAGCGTGCGGTAGCCGCAGCAAAAGCAGCGATTTCGAGCCCACTGCTCGAATCGGCGATCGATGGTGCACGTGGTGTGCTTCTAAATATCACCGGGCCGTCCAGCATGGGTCTTTTTGAAATGAATGCAGCTGCGGAGATCATCCATTCGGTTGCGCACCCCGACGTCAACCTTATTTTCGGAACGGTCATCGACGATGAGATGGGTGACGAGGTGAAGATCACCGTGGTTGCTGCTGGTTTCGATCGCGTTGATGCGATTTCTGGAGTCGAGAGTGCCCCGACGTCTGGTGCATCACGCCTGTCAGAATTGTTTACCGATGACGAGTCTGAAGACGAAGAAGACGACGGCTTCGACGTGCCGTCGTTCCTGAAGTAAGACGACCCACAGCCCGTCGTATGGACCTTTCGGTGTCGGCGATTCGAGAGCGGATTGTCGCTCTTTCCCAGCACATCGCATCAGCGACATCTCGTCCCATTGATCTTGTCGTCGTCACAAAAACTCATCCGCCAGAGGTGATACGTGCCGTGGCAGCGGCGGGCGCCCAATTTGTTGGAGAAAATTACGCTCAAGAAGTGCGTGACAAAGCCTCAGAACTTGATGCTGTGAGAGCCAGTGGGGTCAGCGTTCAATTCATCGGCCAGCTACAGACGAACAAAGTTCGGATGGTCGCAGGCCTTATCGACTGTGTGGCAAGCGTTGACAGAGCATCGCTCATTGACGAAATCGCAAAACGTATTCCTTCGACGCGGATACATCTTCAGGTCAACGCCACCGCCGAAACGTCAAAGGGGGGATGCCTGCCTGATGCGCTCCCAGAACTGATTACCCGTGCACTCGAGCAAGGACTTCACGTTGAAGGTCTCATGGCTGTCGGGCCAACCTCAGCCCGTGAAGATGAGACCCGGGAGGCATTCCGGCGCGTGGACGAACTCGCATCCGAACATGGCCTTCAGATCAGAAATTACGGAATGTCTGGCGACCTCAACATTGCGATCGAGCAAGGCTCCACGATGGTCCGTCTCGGGAGTGCAATTCTCGGCAACAGAAACTAGTGAGACCCTCCGCGACGGCAACGTTTCGGTGAGTTAGCCTGTCGAATCAAGGAGGAAATCGGTATGTCTCTGTGGAAGCGCACAATGGACTACTTGGGTCTTGGTCCCGATGAGGCTTATTACGACGACGAATTCGACGAAGAGTACGAACCCCGTCAACGTCGTGGTGAAGTCGCTTTACGGTCCGGCCCATCGGCCGATGACGATAATGAGCAGTCCGACAACACCGGCAGTGGCCGACCGGTTTTCCCCAGCCGTGATTTTGATGCCTCGCCTTCGCGGCGCCAATCATCGAGCGATGACTCTGGAGTGATGGCGCGCTCCCAGAAAGCGTCAAGAGCGGGATCCAGCGAACCTCAAGCGATTCGTCCTGCTCGATTTGATCAGGCACAAGAGGTCGCCGACACATTGAAGCGGGGACAACCGGTCATCATGAATCTTGATGCATGCGAACGCGACGTTGCTCGTCGGCTGATCGACTTCGCAAGCGGATTGTGTTACGCGCTTGATGGGTCGATGGAGAAAGTCGCAAATGGCGTCTACCTGTTGAGACCAACCGGCGGATCTCACGCAGACGGCTGAACAGACGTCCGTACGGCATACCGGCTCCCTCGGTAGCATTACCAACGCCAATTCACTCTCACTGGACGTCGTATGTATCCCCCTGTCTCCTCGCAACCTAATCTGCCTGCTCTAGAAAATGAGGTGCTCGCCCGGTGGGCTCGCGAGCACTCATTTCAGCAGTCAATTGACATGCGAGATGCCGGCACCGACGGGTCAAACGAATTTGTTTTCTATGACGGCCCACCTTTTGCGAACGGGCTGCCGCATTACGGTCATTTGCTTACTGGATACGTCAAAGACGCAATTCCGCGCTATCAGACGATGCGGGGCCGTCGAGTTGAGCGTCGATTCGGTTGGGATTGCCATGGGTTGCCGGCGGAGGTGCAAGCCGAGAAAGAGCTCGGCATTTCTGGCCACCCCGAAATCAGCGCGTTCGGAGTCGACAAATTCAACGACGCCTGCCGTTCAAGTGTGCTGCAGTTCACTGAGGAGTGGCGCGATTACGTAACCCGCCAAGCGCGCTGGGTTGATTTTGACAATGATTACAAGACGCTCGACCTTGATTACATGGAAAGTGTCATGTGGGCGTTCAAGACTCTATGGGACAAGGGCCTGATCTACGAGGGGTTCCGCGTTCTGGCCTACTGCTGGCGATGCGAGACACCGCTGTCGAACACGGAAACCCGCATGGACGACGTCTACCGAGATCGTCAAGACCCTGCGGTGACCATCTGGTTCCAGTTGGAAACAGGGGAGCGGATCCTTGCGTGGACGACGACGCCATGGACACTCCCATCAAACCTCGCCCTCGCAGTCGGTCCAGACATTGACTATGCAGTTCTTGAAGCCGATGGTGAACGTTGGATCATTGCCGAATCCCGACTCGGTGCCTATGAGGCGCAACTAAGCGAGGCAGTGCAGGTGGGCTCATTGAAGGGGTCTGACCTCCTTGGTCGTCGTTACTCACCTCTGTTCGATTATTTCGCGGAAATGCCGAACGCATTCCAGGTGTTGTCGGCTGATTTTGTCTCGACTGAAGACGGCACAGGAATTGTGCACATGGCACCCGGCTTTGGTGAAGAAGACCAAAATGCGTGTAACGCCGCTGGTATCGAGACGGTCTGCCCGATGGACGAACACGGTCGGTACACGGCAGAAATCTCAGACTGGGTTGGGCAACACGTGTTCGACGCCAACCCTCTCATTATTCGCTCCCTAAAGGATTCAGGCCGTCTCGTTCGTCACGACTCGTACATGCACTCTTACCCGCATTGTTGGCGT
The DNA here is from genome assembly GCA_002501485.1 of Acidimicrobiaceae bacterium UBA7830. Classification (GTDB taxonomy): domain Bacteria; phylum Actinomycetota; class Acidimicrobiia; order Acidimicrobiales; family Ilumatobacteraceae; genus Casp-actino5. The sequence goes on from DLTS01000037.1 coordinate 37,070, forward strand.
TGTGCTGAGCCCCTCGTGTATCGGGCGATTTCGTCGTGGTTTGTGAAGGTTACCGACGTGAAAGATCGCATGGTTGAACTCAACCAGCAGATCAACTGGGTTCCTTCGCATGTGAAAGACGGCAGTTTTGGAAAGTGGCTAGAAAATGCCCGAGATTGGTCGATTAGCCGAAACCGGTTCTGGGGTTCGCCAATACCGGTGTGGGTGAGCGATAACCCTGAGTTCCCACGGATCGACGTCTACGGCTCGGTCGCAGAACTTGAAGCTGATTTTGGAGTCCGAGTAGCGGATTTGCACCGGCCAGTCATCGATGAACTCGTCCGACCCAACCCTGATGATCCGTCAGGAGTGTCGATGATGCATCGGGTCCCAGAGGTTCTTGACTGTTGGTTTGAATCAGGGTCGATGCCGTTCGCCCAAGTGCATTACCCATTTGAGAATGCCGAATGGTTTGAGCATCATTACCCGGGTGACTTCATCGTCGAATACTTAGGTCAAACCAGAGGCTGGTTCTACACGATGCACGTGCTCGCCACCGCTCTTTTTGACCGGCCCGCCTTTTCGAGCTGTGTCAGTCACGGCATCGTCCTCGGTGACGATGGGGCAAAAATGTCGAAGTCGCTGAAGAACTACCCAGACCCAAATCAGATGTTTGAGGTCTATGGCTCAGATGCGATGCGCTGGTATCTGCTGTCATCGCCGATCCTGAGAGGATCAGATTTCTCGGTCGCTGAAACCGGCATGCGTGACACTGTTCGGCAAGTGGTGTTGCCGCTATGGAACGCTTACTACTTCTTGACGCTGTATGCGGGCGCAGCGGGAACCACCGGCTCGTTTCGAACCGACCAAGAGGACGTTCTCGACCGATACCTGCTTGGTGAGCTCGCCGAGTTAATCGACGCCGTTACCGCATCGATGGATGCTTACGACCTCTATGGGGCTTGCGAGCAGGTGCAGGGATTTCTCGACACATTGACCAACTGGTTTATTCGCCGCAGCCGAGAACGGTTCTGGGAGGGCGACCAAGATGCGATCGATACCTTGCATACCGCTCTTGTTCTCTTTACGAGGGTTGCTGCGCCGCTGTTGCCGATGGTTGCGGAGCAGATTCATACTGGGCTTACTGGTGAAGGAAGTATTCATCATGAAGATTGGCCGTCGTCGGAAGACCTTCCACGAGATCGCGAATTAGCCATTGGGATGCGTCGCGTGCGTGATGCCTGTTCAACGTTGCTGTCGCTTCGTAAGTCAGAGGGACTGCGGGTGCGTTTGCCGCTCGCCTCGGTGACGCTTGCGACCCCCGATGTTGCTCTTGTTCAACCGCACGTCGATATTTTGCGTGATGAGGTCAATGTGAAATTGGTTGACCTTACCGATCGAGTTGCCGACCACGGAACTGAGGAGTTGGTACTGCTGCCGAAGGCGCTTGGACCGCGTTTGGGTGGCGATACCCAGAAAGTAATCGGTGCTCATAAAGCGGGTGACTGGTCGATTGAGGACGGAGTGGTCAACGTCGGCGGCATTGACCTCGTCGAAGGCGAATTTGAGTTCCGATTGGTGTCCGACGCAGAAGGTGCTGCGGCAACTTTGCCGGGTAAGGGCGGAATCGTCGTGCTTGACACTGTTGTCACTCCTGAGTTGGAGCGTGAGGGTGTCGCGCGCGATCTTATTCGTCGTATCCAGACTGCGCGCCGAGAGGCGGAACTTGATGTGAGTGACCGGATTTCACTCACATTGGAAATTTCTGAAGCGGTTGCAGATGCGTTTACTGCTCATCAAACGATGGTTGAAAATGAAACGCTTGCAGTTGAAAGTTTGATACAGATTGCTAGTGGCGACGAAGTAATTCATGTTGTTGCAACCGATCGCCGTTAGAAACAGGTAACTTCTGGGGCTGCTGTAAGGGAGAGAGCTATGGCTTCAACATCAAGTAAGAAAGCACCGGCAAAGAAAGCACCGGCGAAG
>DLTS01000061.1 GCA_002501485.1 Acidimicrobiaceae bacterium UBA7830
ATGTCTCCCTTTGGCATTCCGGTCGTTCCACCGGTGTAGAGCAGCATCAGATGGTCGCCGCTTCGCCCCCACGGGCCCTTGACGTTGTCAGGTGACCCTGACGCCGCCACTGAATCGTAGTCAATCGCCCAATCCGGACATGGGTGTGACCCATCGTCGACCCAAAGCCACAATCGGATGTTTGACAATCGATGTTTGATCTCTTCGATCTGAGGGCAGAACGTTGCGTGAAAGACAACTGCGCAGACATCCGCGTTATCCCAGAGGTAGACGAGTTCGTCCGCTGCGTATCGATAGTTCGTGTTGACGATGGCCATCCCAGCCTTAAACGAGGCGAGAACACTCTCGATGTAGTGCGGAGAGTTATACAGATATTGAGCGATCTTGTCTTGCTCGACGAGGCCTGAGTCGAGAAGTTGCTGGGCAACGCCGTTCGCTCGGCGGTTCATTTCGCTCCACGAGATCGCAACGTCACCATGCGCAAGCGCAAGGCTCTCAGGTAGAGCGTCGGCAATCTCTTCGAAAATGTCTGCGATATTCCAACCGTTCACTGTTGAGACCGTAGCGGTCGAGACATCGTCTGGAGAAGTGAAAGGCCATAGACCACGCCGAGCGTTGGGCGATGCCGGCACGTCCGAGTGGTGATCTCTCATCTACTCTCGTGACGTGGAGTCCTCCTCGTACGCTGACTGGCTGACCGAGCCTCTCTGCGTTGCGATTGAAAACGCAGCTCCAGTTGTTTCGGCAGGTGCGAACGAAGCTGATGCCGCAAGAGCACTACCGCCCTCGACCGTGGAAGCGCTGAGTGGCGCTGGTCTGTTCACGATGCTGTTACCAGCAGATGTCGGTGGCACACCCCATCGGCCCGAGGCGGCGCTCGCTGCCTTGAGTTCGATCGCATTTCATGATGGTGCCGCCGGATGGTGTTCGATGATTTCAACATCAACCTGTCTTCTGGCAGGATTCCTCGATACCGAAGTTGCACGATCGACCTTCGGAAGCGCGACCGCGGTTGGCGGCGTCTTTGCTCCCAATGGAGTTGGAACACCCACCGATGACGGACTCACGGTGTCTGGCCGTTGGCAATGGGGCAGTGGACTTGCGCACTGTGACTGGGTGGTAGCCGGGGTCACCTTTGATGGTAGAAAACGCGTGACGGTCGTGGTCCCTCGTGGCGATGTCGAGGCGGTTGACACCTGGCAGACGGTGGGGATGCGAGGAACAGGCTCAGTTGACTTTGAGATGAACGACGTATTCGTTCCACCCGAACGGATGATTCCTCAACTTGGGGCGACGCCGAAATCATCTGATTCACGAGTGCTTCTGCCAAATTTCTCCATCTTGGGTGCTGGAGTTGCCGCTGTCGCCTTAGGGGTCGCAGAACGAGCCTGGTCAGAGACAGTTCACCTGGCGAACGAGCGCGCACCCCAGTTTTCGCAACGCTTGCTCGCTGAGCAGTCATCGGTGCAGTCAGTGATCGCCCGCGCTCGAGCACGCCTTGACGCATGTGGAGGCCAGTTATTTCGCAGTGTTGAAGCTGCACATCGCATCGTCGAACAGGGGGAGAAGGTCCCCCTGGCGGCACGGGTGCAGATACGAGGTGCTGCAGCGCTCGTCGTCGAAGAGTCCGCTGCGATCGGCACCGAAATGTTTCGCCTTTCCGGCGGTGCTGCCGTATATGACACCAGCGTGTTGGGGAGGTGTCTACGGAATCTTTCGGTGATCCCGCAACACATCATGGTTGCCCCACGGCTCTTTGAGACGCTCGGCCGCCACCACCTCGGGCTCGATTTCGAGTCATCAATGATCTAGGGAGTTCACAATGGATGCAATGGACGCGATTCTCACGACTCGGGCGATGCGTCGATATTCAGACGCACCGGTTCCTGATGAACTGCTCATGCAATGTCTCGAGGCCGCTCAGCAGGCTCCCTCGGGAGGGAACGTCCAGCCTCAGCAATACGTTGTGGTGAGATCTCCCGAAGTGCGACATGCGCTCGCTGACATTTACCGACAGGCGTTTGAGCGCTATGAGAAATGTTTGCCGGAGCCGGTCTTCCGCTCTGAGCACGATCGATTGACCTATGAACGCACACGAAAAGCGTCACAAGATCTCGCGCAGACAATTGGTGATGTTCCGGTTCATGTGCTGTTTTTGCAGCCGATCATCCCGTGGGGGTTTCACGATGAAGAGGGTGTCGTCGACATCGGACGCCTCGACGGCAGCGTCTATCCGGCGGTGCAGAACTTTTGTATCGCTGCGAGAAGCCTCGGGCTTGGAACAGCGTTCACCACTGTCATCCGGGTGTATCAGGCTGAGGCACTTGAGGTCATAGGTGCTGACCTTGAGCGCTTTGAAATAGCGGCTCACATCCCGGTCGGTTACCCGACTGGCAACTTTGGTCGAGCGCCTCGCAAAGATGTTCGCCGCTCAATCCATCTTGATCGTTACGGAGAACGCCCAACGCTCGACTAACTCGATAGCGTCCTCTCCTTGTGCCCCCCACATCGAGGAGAGAAGATCTCCGCAACATCGCAATCGTCGCCCACGTCGACCACGGCAAAACCACGCTTGTTGACTCGATGCTGCAGCAGTCGGGTGCGTTCCGAGTCAACGAGACCGTCGCAGAACGTGTCATGGATTCAATGGATCTCGAACGCGAAAAGGGAATCACAATCCTTGCAAAGAACACGTCGCTGGTGTGGAACGAGATCACGTTCAACATCGTCGACACCCCAGGACACGCCGATTTTGGCGGTGAGGTTGAACGTGCGCTCACCATGGTCGACGGCATCATCTTGCTCGTCGATGCCGCCGAGGGCCCGTTGCCTCAGACACGTTTCGTGTTGCGCAAAGCGCTTGCGCGTCACCTGCCGGTCATCCTCGTCATCAACAAAGTTGATCGACCTGATGCCCGAATCTCGGCAGTGGTCGACGAGGCTTATGAGTTGTTCCTCGACCTCGACGCTGACGCTGACCAACTCGACTTTCCGATCGTGTACTCCTCGGGTCGCTCGGGCTGGGCGTCGGTAGAGGAAAACACCACTGGCACCGATCTCACGCCACTGTTTGAGACGATCGTGAGCTCCGTTCCAGCCCCTGCCTTCACCAAGGGAGCACCACTGCAAGCGTGGGTCACGAACCTCGATGCGAGCCCCTATCTCGGGCGTCTCGCGCTGTGTCGAGTGATCGAAGGGGAAATTCGTCGTGGACAGCAGGTCGCGTGGTGTCGGGCTGACGGCACAACCGAACGCGCGAAAGTCGTCGAACTCTTCCTCACTCAGCACCTCGAGCGAGTCTCTGTCGAATCAGCATCGGCTGGCGACCTTGTTGCGGTGGCAGGTATTGACAACATCACCATTGGCGAAACCCTTGCCGACATTGAGCATCCAACACCTCTCCCAATCATCACCGTTGACGAACCTGCGTTGTCGATGACGATCGGAATTAACACCTCCCCGCTTGCCGGCGGAGATGGTAATCGGCTCACCGCTCGACTTGTGAAAAGTCGGCTTGAACAGGAGCTCATCGGAAACGTTTCGCTTCGGGTTCACCAAACCGACCGCCCAGACGCATGGGAAGTTCTTGCTCGTGGCGAACTGCAACTCGCAGTGCTCATTGAAACGATGCGCCGAGAAGGTTTCGAACTCACTGTCGGTAAACCAGAGGTCGTCACTCGAATGATTGACGAGAAGCGACACGAACCGGTTGAGCGCGTCACTATTGACGTCCCAGAAGAACATCTCGGTACGGTCACTCAACTCCTCGCCGTGCGCCGTGGACGCATGGAAAACATGGCAAACCATGGCCTTGGCTGGGTGCGTCTTGAATATCTCGTTCCTGCGAGAGGTTTGATCGGCTTCAGGACAGAATTCTTGACCGAAACCCGTGGAACGGGGGTGATTAGCCACGTGTTTGAGGGTTACGAGCCGTGGGCGGGCGATATCAGGTCACGCGAACGGGGGTCGTTGGTGTCAGACCGAACCGGTCCTGCGACGACATACGCAATGCTCAATCTTCAGGAGCGTTCCACGATGCTCATTCCGCCAGGGACAGAGGTCTATGAGGGAATGATCATCGGTGAGAATTCGCGTGCAGGAGATATGGAAGTGAATATCTGTCGCGAGAAGAAACTTACGAATATGCGAGCTTCCTCGGCAGACGAGACGGTCAAACTCACCCCTCACCGGCAGATGTCGCTCGAGCAAGCTCTTGAGTTCATTGCAAGTGACGAATGCGTGGAAGTAACTCCGGCGCATGTTCGCCTGCGGAAGGTCCACCTTGACCCGCAAGAGCGAATTCGGCAGGCTCGTTCTCGGGCAACGTCCTAAACGGTCGGTGCTGATCTGGCAGGATATTGATGTGGGTCCTACTGCTGCGTCGACTGTGCTGAGCGCTGATCTCTCCGACAAGTTGGCAGCCCTCCGTGAGGCCTTTCTAGAGATGCGGCATGTGGTTGTGGCGTTTAGTGGTGGAGCCGATTCTTCCCTCCTTGCATACGTGGCAGCCTCTACCGATGGTGTGACTGCGACTGCGGTAACAGCGGTGTCACCATCACTTGCGGGCTCTGAATTTGATGATTGTTCGCGTCTCGCTGAGGCATGGGATCTTGACTGGGTCGCAGTGACAACCGAGGAGATGGAGCAGGCCGCATATCGGCGCAATGACATCGACCGGTGTTTTCATTGCAAGTCAGCCCTCATGGATGCTCTTCAGCCGTTTGTCGATACTGGGGCGACGGTGGTGTTGGGCGTCAACCTCGACGATCTTGATGACCACCGGCCGGGACAGCGGGCTGCATCTGAAGCCGGAGCACGATTCCCCTTTGTTGAAGCAGGTCTGTCAAAGGTTGAGATTCGCGAACTGTCTCGGTTGTTCAACCTCGAAACATGGGATAAACCAGCGGCCGCATGCCTTGCGAGCCGAATTCCCTTCGGTACCGAGGTGACCGTCGAAATTCTTTCGAAGGTGGAGCGGGCTGAACAGGTGCTGCACGACCTTGGTATCCGTTCGTGTCGTGTGCGGCATCATGGCGAAGTCGCTCGCATCGAAGTTGAGCAGGGTGACCTGCAGAGCGTCATCGATGCTCGAGACCTCATTGAACAACGACTACTTGCGTTGGGATTCCGCTACGTGACAGTTGACCTTGGAGGGTTCCGTTCGGGGTCGTTAAATCCTCATGAGTCGACAACAACGTCCTGATTACGCCTCGTTTCGGGCGCGACTGAAACGACGTTCGATCAGTGTGAGCGCCCTGGTGGTGGTGTCGATCGTCGCAACGATAAGCGCGCCGATGTGGATCGCTGTCGCCATTGCCATTGATGGTGTGCGGTTGCGGTGGCGGTTTCCTTTCGCTCGGCTGTTGCTGTTTGGATGGTATTGGTCAATCATCGAGTGTGCTGGAGTGGTCATTTCGCTCGGGTTGTGGATGTCAGGCCAATCAAGTAATCAAGTTCTGCACTATCGGTTGATGGGCTGGTGGGCTGGCAAATTGATGACCGGTCTTCGTATTGCGATGCGTGCATCGATCGATGTTGACGACAGTGACGCGTTTGATGAGGGAAATGCGGTGGTGTTGTGTCGGCACGCGAGTCTCGCTGACTCGTTGGTCTCTGCCTGGGTGGTTTGTACCAGCCGAGGGCTGTCGCCTCGGTATGTGTTGAAGCGTGAATTGTTGTGGGATCCGTGCCTCGACATTGTGGGTTTGCGAGTACCCAACTATTTCGTTGATCGGGGTTCACAACAGTCAGCCAATGAACTCGCCGCAGTCACCAGACTTTCAGCCGACCTTGCTACTTCAGATGTTGCTGTCATCTTCCCCGAAGGGACACGTTCAAGTGATACGAAACGCAAGTGGGCAGTAGAGAAGATTCGTGATCAATCACCCGAGCGCCTCGCCGCCACCGAAGGCCTTCGGCATTTGATCCCAGTGCGCCCGAGTGGCACGCTCGCATTGCTTGACGGAGCTCCTGACGCTGACCTTGTGATTGCGTGGCATACCGGTTTCGATGGACTGTCGACATTCGGCGGGGTTATTACGGCACTTGGGCGCAGCGATGTGCAGATCGCATTTCGGGCACGGCGGCTGCAACGGTCGTCACTTCCCGATGTCAATGTCAAATGGCTCGATGACATTTGGGCAAAGATGGATAGTGAAGTTGACGAACAACTAAGGAAGACACCATGAACGAACTGTTACTGGCAGCGCTGACAATCGCAATCTTGATGGTTGCGACGTGGCTGATCAGCGTCGCAATCAAGGATGCATCAATTGTCGACATTTCTTGGGGCCTCGGCTTCGCGACCGTGGCGACGGTCTTGTGGATCGCAGATGATGCGAAATCAAATCTCGACACGCTGTTATGGCTCATGACGTTGTTGTGGGGTCTCCGCCTTTGTCTGTACCTCGCTCGAAGAAATCTTGGGCATGGCGAGGATTACCGCTATGTCGCAATGAGGAAACGCTGGGGCCCGGCGTTTCCCCTCATCAGTTTCTTGACGGTGTACACGCTTCAGGGGACGTTGATGTGGGTCGTGTCGCTCCCTGTCCAATTGTCGCATCGTGCCGAGGGCTCAATTGGGGTGCTTGCAGTGATCGGGGCCGTGCTGTGGGTCGTCGGCCTGTACTTCGAAGTCGTCGGTGACATCCAACTCTCTAGATTTAAGGCAGACCCAGCGAATCAAGGAAAAGTCCTTGATACAGGTTTGTGGCGATACACGCGACATCCCAACTACTTCGGTGATGCATGTGTGTGGTGGGGAATTGCGATCGTCGCATGCTCGGTCAGTGTTGGCGTGTGGGGGCTCATCGGTGCCGCGGTCATGAATGTTTTATTGCTGAAAGTGTCGGGCGTTGCCCTTCTCGAGCGTTCGCTCGTGCGCCGTAAGCCCGAGTATCAGGCGTATATCGATCACACGAGCGCATTTATTCCTCGGCCTCCCAAGTCGTAGCTGAGTCGACCGATTACGACGGCGGTAGCGACCGTCCAATTGTGATATCGCACCCGCAACGACGTAGCGTCATCAATTATGAAGCTTTCGATGATGATCAACTACTCAGGTGACTTCCATGCCGACGTGCAGAAGGTGTGTGACCTCGAAAACGCTGGGCTTGACCTCGTTTGGGTGCCGGAGGCATACAGCTTTGATGCGGTGAGCCAACTCGGCTACCTCGCAGCAAAGACATCAAAGATTGAAATCGGCACCGGAATTATCAACGTCTATTCACGAACTGCAACATGCGTTGCGCAAACTGCAGCCGGCCTCGATTTCGTCAGCGGCGGCCGTTTCATCCTTGGCCTTGGCGCCTCAGGCCCACAGGTCATCGAGGGCTTCCACGGAGTGCCATACGAGAAACCGATGGCACGCATCCGTGACTACATCAACGTCTGTCGCATGACATGGAAACGTGAACCACTGGTCTACGACGGTCCAACCGTTCAGGTGCCGCTACCCGAGGGGCAAGGAACCGGGCTCGGAAAGCCGCTAAAGATCATCAACCATCCGGTCCGTAATGACATCCCGATCTTCTGGGCGTCGCTCATGGGCCTCTCGGTGACAGCGACCGCTCAATATGCCGACGGATGGCTTCCCATCTTCTTCGACCCTGAAAAGTTTCACCAGGTCTGGGGAGACGAACTGAAAGCAGGAACCGCTAAGCGTGACGCCGATCGCGGTCAACTTCAGATCTCAGCGGGGGGAATGGTCGCAATTGGCGACGAGTTCGTCGGTGAAAAGAAGCAGCAGATCCTCGATATGGCTCGACCCAACATTGCGCTGTACGTCGGCGGAATGGGCGCCCGGGACAAGAACTTCTACAACACGATCTGTCAAAAATACGGATACGTCGATGAGGCAATTGAGATTCAAGACCGCTATCTCTCAGGCGACAAGACAGGTGCGGCTGGGGCGGTACCGGCAGAGATGCTCGAAAAGACAAACCTTGTTGGCCCAGCTGGTGAGATCAAAGAACGGTTGGCGGCCTTCAAAGAAGCCGGAGTGACCCACCTTTCGGTGTCGCCGGTTGGGGGCGACGCCGTCTCAACCGTGGAAAAACTTCGCGAAATCATCGACTGAGTCTCAAAAAGAGCGCACACGTGAATCGCGGTTACTGACGCAGCCGCGCACGCTGTTCAGAAAGGCAACGAGAGGAACGATCTCTTAGCGAGGTTCGCGGGGAAGGCCGAGCACCCGTTCACCGAGGATGTTGCGCATCACGTTCGAGGTGCCACCCATAATGGTGTACCCGGGGGCATATGCAATCGCCTTCGTCGTTTCGTTCCACAGCGTGGCCTCGGGGCCAAGCACCCGAGCAACAAACTGCGCAACCCGCCATTCATGTTCAGTGCAGAAACACTTCGTCGCAGCCGAGAACCCTGAAGGTGCCTGTTGAAGCACCTCTCGAATCACGAGAATTCGACCGATGCGGTACGCAGATTCGAGAGCCGCAATTTCTTGGCGAATAAGGGGGTCTGATCGGTCGGCGCGCTCAACCGCCATCTGGTAAATCGCCTGGTTCGAGACGAGACGATCGATACCGCCTCGCTCGTGCTCGAGTTGCCGCATCGTCTGCTTAAACGCGTTGCCTTCAATGCCGACGAGATTATGAACGGGCACACGTACGTCGGTGAAGAACACCTCGGTGAAGTGCCGGTTGGTCGTCATGTCTTTGATGGTCCGAACCTCGATGCCATCGGAGTCCATCGGCACGATGATTTCACTAATTCCTGCGTGAGGTGGGCCCTCTGATGAGGTTCGGCATATCAGATAGCAGTAGTCAGCAAGAGCACCGAACGACGTCCAGATTTTTTGGCCGTTGATGACGAACTCATCGCCTTCTCGCCGAGCGGAGGTGACAAGTGATGCCAAGTCGCTGCCAGAGTTTGGTTCCGACATGCCGATGCACCAGGTGGTCTCACCAGTGAGCATGTTCGGCAAAAACTCTGCTTGCTGGTCTTCTCGACCAAAGGTGATGAGTGCCGGGCCCATTTGTCGGTCCGCAAACCACATGGCGGCAAGAGGGGCTCCGGCTGCGATGAGTTCTTCACCGATGATGAGACGATCGATTGCTGGGCGTCCACCACCGCCGTACTCGGCAGGCCATGTGAGGCCGATCCAGCCTTTTTCGCCCATCTCTCGAGCAAATTCTTTTGAGTATCCGTTGATCCAAGAGTCGGCATGCCAGCCGTGCTTTTCAACTGCGGCCCGAGCGAATTCGCGGGCCTCCTTGCGAAGTGTCTGCTGCTCTTCGGTCCAGGTGAATTCCATGTGGTCAGCTCCGTGATGCCAAGGGCACGTAGTCGCGGCTTTCCGGGCCTATGTACCACTGGCGTGGTCGTGAGATCTTTTGGTCTTTATCGGCGAGTAGTTCCTGCCAGTGAGCGAGCCAACCAGCTGTACGAGGGATCGCAAAGAGCACGGTGAACATGTCAACCGGGAATCCCATCGCTTGGTAGATGAGCCCGGAGTAGAAGTCAACGTTCGGGTACAACTTGCGGTCGACGAAGTATGGGTCTTGCAGGGCAACTTCTTCGAGTTTGAGCGCAATGTCAAGAAGGGGATTCTTCCCGGTCACATCGAACACGTCGTAGGCCGTCTGCTTAATGATCTTTGCGCGCGGATCGTAGTTCTTGTACACCCGGTGACCAAAGCCCATCAGGCGACCCTCGCCATCTTTCACTGACTGAATGAAGGCGGGAACGTTTTCGACTGAGCCAATTTCACTCAGCATGCGTACGACGGCTTCGTTCGCTCCACCGTGCAGCGGGCCGTACAGAGCGCTTGCTGCCGCAGCAGCAGAGGAGTATGGGTCAGCATTTGAAGAGCCGACAACTCGCATGGCGGTGGTTCCGCAGTTTTGTTCGTGATCGGCATGGAGAATGAACAGGACGTCCATTGCTTTTTCGAGTACCGGGTCAAGTTGATAGTCGTCGCCGATCTTCCACATCATTGACAAGAAGTTCGCCGGGAAAGAAATGTCGTTATTTGGGTAGTTGAACGGGAGACCGACGCTGAATCGATAGCACATCGCAGCCATGGTTGGGGTTTTAGCGATGAGGCGAAGCACCTGCTTGTGGCGGCTCGCAGGATCGTCGATGTCTTTGGCGCCGTCATAGAACGTTCCCAACGCAGCGAGCGCAGAAACGAACATTCCCATCGGGTGAGCGTCGTAGTGGAAGCCGTCGACAAAGCGCTTACGCATGTTTTCGTGAATAAACGTGTGGTGCGTGATGTCATGACTCCACACAGCTAGCTGCTCGGAGGTTGGAAGTTCGCCGTGAAGAAGGAGGTAGGCAACTTCTAGGAAGGTTGACTGCTCTGCCAGTTGCTCGATGGGGTAACCGCCGTAGCGCAGGATGCCATTTTCGCCGTCGAGATATGTGATTGCTGACTTGCACGATGCTGTCTGCATGTATGCGGGGTCGTAGACAAAGAGTGACGGGTCTAACGAGCGGATTGCTGACGCAGGAAACACCCCACCCTCAATCGGAACGGTGACGGTCTGTCCAGTCCTGTCGTCGGTAATCGTGATCGTCTCAGCCACTGTGGCTTCCTCCAAATTTGTAGGGCTTTGGTCGCTTCAAATGTACCGTTTTTGGCCTATGTGAAACTAACGCTGGATGAAGTTTGGCATTCTTCTACAGCGGAGAGTTGCCGTGTCGACGGTGTGGTCGCTGGTCTCGCTTGTTTGACAGCATCGAAAGTGATGCAGCGATCGTTGCCCGAGTGTCGGCTGGGTCGATGACGTCGTCGACATATCCGCGTTCGGCTGCGATGTATGGATTGAGTAATCGTTCGGTGTAATCGCTTTCGAAGGCAATGCGGTCGTTATCGGATGCACCTCTGCGAAGAATTGCAGATGCCTGTCCGGCGCCCATGACGGCGAGTTCTGCCCATGGCCACGCGAGGCAAACATCATTTCCCATCTTTTTTGAGTCCATAACGATGTACGCGCCGCCGTAACTCTTTCGAAGGATGACACAGATGCGAGGCACTGTTGCTTGCCCGTAGGCGTACACGAGTTGGGCGCCGTGGCGGATCATGCCTCGCCATTCGAGATCTTTGCCCGGGTAAAAACCAGGTGTGTCGACGAACGTGATGATCGGAAGGTTGAAGGCGTCGCAGAAGTTCACGAAACGAGCCGCTTTTTGCGAGGCCGGGATGTCGAGGGTTCCTGCCAGTGCCATTGGCTGATTGGCAATGATGCCGACCGGGCGTCCGCCAATCGAGGCGAATGCCGTGACGATATTGAGTGCCCACTGTGATCGAATCTCGGTTATTACGCCATCGTCAACAATCGACTCGACAACGGAGCGGACGTCATAACTGCCCGTGGCGGTCTCGGGGATGTGGTCCCCGGCTTCAGGGGTCAACCGATCGATCGGATCTGACGTTGTAAGGCGAGGAGTCTCTGCATCGACACGATCTGGAAGGTAATTCAGGATCTCAACAATGACATCGCGCCCCTCTTTGCGAGTCTCAACAACCGCAGTGGCGAGGCCAGCTGATCGTTCCATCGTCGATGCGCTTCCAAGTTCGTCTTTCGTGATGTCGACACCGGTGAATTGACGGATCATGAGAGGGCCGTTGACGAAGGCGTATGACGTCGAGGTCATGATGACAACGTCGACAAGCCCAAGAAGCAGAGCAGGTCCTGAAACTGCTGGTCCATCAACGATTGCAAATGTCGGCACTCGACCTGAGCACTTAGTGAGCAGCCGTGCCGCTGCTCCCCAGCCATGGAGCGGGGCAACACCCTCTGCAATGTCGGCTCCCGAGCTGTTGACGATGAGCACAATCGGGATGAGTTCATCGAGGGCGGTACGAAGCCCTTCGGAGATGATGGCTGTCATCTGAGACGACAGCGGGTGTGCGATCTCGCTGGCGTCGAATTCGATCCACATGACCTTTCGGCCCTCAAGTCTCGTTACTCGTGCCGAAACGGGTGCAGGAATCCCGGTCGCGATTCCTACGTCGTCAATAGTCATGGCATTGAGAATAGACGTTGGCGAGCTCGCCGACTGGGTAGATGAGGCTGGTGAGAGGGGATTCACTCTTCGCTGTGATGTAAGCCCTGATCTTCTGAAATCCTTTGACCAATGACATCAGCGATTACGTCGTGAACTGCCCGGGTCGCAGCGGATGGGTTTGGTCGCTGTCGCCTAACCCACGCAACGCGACGGCGGGGGAGGCCGCTCACATGAACCATCGATGCACCTGCTAATTCGGTTTCACTCAGAGCGGTTGCAGGCACAATGGTCGCACCATGGCCATCAACTGCAAGCGCAGCTAGAAGCCTCATACTGTCCACCTCTGCGAGCGAGTTCAGCGAGACCCCACGCTCAAGTGACGACCGTTCCAAAATTCTGCGAAGTCCGGCGCCAGCGGGCGGAAGGAGAAGAGGCACCCCGTCGAGATCAGTGATGTCGACTTCTTCACGTTGAGCAAGAGGATGCTCAGGCGGAGCAAGCAAGAGAAGTTCTTCATCGAAGAGTGGTTCGACGATGAGTTCTGGGTCATCGATGGGAAGGTGCAAGATCGCCGCATTGAGAAGACTGGAAACGACGTTGGGCACGAGTGCAGACGAACTTCCCTCGGTAACGACGGTATGCACGCGGGGGTGTGTCTGTGCCATCTGGCGGAGCATTGGGGGAATCGCCCAACGCGCAATGGTGCCGATGACTCCAAGCCGAACGTCACCGCTTACATCGTGATCGTTTGACTCCATGTCTGAGCGGATGTCATCCATCTCGTGCATGATGCGCCGAGCTCGTTCGAGCACTCGATTCCCATCCTCTGTCATTCGGCCGGTTTGACGATCGATGAGGGTGACACCGAGTTCTTTCTCAAGCCTGCTGATGTGAGCGGAAACGTTGGATTGCACCGTATAAAGGGAACGAGCGGCGGCAGAGAAACTCCCGTGATCGGCGATCGCAATTAATGTGTTGAGCTGACGAAGATCCATCTCTAAAAATGATACGAGATATCTCTGATATTTGCTTGCAAGATGCACTTACACACGTGCATACTTTCACAAGCAAATATCGTGCGGCACTTACCCCCCAAGTAACCGCTCGAGGAACCCGTCAGGGATTCCAGGTTGAGACGCCCCGGCCCCCCATCGGGGCGTTTCCCGTTTTCAGGTTTCGTTTGCGGACATGCATCCTTGATTAAGGTCGGGCAAACGATATAGAGCAGAACTCTTTTCAAGGCCTCTAATCCCCTGTGAGCGCCATGGATAACTCCTCACGCACAATTGAGCCGGCGGCAATGCTGTGACGAAGACGGAAAAGCAGCGGTTAGGACTCGGCTGCGACCTTGGCACGAACGATATTGAGGGCCGAACCGGCAATGAACCACTCGACTTGTTCGGGACTGAACGTATGGGTGGTCTCAAATTCATATGTCGACCCATCGAGACGAGTGCCAACACATCGAACCTTTTCGCCGGGTACTGGTGGAAGGTTGATGATCGCAAGACGATCCTCCTCACCAATGACGTCGTAGGAATCTGGATCAGCGAACGTTAGAGGCAGCATTCCCTGCTTCTTCAGATTGGTCTCATGGATGCGAGCGAACGATCGGGCGATGACGGCAACTCCGTTCCGGAACCTCGGCTCCATTGCCGCATGCTCGCGTGACGATCCCTCTCCATAGTTTCGGTCCCCTATTGCGACCCATTGAATGGCCGCCTCGTGATAGCGGCGTGCGATTTCGGGGTAGGTGCGTCGATCGCCGTCGGTGGTGTCAAGCCCAACGCCAACTGCATCGTCGTAGGCGTTGACTGCACCAGCGAAGAGATTGCCTGAGATATTTTCGAGGTGGCCGCGGTATTTCAACCAAGGTCCAGCTGCAGAGATATGGTCGGTGGTGCATTTACCCTGTGCTTTCATGAGCACTGGTAGACCCTCGTAGTCATTGCCATCCCAAGGGCTGAACGGCTCGAGCAACTGAAGGCGGTCGCTAGTTGCGGCAACCTCCACGCTGACACCACTTGGGTCAGCGGGAGGAGCAGTGAAGGTGTCTTCGCCCGGGTCGTACCCATCAGCTGGAAGCACCTCACCGACCGGAGCATCGAGTGAGACCTCGGTGCCATCAGGGGCAGTGATCGTCTCGGTAACAGGGTCGAAATCGAGTCGTCCTGACAGCGCAATCGCCATCACCGTGTCAGGAGAGGTGACAAACGAAAGCGTATTTGGAGAACCGTCATTTCGCTTGGGGAAGTTGCGATTAAACGAGTTGACGATGGTGTTGGGAACCGACGTCACTTCCTCAGGCCGGCTCCACTGGCCAATGCATGGGCCACATGCATTGGCCAGAACGGTGGCCCCAATCGTTTCGAGGTCGGCGAGAATGCCGTCGCGTTCGATCGTCGCACGAGTTTGCTCTGAGCCAGGGGTGATAAGTAGATCGACCTTGCAGGTCAAACCATGAGCAGCAGCCTGACGTGCGATTGACGCAGCACGAGTGAGATCCTCATACGACGAGTTTGTGCACGAGCCGATCAGAGCGGCTGAAACTTCGAGCGGCCACCCATTCTCAGTCGCTGCTGCACTGACCTCAGCGCCAGTGCGGTGAGCACGGTCGGGGGAGTGAGGCCCATTAATCATCGGTCGCAGGTCACTCAAGTTGATTTCGATGAGCTGGTCGTAGCTTGCGCCATCATCAGGCCGGAGATCGTTCGCAACCGCATCTGCGGCATCTGCGATGTCTGCACGCCCGGTTGAACGCAAGTACTCAGCCATGTTGGAGTCGTATGCGAACACCGACGTCGTTGCGCCAATTTCCGCCCCCATATTGCAGATCGTTGCTTTGCCAGTTGCGGAAATGGAGTCTGCACCTGGACCGTGGTACTCCACGATTGCTCCGGTACCACCCTCGACCGTGAGTTGGCGTGCAACTTCGAGAATAACGTCTTTCGGTGACGACCAGCCACTGAGAGAACCGATGAGGCGGATACCAATTACCTTTGGCCACCGAACATTCCACGGGAAGCCCGTCATGACATCAACGGCATCTGCACCACCTACGCCGATGGCAACCATTCCGAGTCCGCCAGCATTTGGGGTGTGGGAGTCGGTTCCGATCATCATTCCGCCAGGGAATGCGTAGTTTTCGAGCACCACTTGGTGAATGATTCCCGAACCGGGACCCCAGAAACCAATTCCGTATTTGGCTGAGACGCTTCGCAGAAAGTCGTACACCTCCCGGTTGGTGTCGATAGCGACACCAATGTCGATGCTTGCGCCAACCTTCGCCTGGATGAGGTGGTCGCAGTGAACTGTTGAAGGCACAGCCGCTTCAGGAAGGCCTGCCGTCATAAATTGAAGGAGGGCCATTTGAGCGGTGGCATCCTGCATCGCAACACGATCAGGGTTGAAGTCTGCGTATGAGACTCCTCGCTCCATTTCCTGACCCTCTGGGTCCGCAAGGTGATTGATCAGGATCTTCTCAGAGAGCGTCAGCGGACGACCGAGGCGGGTGCGCCCAAGATTCACCCGTTCAAAGAGCGATTCGTAGACAGCGTTAACAAGTTTGATCGGTGTAGAGGCGCTCACGGACATTCGCCCACTATACGGAGCCGATGCCCGAGAGCGAAGACTGGAATTAACTCAGTCGCTCGCCCCACTTGCCCCAGTGTGTGACTTCGGAAGCCGGGAGTCGCGATGCGACCTTGAAGTCGGTTCCGATCGTGTGTGCGATGGGGAACAGCCCTGCTTGGGAGAACCGATCGAACGGGATTCCGAGAAGTTCAGCAGCTTTTTGCTCGCCGCCATTGATCATGTGCAGTGTCGTCCATGCCGAGCCCAACCCGCGTTCGCGAAGAGCGAGCATAAAGCTCCACACCGCAGGAAGCAGAGAACCCCAGAACGCTGCCGAGTTATCAGCATCTGTTTTGCCTTCGATGCAAGGAATGAGAAGCACAGGGGCCTTTTCAAAATTGTCGGCAAGGTATTGCGCGGAATCGACAACCCGTGGCGTGGCTGCAGCTCGAGGGTCATCTGCGTCGTATTCGGGGCGAGGCATCTGGCGGTAGAGGGCGAAGTTCTCTGCGTAGATCTCCTTCAGCGTTGCTCGATCTGATTCATCGGTGATGAACATCCACTGCCAACCCTGCCGGTTCGAGCCGGTGGGGGCTTGAAGGGCGATTTCGAGGCATTCCATGATGACGTCGGTGGACACCTCCCGGTCGAAGTCAAGACGCTTTCTTACGCTCCGTGTTGTGGTCAGAACTTCGTCGGCGTTGAGGTTGAGTTTTGTCATATGCAAAAGTCTTGCAGAGGTGAGAGTTTTTCAGCGCAGCGAAGCGATCATCTGAATTCGTTGTGGCTCGACATGATCTGAGAGCATTTAGGTATGAGTGATACTTCCACCACCATCCTTCCTGAAGGCTTTGTTGCGGAGAGCGTCGACGCATCAGGCCGAGTATCGATTGCAGTTCACGACCATGTTGCGATCGTGACATTTGATCGAGCTGATAAACGAAACGCCCTCGATGGGCATCAATTTGCAGCCATTGAGGCTGCCGGAGCCAAGCTGAAGACCATGGGAGATGTCCGAGTGGTCGTCCTCCACGGTGCCGGAGCGTCATTCTGCGCAGGGCTCGATTTTTCAGGTTTCGCAGCGATGGCGGGAGACGACCCCGACACGGGTGGCGATCCAAACAGCCCGGGGCGACTCACCGAATCAGGATTGACGCACCTTGGCCAGCAAGTGTGTTGGGTTTGGCAAGAACTCGAAGTGCCGGTGATTGCAGCGTTGCAGGGCCACGCGCTCGGAGGAGGACTCCAAATCGCTCTCGGAGCCGACATTCGCGTTGCACATCCTGACACGCAGCTCTCCGTGCGTGAAGTGCACTGGGGAATCATCCCTGACATGACCGGCACGCACATTCTCGATCGACTCGTGAGGCCCGATGTCGCTCGTGAATTGACTTATACCGCTCGAGTGCTCGATGCTCGAGAAGGCGCGGAAATTGGATTGATCACCAAACTTTCCGAGACGCCCCTCGATGATGCGCTCTCGATTGCCCGCGAGATCGCCGGACGGAATCCTCATGCAATTCGTGCGTCAAAGCGCCTTCTTTCGTCGACCTTCACGCAGGGTGCTGGCGCCCAATTTGCAGCGGAACGCTCTGAGATTTCTGCGCTTGTTGGCACACCGAACCAAATTGAGGTCATTCAGGCAAATCTCGAAAAGCGCGTTCCGGTTCTTCACGACTGAAACGACTATTTGACTGCGCAGATTTTCGGTATTTCACCGGAATTCTAGTACAATAAAATTGCCGGGCCAGCGTCGTCCCAGAGCTACATCCCCCCAAAAACTGAGTAGTGGAGTAATACGATGCCGAGCTTGATGCCTGCGCGAGGGTTGTACGACCCTCGATTTGAACACGATTCATGTGGCGTGTCGTTTGTCGCGAATCTCCGAGGGGAACAGACAAACGAGTTGGTTCAGACTGGCCTGCGCGCCCTCACCAATCTTGAGCACCGAGGTGCCACAGGGGCCGAGCCAGACACAGGGGATGGCGCAGGCATCTTGCTGCAAATCCCTGATCGCCTTTTTCGAAATGTTGTATCGGCAGATCTTCCGCCGGCTGGAGCGTATGCCGCTGGCATCGGGTTCCTTCCGCAGGGTGACGGCGCAGAACCAGCGAAGGCCGCGATTGAAGGCATTCTCTCCGAAGAGGGACTTGATGTCGTTGCTTGGCGTGAACTGCCCATCGACCCGTCGACCTTGGGTACAACGGCCCGCGAGGCGATGCCATCGTTTTGGCAGTTATTCTGCGCAGCACCCGACGGCCGCTCGGGTATTGAACTCGATCGCCTGACATTTGTCGCCCGCAAACGAATTGAGCACGAACTATCCGACGTGTACTTTCCCTCACTGTCCTCGCGAACGATCGTCTACAAAGGAATGTTGACGACACCACAGTTAAGTGCTTTCTTTCCTGACCTCACGAATCCGTTAATCGAAAGCGCGTTGTTGCTCGTGCATTCTCGCTTCTCCACGAACACCTTCCCGTCTTGGCCGCTTGCTCACCCTTATCGCTACGTCGCCCACAACGGAGAAATCAACACAGTTCAAGGCAATCAGAACTGGATGCGCGCCCGAGAGGCCCTCGCGTCGAGCGAACTCCTACCCGGGCTTGAACGGGCCCTTCCAATTTGCACACCGGGCGGTTCAGACACCGCACGATTCGACGAAGCACTCGAGTTACTTCATCTTGGCGGCCGCTCAATCGAGCACGCCGTCCTCATGATGATTCCCGAAGCATGGGAAAACAATTCGGAAATGGATCAAGACCGTCGTGACTTCTATCGCTACCACGCTGCCCTCATGGAGCCATGGGATGGTCCAGCGAGTGTCACCTTCACCGATGGCGAAGTCATCGGTGCCGTGCTCGATCGCAACGGTCTTCGCCCAAGTCGCTACTGGGTAACCGATGACGACCTTGTAGTGATGGCGTCTGAAGTCGGTGTGATCGACATCGAGCCCGAAAAGATCGTGACAAAGGGCCGTTTACAGCCTGGGCGCATGTTCCTCATCGATACCCGAGAAGGTCGTATCGTTGACGACGAAGAGATCAAGAAGCGTCTCGCAGCAGAGCAGCCTTATGCCGAATGGTTAGCCGCCGGCATGGTGAGCCTTGACGATCTCCCAGAGCGTGAACATGTCTTCTTTAGTCACGACAGTGTTCGCCGTCGCCAGCAGATCTTCGGTTACACCGATGAAGAGTTGAAAGTCATTCTTTCTCCGATGGCGAAAAGTGGAATTGAGCCGATCGGCTCAATGGGTACCGACACGCCCATGGCGGTTCTCTCAGAGCGCCCTCGACTCATTTTCGATTACTTCCAGCAACTTTTCGCTCAGGTGACCAACCCGCCACTCGACGCGATCCGAGAAGAAGTAGTCACCGCAGTGACCTCCACGATCGGGCCGGAAGCGAACCTTCTCGAGCCCGGCCCTGAAAACTGCCGACAACTCGTCTTGCCATTCCCGATCATCGACAACGACGAACTCGCCAAAATTATTCACGCCGCAGGTGAAGGCGGGCGAGAAGAATTCGTTTCACACACCGTGCGGGCGCTGTACCCAGTCACCTCAGGAGGAGCAGGGCTTGAGCGTCGGCTCAAGGAAATCTTCGACGAAGTCAGTACCGCGATAGACGACGGCGCACGCATCATTGTTCTCTCTGATCGAAATACCGACGAAACGTTTGCGCCAATTCCATCGCTTTTGGTGACCGCGGCTGTGCACCACCATCTTGTTCGAACGCAGCAACGCACCCAAGTTGGCCTCGTCGTCGAATCTGGTGACGCCCGTGAAATTCATCACATGGCGCTTTTGATCGGCTACGGAGCGGGAGCAATCAATCCGTATCTAGCGTTCGAAAGCATCGAAGACCTCATTTCGGCAAACATGCACGGGCTCGGTGACGAAGACCCCGCCATAGCCATTCGTCGATATATCAAGGCGTGCGGCAAGGGAGTCGTCAAGGTCATGTCGAAGATGGGTGTGTCAACCGTCGCCTCATACACCGGCGCCCAGATTTTTGAAGCAATCGGCATCGGCGAAGACGCAATCAATACTTATTTCACCGGAACTGTGAGTCGCCTCGGCGGAATCGGCCTCGACGAAATCGCCACCGCCGTCGCAATGCGCCATCGTTGGGCACACCCAGAACGTCCCGAGCAGCGAGCACACCGTCAACTTGAAGCAGGCGGCGAATATCAATGGCGGCGTGAAGGGGAGTACCACCTCTTCAACCCTGAAACAGTCTTCAAGTTGCAGCACGCAACCCGAGAGAAGCGTTGGGACATCTTCAAAGAATACAGCTCTCGAGTCGACGACCAGTCGGAGCGCCTCGCAACCCTCCGCGGGCTCTTCAAATTTGCAGACGACCGCACCGCCATTCCACTTGAAGAAGTTGAGTCGGCATCGTCGATCATGAAGCGCTTCTCAACCGGCGCAATGTCATACGGCTCGATCTCGGCCGAAGCCCACGAAACCCTTGCAGTGGCGATGAACTCGATCGGCGCAAAGTCGAATACCGGCGAAGGTGGCGAAGACTCCGATCGCCTGCACGACCCAGAACGCCGTTCATCGATCAAGCAAGTCGCATCGGGACGCTTTGGCGTGACCGCAGAATATCTCACCAACTCTGACGATATTCAGATCAAGATGGCCCAAGGAGCAAAACCCGGAGAGGGCGGTCAGTTGCCTGGGCACAAGGTGTATCCGTGGGTTGCGAAAACACGTCACTCAACACCAGGTGTGGGGCTCATTAGTCCGCCGCCACACCACGACATCTACTCGATTGAAGATCTGAAACAGTTGATTCACGACCTCAAAAACGCAAACCCGGCCGCCCGAATCCATGTGAAGCTGGTGGCAGAGATGGGTGTTGGAACGGTGGCAGCCGGCGTCTCAAAGGCGAAGGCTGATGTGGTGCTCATCAGCGGCCATGACGGCGGAACTGGTGCCTCGCCACTTACATCCCTGAAGCATGCTGGTGGTCCATGGGAGCTAGGTCTTGCAGAGACCCAGCAGACACTGGTGATGAATGGTCTGCGCGATCGCATCACCGTGCAGACCGATGGTCAGTTGAAAACCGGTCGAGACGTCGTCATCGCCGCACTGCTCGGCGCCGAAGAGTTTGGATTCGCTACCGCCCCTCTCGTCGTGTCTGGATGCGTGATGATGCGCGTCTGTCACCTCGACACATGTCCGGTTGGTATTGCCACTCAGAACCCGGAACTTCGGGCGCGTTTTGCTGGGAAGCCCGAATTCGTCGTTAACTTCTTCGAGTTTATTGCGGAGGAAGTGCGCGAGTTGATGGCGAGACTTGGCTTTAGGACGGTTGATGAGATGATCGGTCGGGTAGAAGCGCTCGACATTCGGCCAGCGGTTGACCACTGGAAAGCATCGGGTCTCGATATCTCTCCAATGCTGGTTCCCGGAGACAACCGTTACGAGCAGACGCTCCACTGCACGGTTGAGCAAGATCACGGCCTTGATGAGGCACTCGACCAGAGCCTCATCGAACAGGCACGTGGCGCGATCGACGACGCAATACCGGTTGTTATCAATTCGCCCATCCGAAATGTGAACCGGACTGTCGGAACATTGCTCGGACACGAGATCACCAAGAAGTGGCATGACGACGGGCTACCCGACGGCACGATCACCATTAACTTCACGGGTAGTGCTGGTCAGAGCCTCGGTGCGTTTGTGCCGAAGGGTGTAGACATCCGGCTATCCGGTGATGCGAATGACTACGTCGGCAAGGGTCTTTCAGGTGGACGTATCATTATTCGTCCAGATGAATCTGCTCGGTTTGTTGCA
Source organism: Acidimicrobiaceae bacterium UBA7830 (assembly GCA_002501485.1). Classification (GTDB taxonomy): domain Bacteria; phylum Actinomycetota; class Acidimicrobiia; order Acidimicrobiales; family Ilumatobacteraceae; genus Casp-actino5. The sequence goes on from DLTS01000061.1 coordinate 21,350, forward strand.
GAAGACCAAGTCATCGCCGGAAACGTCATCGGTTATGGAGCGACCGGCGGGGAAATCTTCGTTAGAGGGATCGTCGGAGAACGCTTCTGTGTGAGGAACTCCGGTGCTACTGCGGTCGTGGAAGGCGTTGGGGATCACGGCTGCGAATACATGACTGGCGGAACGGTAGTCGTGCTCGGTGCCACAGGACGAAACTTCGGCGCAGGGATGTCGGGTGGCAGTGCATATCTATATGACCGCGACGGAGACGTTGACCGCTGCGTCAACCCAGAGATGGTTGCCATCGAGACCCTGTCAGACACCGACCGAGAGCAGTTGAAGGCCATTATTGAGCGCCATCGGGACTTCACCGGAAGCCAAACCGCCGAGCGGATGCTCGCATCGTGGAGTGTTGAAGTGAGCAAATTCAGGAAGATCATGCCGACCGACTATCGCCGAGTGCTCGAGGTACTCGAGATGGCCGAACGCGAAGGCGTGAGTGAATCCGAAGCAATTGACCGTGTCATGGAGGCCGCTCGTGGGTGAAACAACAGGTTTCCTTCAATGGGAACGGCAACTGCCGGAACGCCGACCGGTTCCAGTTCGACTTCGTGACTGGAAAGAGGTCTACGAGGAATTTCCAGCAGACGAGGTCCGTACCCAAGCCGGTCGATGCATGGATTGCGGCATCCCGTTCTGTAACAACGGCTGCCCGCTCGGCAATCTCATTCCTGATTGGAACGACCTTGTCTACCGTGATCATTGGCGCCAGGCCATCGAACGCCTCCACGCCACAAACAATTTCCCGGAATTCACTGGCCGATTGTGCCCGGCTCCCTGTGAATCGGCTTGCGTGGTTGGCATCAATCAGCCACCAGTCACCATCAAGCAGGTCGAGGTCGAGATTGTCGATCGAGCATTCGATGAAGGCTGGATCACCCCACAACGACCAGCCACCTTGACCGGACGACGCGTCGCCGTCATAGGTTCTGGGCCAGCGGGGCTCGCTGCCGCTCAGCAGCTCACTCGGGCTGGCCATAGCGTCACCGTGCTCGAACGCGCCGACCGGATAGGTGGGCTTTTACGGTACGGCATTCCTGAGTTCAAGATGGAGAAGCGCCACATCGATCGTCGCATCGAACAGATGTCGGCAGAAGGGACAGAGTTCCGAACAGGTGCAATCGTTGGCGACAACATCGACATTGACGTTCTCAGAGCATCAAACGATGCGGTGGTGCTTGCATGTGGCGCAACTGCATGGCGAGACCTGCCGGTCCCTGGTCGCCAACTTCGCAACGTTTACCAGGCGATGGAGTATCTGCCACATGCCAACCGTGTGCAACTTGGTGACATCGATACCTCACCTATTGATGTCAATGGAGGGCATGTCATCGTCATCGGCGGCGGCGACACCGGAGCCGACTGCTTGGGAACCGCGTTGCGACAAGGTGCGGCTTCTGTCACTCAACTCGAAATCATGCCTCGCCCACCAGAGGATCGCAGCGACGGCAACCCTTGGCCGCAATACGCAATGATCTACCGAGTGTCTTCAGCCCACGAAGAGGGTGGAGAGCGCATGTACAGCGTGAACACCGAGCGATTCATCGACGATGGAACCGGCGCAGTCAAAGCTCTTGCAATTCACGAGGTCGAGTTTGTTGATGGTGCGTTCAAAAAGATTGAGGGCACTGATCGTGAACTGCCGGCAGATTACGTGTTTCTTGCGATGGGCTTCGTCGGCCCAGAAAAGGGATCCTGGCTTGACACGCTTGGTGTCGACCTCGATGAACGCGGGAACATTGCTCGAGACGACAACTTCATGACATCTGTGCCCGGCGTGTTTGTCGCAGGCGACATGGGGCGCGGGCAAAGTCTCATCGTGTGGGCCATTGCTGAGGGTCGCTCGGCGGCAGCAGGTGCTGACTCGTATCTGATGAGTCAGTCACGATTGCCTGCGCCAATCAAGCCTGGTGATCGTCCACTGATGTAACCCCCTCTGATGGCCCCGTGCCATCGAGTTGAACGGTGTCAACATCGGAGACGCCAAAAAGCGTACGCTGTTGGAATGTCTCCCCGCATCGTCATTGGCCTCACTGGCGTTCTCGTCGTCGCCATTCTCTCCGCTGGGTGTGCAGGTGGAGCCGCCTCAAGCGCCGCGACTGTTGCTCCGATCCAGCCCACCTCGTATGTAGTGAAGGACCTTGTAACAACGACAACCACGATCGCTCCGACGACAACAACAACGGTGCCCGGACAGATTCTGGAGCCCTACCAGCACACGATTGTCAAAAATGACAATCCTTCGTATCTGGCGGATCTCTACAACATCAACCTCTCCCAACTTAACGACGCGAACCGTTCGAATCCTGACTACTCGGCGTTTCCTATCGGAGGGATGGTAATTATTCCGGCAGGAGGAATTATGCCTAATGCCGCTCTCGTGCTGAATGACGCCGACGCCTCAAGAGAAGAGGCGTCAGGATGTACGGTGATTGAGCACACCGTTGTGAGCGGCGACAACCCAACCGTCCTCGCGAATCAGTATTCAGTTTCGCTTGAGGATCTTGCTAGAGCAAACGCAACAAATTCCACCTACTCAAATTTCTTGCTTGGTGGCACGATCGTGATTCCTGTTGGCGACTGCTGACAACAGCGACTGTCTATTTTGCGCGTGGACCGAGATTGGGCCAGTCACGTTCAGGTCGGCTATTTCTTCCTGAGACTTCATGGCGCCGCCTGTCGGTAAGCATCCATTTGCGTCTCCAACTTGCTGTTTCGGGACCGCTAAGTCGGTCTGCGGACCCGGTTGAGGCTTTTCGTGCAGCAGTCCAATAATCGCTCACCGACTCCTCTGTGAGGCGCCCGACAGCCGACTCAATTCGAGCGTTATAGCGACGAGTGTTTTCGTCCTCATATGAAGTGAGGGGTGCCCCAAAAATCACCCGGGTACGGCCTGGTCGTGGCCGTGTCATGCCTTTGCCAAAGATTGCGCCGGTGCCCTCAATGTGGACCGGCACGACAGCAACGCCAGTTTTCGCTGAGAGGTAAGCAGCTCCACCTTTGAATGGTTGGGCCCAGCCATCTGGTGAACGACCGCCCTCCGGGTAGATCAACAAACTCCGTCCGTCATCGATGAGTTCCTTAAAGAGATCGGCAGATTGGCGTCCTGTCGCTTCGCGATCGATCGGAATTGCGTTCAAAGCAAGCGCGGAAAACGTGGCCTTCCAGCGTTTGTCAAAGAAATAGTCGGCTGCTGCGGCAACGACGAGATCCTGTCGCCATGCAGGAGGGATTGCTCGAATCATGACAACGGTGTCGAGATGGCTGTGGTGGTCGGGAGCAAAGATAAGCGGTGGCGGTTCGTCAAGACGCGAAAGGTCGGCGAGGCGATCGAGACCGTGAGCCTCAGGTCGGGCGATCACAGTCGTCATCAGTTTCAATGGCCCAGCGATAAACGCTGACCGAGCAACCGATGCGAGAGGGCGGCGTGCCCAATCGGTTTCGAAGTTGCTGCCAAGAGTATCGGGCTTCTCGGGAAGCTCAATGCCTCGGGGCACCGTCGGAGCGCGCCACGGGAAACCGTATTTCGCGAGGGGCTTCGTAACTGACCGAATGGTCTGCTCAGCCCGACCGGCGAACTGCTGCGCCCGAATGGTGATGTGACGTTTTGAATTCATCAGAACTATGTCACTTCAGCAACGAGAACGGATGGTACGTGAAGGTGGGTAATGGAAGGGGAGCGGCCAACGACATCGCTTGCCAACTCAAACGCGTCGTCCATCGTCGACGCAGGGGTAAATCCCATACGCCGAACTGCCGTGGGGTCACCTCCAACAATGATGACTTTGCCGGCCCACTGCTGTCCGTGGGCGCCCCAGTACCAGGCATAGAACGGGTGAACGCCGTGGTAGGCGTTGCCGGTTCGGTAGAGGTGGCGATACCACTCGTCTTCGGCGTACCGCTTTTCCCACTTATCTGACATGACAGCAGGGTCGGTGGTGTCGGCAAGAACTTCATCAAAGAAGTCGATGTAGCTCGGGTGATGAACAGGATGGAAATCTCGATACGTCGGGTGGGTCATGATGATGACGCCTCCTTCGCGGACGAGCGGTTTGTTGCGGTACATGTTGAACATGTAGCCAAGTCCCATACACATCACGAGAATCGGATTCATGATTGATTCAGGGTTGTACGGACTGATGAATGGTACGCCGAGAGTCAAGATGTCGGTTTGACCTTCAACTTCGACGATGTGCTGGCGGTACACATCTTCAAGAGTCCGCTCATGGACGCTTTCGGTGAAACCTGCGTAGACGCCGGTCATCGAATACGGCGCCTCAATTCCATGAAAGATTTTCCGCGCAGCGCGCCGAGGCATGCGGTCTAACGTTTTCGCGGTTGCGAGGTAGGTCATTCGGTCGCGGGCCGTCCACTCCCATTCGCGTTTTGAGAGAAAATCGAATGGTGATGGAAATGCGTCGGTGTTGATCGTTGATTCGATTTGGAACACCTTCGGCCCGCTGTCACGCAGCACCTTTCCAAGGCGCCAAATCGAGTGATGAAGGGCGGAATGATGTCGATCCATCAGGCTGCGGGTGTTCTGTAGAGATTCGGGGTTGTGGTGGTAGCTCAAGCATCGATACGAGGCCACCCCGGTGACGAGCGATTTCCAGCCGCCATCCATCGCAACCTGATTGACGTTTGCGTAGACGACGAGATCTGAATCAGCGACCCGACGGTTGATCTCAAGAACTTCGCCGTGATCGGTTTCTCCGAGGACTGCGAGATTTTCGGGGTCTTCTGCATCATGCTGATAGAGCGTTCCGTTGGGAGCGAAGGCATCAAAGATTCGATCACCGAGCACGTGACGTAGTTCGTAGTCGTGCATGCGACGGTGGAGGCCAAGCGCCGCAATGATGTGGACATCGTCGACTCCAGCCTCTGCGGCGAGGTCGAGTACCGCTTCGATAATCCGTTGACGCGAGTCGGGACGACGCATCTTCGGTAGCGAGAGACTTGCGTCATCGAAGCAAATGGTGAGCTTCATATCGGCGTGAAGAAGGGCGCGAAGTGGCTCCATATCGAGAGGATTCTCAAGAGCATCACGAATCGCTGATTGTGGGTCTTCGAGACCTGGGAACGACTCTGCGGGGTAAATCACTCGGCTGCGGTCAGCCGGAAGTCGCTCGAGACTGAACCTTTCCCCATGCCAGAACAGCATTGGCGGCGTTGAGCGATCAACGTCTAAGACAAATCCGGGACGTGGCATTAGTGGTCCTCTCGTAGATCGAAAGCGATTTTTACGGCGCCGCGCCGTCCAGCGGAGGCGGCATGGGCGAGGGCCTCGACATGCTCGTCGAGGCGATAGGTGGCAGAGAGCAGTCGTTCAGCATCGATTCGTGCGGCGAGGGCAAGGGCAAGATCAAAGGTTCGCACATCGGCTCCATCGATGTGTTCGGTGCCATAGGTGTATGCGCCGAGTAACGCAACCTCACGATGCCACAGAGGAGTGAGATCGAGTTTGGTGTCCCCGGGCATACCGAGTACGACAGCTGCACCTCGGGGGCGAGTGATGTTGATTGACAGCGCAATCGATGCGCTGTCGCCAACGGCATTGATCGTTGCGTGTGCACCCGACGAGAGGCTCGCTCCAATGCGGTGGGCACCCGACATACGACGCACAGCCCGCGAAAGTTCGTCGCCTGGAGCAACCACGTCAGCCCCAAGACCTTTTGCGAACCTCATTTGGTGGGGGTAACGAGCCCCAGCAATAATCCGGGCATTCGGCAGTGCGCCACGAACGGCGGCGATGGCACCCAATCCCATTGTGCCTGCACCGAGAACGGCGATAATTGGCGAGTCGGTGTCGGTGAGATGGTGATTCGTGTGTTGCGTCGCAATGAGCGCAGCGTGAACAGAGCCAGCAAGGGGTTCAACCAGCACCGCCGTCTCATCTGAAATGTCATCAGGTACCGGATGAAGTTGTGACTCGTGCGCCCAAAACCACGGTGCCCAGCCCCCTCCGGTTGAGCAGCAGAAGCCGGTTTGGATTCCTGGCTTCAGGTGTCCTCGAACCAGGTGGGCGTAGTCGTCTCCATCTGCGGGTGCTGCAGAATCCCATGGCGGCTCGGCGCCACGAGCGGCATGTCCGAGAACAGGTTCGATGACCACACGCTGACCAGACTCAAGTTCCCCAACGATCTCATGACCGGGAATCAAAGGAAATGAGACGAAGTCTTCAAAGTAGGTGGAGGCATGGCCATCGATGAGTGCGAGATCTGAACCACAGATTCCGGCGAGTCGAGTGGTGACCTTCGACCAGCCAGCACCGGCTGGTTCAGGGGGGTCATCAACATTTCGTAAATGAATTGGTGCAATCCGAGCCGAGGCTTTTGGGTTCGTGGCAGAGAGCAGGCGAGCAGCACCGAATCGCCGAACATTGTGTTGAACTTGCAGCGCTCTCATGGGAACTGCCTCCGTTGTTCACGTTCTGATAACAGCGGGCCAATCGGAAGAAGATTCCGGGGGCCTCCCTTTGCCTTTGACCAATGTTCAACCAGCCATCCTCGTTTTCTCGCAATCGAAGCTAGGCGGGTTTCGGGATTCACTGCGACAGGAAAACCGACCGCTTCGAAGAGGGGCAGGTCGGAAGAAGAATCTGCATATGCCACACATTCGTCGAGACGAAGATTCTCTGCATCGCAATAATCAGCCAGGATTTGCGCCCGAGCCTCGCCGGTGGGCGGCACGGTCGTCATCTCACCTGAGAGAGTGCCATCGGGCCGGACCGTCATCTCTGCTGCAACGATCTCATCAAAGAGGGGGCGCAAACCAGCAACGTTGAATGAAAGTGCGCCAGTGATGAGGATGGTGCGGTGGCCGGCAGCTCGGTGAGCCCTCACCCGCCGGATTCCCTCAGGGAAGCACTTTGAGACGACGAGTCCGGTGAGCATCGCCTCAACATCAGTGTCGATTTGTTCAACTGGCGCATCTGCGTATCGACGGTAGAAGTGGCGCAAAAAGTCGGTGCGGTCGCGCCGATCCATTCGGAGTAGGCCGGGCGCCTCGGCAAGAGTGCGTGCAACATATTTGAGCCGTTCGCGTCCGTCGAGACGACGGGTGGCGAGCCATGAGTAGCTTTCGACAACGTTCGACGCAATGAGGGTGTTCTCGAGATCGAATGCGGCCACCTGACGTTTCGGGTCAAGTACCTGGCCGCGAAGGCGTGTCGTGCGGTCTGCCGTTTTGACTTTGCCGGGAGTGCTCTTCACCCGGGCGTGTTCGATAATTGACGGCAGGTGAATTTCGTGGACGTAGTGTGTCCAATCGATCACTCGTGGGTCGAAACAGAACGCCTCGCGGTCGGTATCGGGCATCTCATCCCATAGTTTCATGAGGTTGTCGACCTGATAGATCGCTTCGCATTCGGTGTAGAGGCCGTAGAGCTCGACGTATTCAAGGGCTCGCTCGACTTCGAGACGCCGGGTCTCCAAGGTGGCAGCGAACTCGGCCTGGCGCCCGCGAAGCGGCAACATCTGCATTGTGTGTTCGGCACGTTCGATTGCGGTCTTCGCTCGAGATAACTGGGTCTGTACCTTGCCGCGGCCAGGGAATCGCCATTCAGGCACGACGATTGGTTGCCCGTCATTGTCATAGAGCGGGTTCTCGGTGAACCAACTGCTCACGTGATTGACAAGAGTGCGATATTTCAGCGGATTGATTCCACCGGAGGCGACCTGTGTGATGGCCGGCGCGTTATCTGGGCCTGCTGCAGCAACTGCAATGATCGCAGCAACCACTATGTCAACCGGAATGACGTCGATGGTGCCTTCTGGAACGCCAGGGAATTCTTTGAGAAGCCCTCGTGCGTAGCTGATGATGACCGGTTCCGCCATACGAAAGCCGCGAATCCAACCGGGACGAGGTTCTGCCCATGCGGACTCGATAATTGACGGACGCACAATAGAGACAGGAACATTTCCTTTTGACTCAGTAAGCGCTTGTTCACCCAAGGCTTTTGTGAAGGCATACGCGTCAGGCCAACCGACTGAGGCCGCACGTGAACGCCCTGCACCGACCAACTGATCTCGCACCCAGCGTTCGCGCAGCTGTTCTGTTTTTGCAGCAAGAGCGGGAGCGCCAGCTGCGCCAAGTTCGCTGCGAGCTCGTTTACGAAACTCGGTGAGGCGTTTGGGCTGGCGTGATGAGGCCTCGGTATCGCCTTTGAGCCGCCGGGCAGACTCGACTTCGTCTTTCCACTCAAGTCCGATGGCGAATGGCCCCTCTGACACAAGTTCTTCGGGTGCTGTTCCTCGACGGTTGCCCGCCACGTAACAGGTTGACACTGCAACGAGGTGGGGAGTGATGTCCAAGTCGTTGCACAACTGCGCAATGCGGACGGGGCCAAGGAGGTTGATCTCAACTGCTTGGTCTAACGGAGAGTCGAATGAGACTGTTGCCGCTGAGTGAATAATGGTGTCGGCGGTGGAAAAGATCATTCGGTCCTCATCAGAAAGGCCAAGTCCATCAGCGCTGACATCACCTGCGATCGTGGTAATTCTTCGCGCGCACATGTCATCGAACGACTCGTCAGAGGTGGCGTGCTCTTCCCGCAGGCGGTCGAAGGCATCGTTGGCAAGAATTTCTCTCACCGTTCTGCGAGCAGCAGGGGTGCGTCGGCCGTTGCGAACGAGAAGGATGAGTTCGCAATCCGGTACGCCGCGAAGAAGACGTTCAACGAGAGCAGTACCGACAAAGCCGGTTGAACCGGTAATCGCGATACGCCGTTTGGAGAGTGACTGTGCAATCACATCTATAGTTCTATCACGTCTCTACCATTTGGTAGACAAATCTGATACAACTTTTATGTGGTCAACGGGTCAACCCGAATACGAATCCTCGACACGGCGCTCGATCTATTCGGTACGCGTGGCGTCGGGACTGTCTCACTCGATGACATTGCCGACGCAGTTGGTGTCCGTAAACAGACAGTTCTCTACTGGTTTAAGTCTCGAAGCGGACTCATCGATGCGGTGCTCG
>DLTS01000070.1 GCA_002501485.1 Acidimicrobiaceae bacterium UBA7830
GCGGTAACGAGGTTCTCGGCAAGGTGCGTTTCTGGTCGGCGAACAAGGCAGTGCTCGAGGGCCACCTCCCCAAACAGTCGTTGCGCAAGAAACACATAGTGTGAGCCAACTTCGCGAATCCATCCGCCCTCAGCTGCCCCGGCAAGCCAGGTCGCAGCTGCCTGCCACGCTCTTGGCCACTCGGTGAGGTGCATCATGAACTCCACAGAGACGATGTCACCGAGTTCGCCAGCCGAAACACGGCGGCCAAGCTCGACGGCCGAGGGGGCAGAACCGAACACGTAGTTAATGGCGCTTGGCAGGCCTGACGATTCGACGAGTTGAAGAATGTGCTCGCTCTCTTCGATATCCACTCCAAGCGGCTTCTCACAGAAAATCGCGCACTTTGCCGCAACAGCCTGCTCAACGTAGGTCGCATGCGCAGCCGGTGGAACGGCGATATAAACGACATCACAATTGGCAATCACGTCTTCTGGAGTCTCGACCACGTTCTCTGTTGAACGAAACCGATCGTTTGCCTCGGATGAGGCATCCCAGCAGGCCATCAACTCAAAGCGTTCGTGAAGGTTGAATTGTTCAACGAATCTTGCGCCTACTGTTCCAAGACCGATGATGCCAACGCGGTGTGTCTTCATGGCTCCAGTGTGGCTGACATACTGTTTGAGATGCGTATCCAATTGGCGATGAACGTTCGAGACCTTCACGAATCGATCGCGTTCTACAGCAAGTTATTCGGAGCGCAGCCCTCAAAAGTCAAGGAGGGCTACGCAAACTGGGCCCTTGAAGATCCGTCGTTGAAGTTCGTCATCGTAGAGAACGACACTGACCTGTCGGGCACCGTCAACCACTTGGGTGTTGAGGTCGACTCAGCAGAAGAGGTGATGCAACAAGAGTCGCGGCTTCGCAATGAAGGCCTCCAAACAAGCGGTATCGACGACACGATTTGTTGTTTCGCAGAGAAGGTTGAAACCTGGGTTGACGACCCAAATGGGCCTCGCTGGGAGTATTACGTGAAGACAGCCGACCATGAGACTCAGTTTGCAAACGTAGTTCTGAGTAAGGCACCGGTGGGCGGCAACCGCAACCCGGCCGATGACGCCTGCTGTGGATGACCAACCTCAGGTGATCTCTGATCGCAACGAGATGGTCCGCTCGATGAACCCTCAGGTTGTTCCTGGAATCTTCGTCTTCGCAACGGTGTCGCAGATCGAATCGGTGCCCGACGACGTCGGTGTGTATTCGACAGTTCGCGAGGCCGAGGGCCTCTCGGTCGTAATTGCCTATGACGAAGCGCACCGTTTTGGTCTCACCGAACCAGTCAAATTGGGATGGATCACACTGACTGTGCACTCATCGCTCGAAGGCGTTGGGTTGACCGCGTTGGTGAGCGGTGTGCTCGCTGAGCATGGGATCGCGTGCAATGTGATTGCCGGACACCACCATGATCATCTGTTGGTGCCGGTCGATGAGGTCGATGTAGCAATCCAACTGTTGAAGACGCTTGCTGATCAGCGATAGCTATTCGTGATCGGAATCCGCCGATCTTTTCCGAAGGCCTTTTCGGTGACGCGAACGCCAGGGGGTGACTGCCGACGTTTGTACTCGGCGATGTCGACAAGTCGTGTGATGCGAGAGACCATCTCGGGGTCATGGCCCTCATCGATGATGTCTTGCGCTGTACGGTCATGCTCGACATACAGGGCAAGAATCGGATCGAGCACCTCGTACGGCGGAAGACTTTGGTCATCTCGTTGATCGGGACGCAGCTCGGCTGACGGCGGCTTCACGATGATGTTGTGAGGAATGACGTTGTCTCCGGCACGTTCATTGACGAGTCGGCAGAGGTCGTACACCTTCAACTTAAGAAGGTCTTTGATGACGGCGTAACCGCCAACCGAATCGCCATAGATCGTGAAATAGCCGACGGCGGCCTCGCTTTTATTGCCGGTCGTTAGCACCATCCAGCCGAATTCGTTCGACAGCGCCATCAAGATTTGGCCTCGGCATCGCGATTGAATGTTCTCCCAGGTGAGCCCGGGCTGGCGTCCATCGAATGACGGATCGAGCATGTCCATATACGCAGCAAACGCCGGCTCAATCGAGATCGTTCTCATGTCAATGCCCAAGTTCTTTGCGAGGGCTTCGGCGTCCCTGAGAGAGTGATCAGATGAGTAGCGCGACGGCATGGCAACTCCATGCACATGCTCAGCACCAAGAGCATCGACTGCGATGCATGCGACTAGGGTTGAATCAATTCCACCCGAAAGTCCGATGACGACATCACTGAAGCCGTTCTTACGGCAGTAATCGCGGGTGCCGACGACGAGAGCTTCATAGAGTTCGTCATCTCCCGACATGGAATCGACGATCTCCGCTGGGTTGGAAGTGAGTTGCGGAGGCGGTGTCGAGGAGTTCAGAGAGATGTTGGGAGTAACACGGGTGTCGCGGTCAGCGATATCGATGTCTACAACAATCAGCGATTCAGTGAAGAGAGGTGCTCGAGCAATGAGCTGACCTGAATCGTCGACAACGAATGATCCACCGTCGAAGACGAGCTCGTCTTGGCCACCCACCTGGTTGACGTACCCGATAGGAACATGAAGTTCGGTGGCGCGCTGAGTGATGAGGGTTTCGCGCTCAGAGTCTTTGTCGAGGTGATACGGCGATCCGTTAATCGTGACGATTACTTCTGCTCCGAGATTGACGAGGTCAACATGTGGGCCGTCGCCTATCCAGATGTCTTCACAGATCGAGACTCCAACAGGAATACCGTGGACACCGATAAGTTCAAGGGGTTCTGTTCCTGGGGTGAAATAACGCTTTTCATCGAACACGCTGTAATTCGGCAGGCTGCGCTTCCGGTAGATGTGTTGGATCTGCCCGCTGGCACAGATCGCTGCGGCATTGCACAAGTTCTCCTCGTTGCGGTCGACATATCCGACGATGGCTACGCAATTGCCTGTTACCGCAGCAAAGTCGTGAAGGGCAGCGAGTTGATCATCAATGAATCGGGGTTTGAGGAGGAGATCCTCGGGCGGGTAGCCAGTGATGCTGAGTTCTCCGAATGCGACGATCGAGGATTGCTGATTTTCGGCATCTTGGTAGGCCGATTTGAGTTGTTCGAGGTTCGCGCTGATCGCTCCCACCGTGGGGTTGAGTTGGGCGAGCGCGAGCCGGAGGTTCACAGGGTTAAGGCTAACGATCGCCCGGGAGAACTGTCGCAACTGTGCGTGCAGTGGGCGCTACAACAAACCGGCTGCTTCCAACGCCTCATTCACGCCGCTGACCCGAATGACCTCGATGCCCTCGATCGGCTCGGGTGACCGAAGTGGGGCAATGACTCGTGTGAAACCAAGTCGGTGGGCTTCAGAAAAACGACGATCGGGTTGAGCAACTTGGCGAACCTCTCCGCCGAGACCAACCTCTCCGAAGACGGCAAGGTCGGGTGGCAGCGGACGGTCGACAATCGACGACGCAATTGCCAGGCTTAGTGCGAGATCAAGGCCGGGCTCGGCAATGCGAACACCACCAACGGCTGAGGCGTACACATCAGTGGCTGCAGTTGGCACATCACAGTGGCGAGCGAGCACAGCGAGCAACATTGCGAGACGTGACTGGTCAACACCTTGTGCAGTTCGGCGTGCGGGCACACCGGGCGGCGCAACCGAGGTGAGTGCCTGCAATTCGACGATGAGCGGTCGTCGCCCTTCGAGTGTGGGCACAACAGCCGAGCCTGGAACTTGCGGTTTGCGATCGGCGAGCAAGAGTTGGCTCGGGTCAGCAACACCAACCAGACCATCGCTTGTCATTTCGAACACGCTGAGTTCGTTCGTTGACCCAAACCGATGTTTGACGGCGCGAACGAGGCGAAGCGAATGATGACGGTCGCCCTCAAAACTCAACACGGTGTCGACGAGATGCTCGAGTACTCGCGGACCGGCGAGGTCACCTTCTTTTGTGACGTGTCCTACGAGCACAAGGGGAATCGAGCGACGCTTCGCAAGGTTCACGAGAAATTGAGCGCAGGCCCGTACCTGTGCCACTGACCCAGGGGCTGAGGCCACCACCGGGTCTGAAATCATTTGGATGCTGTCGACAATGATGAGCGATGGCTGAGTGCTATCGATCGCATCGGCAATTTCACCAAGACCATGTTCGGCGAGCAGCCAGACATCTGAACGAATTGCTCCGAGACGTTCGGCTCGCTGTCGAACCTGTTGAACGCTCTCTTCGGCACACACGTACAGCACCGAGCCACTCCATTTATAGGCGGCTTGGAGGAGAAGCGTGCTTTTACCGATGCCGGGCTCACCTCCAAGCAACGTGACGGAGCCATCGACGAATCCACCGCTCAGCACATGATCAAGTTCTGCGATGCCGGTGGCCTGCGCTGTGCCAACGTCAGTCGTGGTGTCGTCGAGCGCGACTGGCGGTCGGGCATCTACCGATGATGGGCGTGGTGCTGATGGCGACAACGTGTCGGCGGCAAGACCGGTGGAGATCACTTCTTCGACGAGCGTGTTCCACTCGCCGCAGCCCGCACATTGGCCACCCCATTTGGGGTGGCGGGTGCCGCATTCGCTACAGACATGTGACGTCTTTATTTTGCTCACCCCTACAGTCTGGCCGACGGGTGTGACGACGCCGATAGGGTCTTGAAACATGGCGACACCTTTTCCACCTTTTGACGGCTCTGCACCACGGCAACAGCAGTTCCCTGAGGCACCAGAGATGGGCATCGACCCGGCTAAGCGATACACCGCGACGATGTCGGTGTCGATTGCGGGCGAGGCAGCCGGGGAGATTGTTATCGCACTCGACGCAGTGAACGCACCGGTCACCGTCAATAACTTTGTGTTCTTGGCGCTCCATCACTATTTCGATGGTGTGATCTTCCATCGCGTCATCAACGGGTTTGTCTGCCAAGGTGGTGACCCAACTGGAACCGGTCGTGGAGGCCCTGGTTACCGATTTGACGACGAGTTACCGAAGCCGGGTCAGTATCAGATCGGATCGCTTGCCATGGCAAACGCTGGCCCGAACACAAATGGAAGCCAGTTCTTCCTGATCAGTGGCCCGAGCGGCGTGCAACTTCCTCCGCTTTACAGTCTGTTTGGTCAAACGGTGAAGGGTCTCGAGTTGGTTGAGCGAATGCAGAACGTTCCCACCGCAGCGGGCGATCGTCCGAAAGATGACGTCGTCATCGAGTCGGTGACGATCAGCGACGCTGACTGAACGAGTCGGGTCGGGTGACCGCTACCCGTCGGTTATCGATTTCGCAAGCCCGCCGAGCGGCGCTTGCTGCACAGGGCTTCCATCGCGATCGTCCCGTTGGGAGAGTTGACCGCCGACATTTGCGTCGAGCGTTCGACGACATGGGAATCATTCAGATTGATTCGGTCAACGTGTTGGTGCGAAGCCAAGAGCTTCCCATCTTTGCGCGACTCGGACCACACGACCGGTCGCTGATTCCCGCAGCGACAGGCCGCGGTGAGATTTTCGAATACTGGGTGCACGAGGCAAGTCATGTGCCGGCTTCACAGCACCGGTTGCTCCGCTGGCGGATGAGCCAGCCTCACGCATGGAAGGGTGTCAACCGAATCGGCTCCGAACGCCCTGATCTCGTCACTCGGGTTCTTTCCATTATCGGTAGCGATGGCGCGATGACGGCCGGCGAGCTGTCTCCGCGGAAGACCCCTAAGGGCGAGTGGTGGGATTGGGATTCAGCCAAAGCTGCATTGGAGTTTCTGTTTTGGAAAGGGGAGGTTGCAGCTACTCGGCGAACCTCAGACTTTGCTCGGCTGTATGACCTGCCCGAACGGGTGCTTCCCGCATCTGCCCTCGAGGCCCCGGCCGCAGATGAAGATGACGCTCGGCGAGAGCTCGTAGTGCAGGCGGTACGACATCTTGGTGTTGGCACCCTTCACGACATTGCCGACTATCACCGTCAGCGCCTTACCGATATTCGCCCGCACGTTGCATCGCTAGTGCGAAGCGGAGATGTGGTTGAAGTATCTGTCGACGGCTGGTCGCAGTCCGCGTATGCGCTCCCCAATCTGTACATTCCGCAGACGGTCGACGCTCGAGCGCTGTTGAGCCCATTTGATCCAGTTGTGTGGTTCCGCGATCGCGACGAACGACTATTTGACCTCCACTACCGAATCGAGATCTATACCCCTGCGGCGAAGCGTCGGTATGGCTACTACGTGTTGCCGTTTCTGCTCGGAGATCGCATAGTCGGCCGTTTCGATCTCAAAGCTGACCGTGCCCGACAGACTCTGTTAGTTCAGGCTTCATGGGTTGAGGCTGCTTACGACATCCCGATGCGTCGACAGGAGATCGCTCGCGCCGCTACCGAAGAGTTGCAGATGATGGCTGAGTGGCTCGGGCTCGGTGAGATCGAGGTGGTTGCCCGTGGGTCGCTGGCTGCGGAAATGCGGGCGGCGTCAGGCTGACGGCTGCCCTGGCTGTAATGCCCATCGAATGGTTTTGGTGATGAGATCACCCGCCGGGCGAATCGCAAGGCGCTCTGAGACCGGGAGCCACGGGATTCTGAGTTCTCTCCGAGCCCACAACGGGAGCAGAGAGGCGCCAGCCGCTGCGATTAGGCCATAGGCAGGTTTTGAAGAGGCTGGGAGCGGAGGGTCGATAAGGAGGTAGCGAGCGGCTTCTTTTGCTTCTGGAGTTGCGCGAAGTTCTGACCGAAAGTCGTTGAGAAGGTCAGCGACACCCTGCTCAGTGGTTGGCACCGGGTCAGCTCCCAGACGAGTAGCAATTGAACCAGATTCGGCAACGAAGCGGTCGCGATCAGCCCCTTCGAGCGGTGACTCTCCGTAACGATCGTGTGCACGAAGAAATGAGTCGACTTCGGCAACATGAACCCACGCAAGAAGGTGAGGATCATTGGCTTGGTAGTCGACACCGTCGGCTGTCGTACCCGTCACCCGATCGTGGATTGCGGTAACGGTGGCGATTGCTTGTTCTGCAGCTTCTGCGGGCCCGAACGTTGTTGTCGCAAGAAAGTCGGCAGTTCGCTGCAGCCGCCCCCACGGGTCTTCCTTGTAGTCAGAATGTTGAGCGACACCGGTCATTGCGAGCGGATGCAGGCTTTGCAGTAACAGCGCCCTGATTCCACCGATGAACATCGAGGCGTCGAGGTGCACGGTGCGAATGGGGGCATCGTCATCAAACCAGCGCTCACCGGGTGCATTGAAGAGTTCGTTTGTGCGGTCTTCCGCGTTAGGCCCGACGACTCGGTCACGAATTTGGTCCGCGAGCCAGGTTCGAACCTGCTCGGCGGGTTCTTGTTGAAAATCGGCCATCGGCACATGCTCTCACGATGCATCACTAAGATCCTGATTGTGCAAGACGATGATTCTGATCTCACGGGGGACACAGACTCAGAAAACCGGTGGCTTCCACCCCGCTGGATCCTGTTCGCGGTCGTGTTGTTTTGGGTCGGATCGGTCGTCACCGATGTCGTGGTTCTGACATGGGGTCGGGTCGACGATCTCGTTTTGTTGCTGGTGTTGTCGCTGTTTTTCAGTCTTGCGATCGAGCCGGGAACCAACTGGCTGGTGCGACGAGGGTGGCGACGCGGTCGTGCAACGTTGCTCATCATTTTCGGTGTTCTTACCGCCGTCGGTGCGTTTCTTGGGGCGATGGGAACCCTCATCGGCACACAGATCGCAGATTTGTTGTCGAACCTTGAGGTCTATATTTCAGACACGGTGACGCGCATTAATAATTGGTTTGGTACTTCGATTGATGCGGCTCAAGTCATTGAACAATTTAATGATCCAAACGGTGCCGTTCAGAACTTCATTTCCGCTCAACGCGGCGATGCACTTCGACTGACCGGACGGGCCCTTAATGGGCTTTTCGCAACGTTCTCCATTGTGCTGTTCACGTTCTACTTCGTTGCTGACGGACCACGAATGCGACGTGCGATTTGCTCGAGGTTGCGTCCGTCGGCCCAACTGCGTGTGCTGTCGATTTGGGAACTCGCAATCGACAAGACCGGTGGATATCTGTATTCACGCCTGTTGCTGAGCTTAGTCTCGGCGGTGTTTCACGGCATCGTGTTTGCCTCCGCAGGAGTGAGATCACCGATTGCTCTTGCGCTGTGGGTTGGTCTCGTTAGCCAGTTCCTTCCCGTGATCGGCACGTATTTTGCGGCCGTTCTTCCGGTCGTGATCACCTTTTTGGATTCGCCAATTAGGGCACTCGTCGTTTTCGGCATCATCATCGTCTATCAGCAGTTTGAGAACTACGTGATTTCGCCGAAGGTGACAGCGAGAACGATGGAACTTCACCCCGCCATTGCGTTTGGGGCGGCGCTCGCTGGTCTTTCAATCCTCG
>DLTS01000010.1 GCA_002501485.1 Acidimicrobiaceae bacterium UBA7830
CCATCACGAACGAAAAGCGAACCGCTGCCTCACGTTCAAGCCCAAGCAACCTGCCTGCCGAGATCGTGATACCTGAACGCGAGGTTCCAGGGTTCAGAGCGAGCACCTGAGCACACCCGATCGTGGTCGCGTCGCGCAAGGTCAACGACTGCAGCGGTCGTTTCTGCGCCACCCGGTCGGCCACCAATAGCACGAACCCAAATCCAATCAATGACCAACCGATGACTTTTGGAGTCCCCAGATGCTCATCGATCCACGAGTTCAGCACCAGGCCAGCAAACAAAGCCGGTATCGCCGACACGGTGAACAACCATGCCAGCCGCCCCTCGGTCGATGCTGTTGACCGATTCCGCGCTGCATGAAGACCGTCGACGACGTAGCGGCGCAAATCGTGACGAAAATGCACAATCACTGCGAGCAGCGTTCCGAAATGCAAAGCAACGTCAAACGCTTGAGCAGCTGAGCCATCAGGGCGACTCCACCCAAATGCTCGAGGGACAAGTTCAAGGTGCCCGCTCGATGAGATCGGCAAGAACTCGGTGAAGCCCTGCACGAGACCGAGCGCGAGCGCATGGAAAATATCCAATGGTTATGAACTTCCTGACACCATCACGTCACGAATGACAAGCGACGGCGCCGATGCGCGCATCGGCAACCATTCGAGATCAGCACCAACCTCAACGATGTCATTGAGAAGACGTTGAATCGTGCTTGCGATCGTGAACTCTCGGACCGGTTCGGCAATCGTCCCGTTCCGAATCGACATTCCGGTTGCTCCAACAGAGAAATCGCCACTCACGGTGTTCACGCCCGAATGCAAACCGCTCACTCCCTCGATCAGCACTCCGTCGTCAATCGATGCGATGAGATCTGCCTGCACCCGCTCACCTGGAACCAAATGTAACGCAAGGCAGCCAGCCGAGGGCGACCCCGCGTATCCGCCTCGCAACGCGTTTCCTGTTGTCCCTTCACCCGCCCGTCGGGCCGAATAGCTTGAATGCACAAATCCGCGCAACTCACCCTCATCGATCAATACATTGCGCCGGGCCGCAAGGCCCTCGCCATCAAGATCGGTTGCGGTGTAGGCCCGCCGATCGGTCGGATCATCAACCAAGGTAAATGTGGGGGCTGCAATCGATTCCCCCACTCGATCAGCGAAAAGGCTTCGCCCTCGGACTACTGCGTCTCCACTCAATGTTGAACCGATGATGCCCAAAAGTTGAGAGGCGACAAACGGGTCAAGCACAACCGTCGTCGAGCGCGACGCCGGCTTCGTTGCACCCAACAGGCGAGTGGCCCGGTCGACCCCATCACGAGCTGCGCGTTCAACATCGAATTCTCCCGGGTGCGCCCCAACAGCAAAGCCGAAACCAGTTCGCGTACCATCGGTGTCATCGGCCAGCGTCGACACACTGAGATAACACGAGTTTGATCGGCCATATCGGCGAATACCCGTCGTCGTCACCACAAGACCCTCGCCACCGCCGTCAACAAAATTGGTGTCATCGACACGAATTCGCACATCGCTATCGAGTGTCATCTGTTCGAGCCTCTTCGCAAGTTCGATCTTGTCAGCGGTTGGAAAGCTCTCAAGCTCGTTGCTCCAAAGCTCCTGTTCGGTGACGTCGACGCCATCAGGTTCGGCAAGGGCCGCCCACTCATCAACCGAACTGAAGCTCACATTTTCTCGAGCCTCAGCCAGCACCTGTGATGCGATCTCAGCATCGAGAGTTCCGGCGTGTGCGAACCCTGTACGGCAATCGTTGATCACCCTTATACCAATTCCTGAGGACATCGCTGACACAAAGTGCTCAACGTCGCCATTATGAACGCGTACTTCAGTGCTCGAACCTCTTGTGATATAAACCTCGATCTGCTCGCTGGGGTTTGCTGTGTCGATTAACGAATCGGCAAGAGCAAACAGTTCTGAATTGCTATCAGACTCGCTCACGCAGCCGTCCCGCCGATCGTCATCGATGACACACGAAGGGTCGGCTGACCTGTACCGACGGGGACTCCTTGACCGTCCTTACCACAAGTGCCGGGACCACCCATTGCAAAGTCTGTGCCCAGCATGTCAATATCGCTGAGAACTTGAGGCCCGTTACCAATGAGATTTCCTTCACGCAGAGGCTCAGTAATCTGGCCCTTCTCAATGAGATACGCATCACGCATTCCGAACACAAAATCACCAGAGGCAGTGTTCACACTGCCGCCACCAAGTTTGGCAACATAGACACCGTGCTCAGTAGACGAAATGATGTCATCGGGGTCATCTTCTCCGGCGAGCACAAACGTGTTTGTCATGCGCACCATCGGGAGGCTTGCGTAATCTTGTCGGCGGCCGTTACCCGACGGTGACCTCTGTTCATCTCGCGCCCGAATGTGATCCCACATGTAATCGACGAGCACACCATCTTCGATGAGGACATTTCGACGGGTTAGCTGACCCTCGTCATCAAATGACCTCGTACCCCACTCGCCATCAACGGTGCCGTCGTCGACGAGCGTCACCAACGGAGACGCAACAAGTTCGCCCACTCGACCCGCATACACACTCGCACCCTTCGCAATATGGTCGGCCTCTAACCCATGGCCACAGGCCTCATGGAACAGCACACCGCCAGTTCCCTGCGCAATCACCACCGGCAACTGCCCGGAAGGAGCAGGTCGGGCATGAAGTTTCCGAACCGCTTGTTCTGCGGCCTCGGTTGCGAGATCGGCGAGCGAGTAACGGTCAAAGACCTCCCAACCACCAGTGAACCCGAGCGACTCAGCGCCCGTCTGCATGCCAAGGTCGCCGTCTGCGACAACGCTCACTCGAAATAGGACTCGAGTGACCTCATCAGTGATGAAGACGCCGTCAGAATTCGCGATCAGCACTGAGCGGTAACTGTCACTGAGACCTGCACTCACCTGAGTTACTGCACCATTAAAACTGCGTGCAATCTCATCGACTTCGGTCAGCATCTCGACCCGACGTGCCTTCGGCACCATCTGAGGGTCGACCTCGACCCTCGTGCCCGCGCCTGACCTCTTTTCGTCAAGAGCAACGGCGACAGAGCCACCATCAGCTGAACCGGCTGCATCAGCGGCTGCCCGAGCGGCAGCAAGCAGACCCTTCTCACTGAGATCTGAGGTGTGGGCGTACCCAGTCGTCACCCCGTTAACCACACGGATTCCGGCTCCACGGTCACGACCTGAAGACACCCCGTCAACTCGCCCATCATCGAACGCGACTCCCGTATTGCAGCGGTCTTCGGCATAAACCTCAGCAAATCCCGCACCATGGCAGCGGGCCTCATTCAACACTCGGTCGAGAACATCACTTTCGATCATCCCTACATGCTAGGAGACAGGGTTGTCGCGTGTCGCTCGCAACTTCATCGCCAAACTAAGTGCGAGCACCCGACGACATCGACACAGCAGCCAAGGTAACGTCTATTTCACCATGTTGTTGGAATCCCTCAATGGCCCAGAAGACTTGAAGCGTCTGCCTGCAGCACAGCTACCCGAACTCGCGTATGAACTACGCGAAGTCATTGTCGACGCCGTCGCCAGCAACGGAGGCCACCTCGGATCAAACCTGGGTGCCGTGGAACTCTCCATTGCTCTGCACCGAGTTTTTGAGTCACCAACCGATGCCATCTTGTGGGATACCGGGCACCAGGCCTATGTGCACAAACTGCTCACCGGCCGGCAGACCCAATTCGATGAACTCCGCCGAGCCGATGGCCTTTCGGGTTACCCGTCGCGAGAAGAGAGCCGCCACGACTTCGTTGAGAACAGCCACGCCTCAACCATTTTGAGTTACGCCTATGGTCTCGCTGTTGGTCGAGACGCAGGCACCACCGACCATCGTCATATCGTTGCCGTTATTGGTGACGGTGCCATGACCGGCGGAATGTCATTTGAAGCGCTGAACAACCTCGGACATTCAAAACGGCGCGTCATCATCGTGCTGAATGACAACGGACGAAGTTATGCGCCGACTGTGTCAAACCTGTGGGCGAACGCCCAACAAGAAGATGAACGCTCAAGCCACCCAAGCTTTACCGATCGCATCACCTCGTCACTATCGAGTGCGCTCACCGACATTCGTATGAACCCGGTGTACGTGCGCCGCCAGCGAAAGATTGAGCGCTTCCTCCACGAACTCCCTGGCATCGGCACCCAGGCTGAGCGAGCTCTTGATGCCTTCAAAGCTGGCGTGCGCGAATTTCTTCAGCCGCCATCATTCTTTGAAGCCCTCGGCGTTCGCTACACCGGACCAATCGATGGCCATGACATCGAGGCTCTCGAAAGTGCACTCCGCCAAGCGGAACAACTCAGCGAAGAAGGACCAATCGTCGTCCACGTGCTCACCCAAAAAGGACGTGGCTACGCCCCCGCTGAATCAGATAACGAAAAGCACCTACACGACGCCCCTGTTTTCGATCCACTATCAGGGCCTCCTCCGAGTTGCCCCACCGGTTACACCGAGGCTTTCTCTCGCACGATGCTGAACCTTGCCGAGCGCGACGACCGCATCGTCGGTATTACGGCAGCGATGGCAGGCCCAACAGGTCTCATCCCGATGCAGGAAAGATTCCCAGGCCGAGTCTTCGATGTTGGCATCGCCGAGCAACATGCGGTCACCGGCGCAGCCGGCATGGCGATGGCTGGTTTACGACCGGTCGTTGCTGTCTACTCAACGTTTTTATCTCGGGCGTGGGATCAGGTTGTCTACGACGTTGCTCTTCACCGTTTGCCGGTGGTGTTCTGTCTGGACCGAGCTGGTATCACCGGCCCCGATGGAGCGAGCCATCACGGCGTCTACGACCTTGCCCTGCTCTCAAAGGTGCCCGGCATGCGCGTGCTTGCGCCATCGAACGCAGATGAACTCGAACAAATGCTGTCAGATGCAGTCGATCTCGCCGATGACGGCCCGATCGTGATCCGCTATCCACGCGGCGGTGCACCAAGAGCGACTGACGGGGTTGGTACTGGTCTTCGTGCTCGAAAAGTTGTGACTCCGACGGAGCCGGCTGCTGTGGTGATCTGCGCAGTAGGCCGCATGGTCGCAACCGCGGAAATCGTCGCTGGTAAACTCGCCGCTGACGGCATCGAATGCTCGGTCTGGGATGTTCGCTCCTGTGTGCCTCTCGATCCCGACATGCTTGACGATGCAGCGCAACACCAACTCGTAGTCACGATTGAAGATGGCATCGTCGAAGGCGGTATCGGAACGATGCTCACCCGAGTGGTCAACGAAATACTCCCCGAATCGCCGGGCACCCGTCCGCAGTGCATCAACCTTGGTCTGCCAACCGTGTTCATTCCCCACGGCTCCCCTGACGAACTCTTCACCAAGTTTGACCTCGACGCCGACAACGTCGTCACCCGCATTCGCTCCGCCCTCGGCTGAGAGCACCCTCTCTTGCGTAGGATCGAACCATGAGTTCATCTGCTGAGTGGAGAAGCCGCTACACCCGTCTCGAGTTCACCGACCATAACAATGGCGTCTTACTTGTCACGTTGAATAATCCGGGAAAACTGAATGCAACGGATGAGGTCATGCACGCCGAGCTCGCAACAGTGTTCATCGACCTCGATCGCGACCCTAATGTTCGAGTGGTGGTTGTTACCGGTGAGGGCAATTCCTTCTCCGCGGGTGGTGACCTCGATTGGATCACGAAACAGGTGGGCAACTACTCGCAGACGATGACCGTCATGAAAGAGGCTGGTGACATCGTTCGCACTCTCATTGAATGCGATACCCCGGTTGTGTCAGCGATCAATGGAGTTGCGGTTGGAGCGGGGCTCGCAGTTGCGTTGATGGCCGACATCAGCATCATCGACCGGGCAGCGAAGTTCACTGACGGCCATATTCGTCTTGGAGTTGCCGCCGGCGACCATGCGGTCGCAATCTGGCCACTGCTCTGCGGCATGGCGAAGGCGAAGTACTACCTCATGACCGCTGACTTCATTGATGGCGCTGAGGCCGAGCGCATCGGGCTCGTATCAAAAGCGGTCGACGGTGACGATGTTCTTCCCGAGGCGATGCGCATCGCCCAGACGCTTGCAACTGGCCCGAACGATGCCATCAAGTTCACGAAACGAGCCCTCAACCACTGGCTGCGCCAGGCGCTTCCGGCATTTGAGGCTTCACTTGCGTACGAAATGCTGAACTTCCTTGGTGGTGACGCAGCGGAGGGTCTCACTGCTTTGCGTGATCGGCGCTCTCCCGAATTTGGGTGATGGCGTGTCGACATCTGCTTCTGTGTTCAACGATGACCTTTCGCTCGCACTTGAACTTGCCGATCTCTGCGATGCTGTCACGTTGCCGGCCTTTGAGAATCGTTCGTTCAGCGTTGAGTACAAGTCGGACCATTCAGAGGTAAGCGAAGCCGACCGAGAGGCCGAACGACAACTCTCAGAGCGCCTGCTCGCCGCTCGACCCGACCACAGTCTGTTCGGCGAAGAACATGGCGTCACGGGCAATGAGTCGTCACCGTGGCAGTGGATCGTTGACCCAATCGACGGCACCTCTGGATTCACTCGAGGTATCCCCATATGGGCGACCCTCATCGCCCTCTACCATGCCGATGACGGACTCTGTGTTTCCGTCGTCTCCGCTCCTGCGCTCGGTCGCCGCTGGTGGGCGATCAAAGGTGGCGGCGCCTGGGCCGATGGTCTCAAATGCACCGTTTCGGGTGTCAACAACATCGCTGACGCACAAGTGAACGTGACGTTGAACGAGGGCTGGCGTGAACTCGGCCATGCAGACGCGCTCATTGATCTCACAATGAGCGCTCGTCGCTCACGAGGGGTCGGCGATTTCTGGCAGCACTGTCTCGTTGCCGAAGGCGCAATCGATATTGCGATTGACGCCGTCGGTGTTCAGCCCTACGACCTCGCCGCAGTTCGACTTCTCGTCGAGGAAGCTGGTGGAACATTCACGAATCATCTTGGCGATTCCAGTCACGACGGCCCTACCGCCATCAGCAGTAACGGGGCACTTCACGCCGATGTGCTTGAGCGACTTCAACCGCCGGTACCGTACGACCGGTGAGCGAGAATTCTTCACACAATCAGGCCACCCGAGCAATCTCGAGTGGCCGCGGCGCAAACGATGGCGGGCTATCGGTGCCAATTTGGGCGACTGCCGTGTGGGAATCAGATTCTGCTGAGCACGCCTATGAGATGGCCCACTCAGTCGGACCCGACGAGTTTTATTCGCGTCACGGCAACCCGACGATGTCGGCGTTCGCCGATGCTGTTGCCGACATCGAAGGTGCCGAAGCTGCGCTTTCATTTGCCTCTGGCATGGGCGCTCTTGCGAGTGTCGTCTTCGCCTTGTGTTCCACCGGCAGCCACATTGTTGCCACCACCCAGATCTATGGAACTACCGCTACCTTCCTGAACGGCCCTGTCGCCCGCATGGGGATCGAGACGACATGGGTAAACGGCAGCGAACCTGGGGCGATGGCCGCCGCAGTGATTCCTGGGCGCACGATGCTCGTCATCGCAGAAACCCCGTCGAACCCCATGCTCGACATCGTTGACCTCGATGAACTTGGCGCCATCAAGGGGCCCTTCACCATGGTGGACTCGACCCTTGCGACACCGTTCGGCCAGCAACCGATTCGACATGGGGTTGATCTCGTGTTGCATTCTGCGACGAAAGGAATCGCTGGCCACAACGACGCAACGCTCGGTGTGGTGTCCGGCGAACAAGAACTCCTCGACGACATCTGGCGTTACGGCATTTTGCACGGCGCTTCGGCATCGCCGTTTGATGCCATGCTTGCGCTCCGCGGTATTCGCACACTCGATGTGCGCCAACAGCGACAGAGCGATATCGCTCTCGACATTGCCACTCGCCTCGAGGCGCATTCAGCGATCGAGACTGTGCACTACCCCGGCCTTCCGGAACATCCGCAGCATGACCGGGCGGCTGCGCAAATGACCCGCTTCGGGTCGGTGGTGTCGTTTCAACTGAAAGACGGAGACGGGTTTGCGCGACTTGTTGAACGCCTCAACCTTCTGCGCTGCGCTACCTCTTTCGGCGGCCCCGAGACCCTCATCTGTGAATCGTGGACGACAACCCATTCAGGCCTTGATGAGGATGCCCGACGGGCGATGGGCATCCACCCTGGATTTATCAGAATGTCAATCGGCCTCGAAGACGTCGACGACTTATGGGACGACCTTGATGGCTCGCTGTCGGCGATCTGAACGACCAGAACTGATCACCTACGGCCACACCTAGTTGTAGTAAGGGTTCGCTCCGGTCGAATGGTCGGTGAGATCGCGCACACCGGTAATAGCGGGGACCGCTTCAACGAGCATTGTCTGCACACCGTCGAGCATGGTGGCTTTGCTCATTGAGCAACCATGACAGCCACCACCCATGGTGAGATACGCCATGCCTTCACCATCGTGACCGATGTAGGTGACGAATCCGCCATGGCTTGAGAGAGCGGGGTTCACATCGCTTGAGAGCACCGCTTCAACCTCTGCAGAGAGCGCATCACTATTCATCAAACCATCGACGACCGGAGCGGCTGGACGATTCGGGTTACGAATGACGAGGCCCTGCGCTTCATTGTGGTCAAGCACTGCCCCCTTCAAGAACTCCACCGAATCTCCGGGAATTATGACCTTGAAGTCTCCGATCGTTCGAACCTCATCGGTAAACGCTGCGGTAAGGAATTCTTCGAAACTCAGATCGTAACGGAAGTCCTCCCCTGGCGCCGATGCAATGGCGAGACGAAGGCCCAGTGAATCTGCATCAGCCTCAGATGCGCGCAGTTCTCTCATCATCTCAAGCGCACTTTCAGTGATCTCCACAATCGTGTCAGCAGGGGTTGATTCAGCTGCATCGGCAAAAGGACTTTTGATGTCATCGTTCTGACCCATACCCGCAGGCTACCGTCGTCGTACATGACGGTCGATTCCTACCTATTCTGCCCCAAAGACCCATCAGAGTATGTTGCCCGGTTCACTACCGAGAGCGCTGCCGTGTCATCGCTCATCGAAACTCAACCACTCGACACCGCAGTGCCGACCTGTGGCGAGTGGGACCTCGCCACCCTTGCGACCCACGTTGGTTGGGTGTACCGATGGGCCGCCGTTGCGATGCGAACGGCCGCAATGCCTGAACGAGGTGCGGTAAGCAGACCCGATTCGCCAGATGAACTGCACGATTGGTTCACCACAAGCGCGACCGATGCGCTCGATGCGCTTCAAGGCGTTGACCCGTCGGCACCGACCTGGCATCCGTTTCACCCACCTCAACTCGCTGGCTTCTGGCTCCGCCGCCTCACCCACGAAACAACAATCCACCTGCTCGATGCCCAGCTCGCATGTTCAATCATCCCAGATGTTGATGCTGAGATGGCATCCGACGGCATCGACGAGTACCTCACTGTTGCTCTACCTCGAGTGCTCTCCGGCGAGGGCGTGATCGCACCGGCGACAACGCTGCACATCCACTGCACCGATGTCGATGGCGAGTGGCTCATCGTCCCATCAGCCGATGGACTTGTCATCACCCGAGAGCATGCAAAGGGCGACGCCGCACTTCGCAGCCCTGCCGCAGCAATTTTTGCTGGTCTATGGGGTCGTCAGGGAGCAGTCGGAGAAATTGACATTGCTGGTGACGCCGACGTTGCATCATCATGGCTTGCCATTGGAGGCAACTAGCCCTTGCCAACAACCCCAACGGAACAATCTCCCAAGCATCGTCCTACCGCCCTGCTCGGCCCACTGGCTGTGCTCGGAGCCTCGACATGCTTTGCACTCTCATATGTCGTCATCAAATGGCCTGGCACACCCGGTTCGGTCATTGCATGGTGGCGCCTTGCAGTCGCGACCGTGTTTTGGTGGATCTTTCTCATCTATCGACGGTTCGCGAAAGGTGTGCCATTCCCATCGCGGACGACATGGAAATATGTAACCCCTGCGGCACTGCTCTTCGGAGCGAACATAGCCGTGATGTTCACTGCCGCAACGAAAACAAGCGTCGCCCACCTCGAGTTCATCAATGCCCTTGCCCCGATTGTGCTCACCCCTCTCGGATTCCTGTTCTTCCGAGAACGCCCACAGTGGAAAGCGCTGCGATGGGGTTTGTTCTCGTTTGCGGGAATTGCGATCGTGCTGTCATTCGGCCCAGCAAATGGCGTTGCAACCGTTGAAGGTGACCTCTTGGTCGCCGCCGCCTTTTGTGCATTTCTCAGCTATCTACTCCTCACCAAACGTGCGCGGGCCCACGGGGTAACCACCGTCGATTTTATGGCGGTGATGATGCCGGTTGCGATGGTTGCTGCGACCCCGGTCGCCCTTCTCATCGCATCCGATGCGTTCATTCCCGACAACTCGAAGACCTGGGGGTCGATTCTCATCCTCGCAGTGCTCACCGGGGTGATTGCCCACAGTCTGCTCGTGTTCGCCCAAAAAATCGTTCCCATCGCTACCATCAGCATGATTCAGGCGGGCCAACCAGCACAGTCGACATTGCTTGCATGGGTATTTCTCGGGGAGACCATCTCGATCAATCAAGCTCCCGGTATGGCATTGGTCATGACTGGTTCGGTCCTTGTCGTCATCACAGGTAAACGATCGATGGAGGAAACAGAGAAATTCGCCTCGTAGTTGCCGTTACGACACCCTCATCCACTAGGAAGAAGGGGTGCGCATTCTCGTAACCAACGACGACGGTATCGATTCGCTCGGACTTCACTATCTCGCTCGAGCAATGACCCCCCTCGGCAATGTTGTCGTCGCCGCTCCCGACGGTGACCAATCGGGTGCGGGTGCAGCAATTTCTGCGATCTACCGAAATAAGCCCCAGGTCAAGAAAGCCCACATCGATGGAGTTCCCGAATCATGGGCGGTCGCCGGACCTCCCGGGCTCTGCGCCTTCATGGGTCGCCTCGGTGCATTCGGTGAACCTTTTGATCTTGTTGTCTCTGGGATTAATCCGGGAGCAAACGTTGGAAGGTCGGTGTATCACTCGGGAACCATCGGTGCATGCCTCACCGCCCGCAACGGCGGTCTCAGTGGAGTCGCTGTCAGCCAGGCCGTCTCGAGCTGGGGTGTGGAAGGCCAAGCGTGGGATGACATCGTGCTCAACCAAATCTGGGAAACGCCCGCAACCGTTGCGCAACACTTCGTCAAAGGACTTTTCGACGACGGACTCCCTGAAGAGCCAATTATTGCGAACATCAACGTTCCGAATGTTGAACTCGCAGATCTCAAAGGTTGGAAGCGAACCACGATCGACTATCGCACGATCCGAAGCATGTCGACTGCCTCACTGCAACCAATCGGCGGCACGGGCGGCACCTACGAAGTCGAGTTCACCTATGGCGACGCAATCGCCTTGCCTGACCACACCGACGGCGGAGCGGTTGAAGCCGGCTACGTCTCGGTGAGTTACCTCTCACGGATTACCGACGTTGGCCGAGATGACGCACCCTGTGCAGAAGGTGCGCTCGACTCGCTCCTTGACCAATAACTCGCTACGCTCCTCGACAGCATTCATAGGGGAGCTCATGGCGGTGGGCTGAGAGGGTGGCCAAACGTCACCGACCCGTACAACCTGATCCGGGTAATGCCGGCGGAGGGACAACTTGGACACCAATTTCAGCAACATCGACGAAACCGTGGTTGTCGTGCTAGGGGCCGAACGGATTCAACCCCAGACGGTTGCACATATTCCTGACGACGCCTATGTCATTGCCGCAGATTCTGGGGTCGACCATGCCCGCGCCGTCGGGCTCATCCCCAAAGAAGTTGTCGGCGATTTCGACTCGATCTCACGGCGTGGCCTGAAATGGGCACATCAGCATGCGACTGTCCATGAGTACTGCCCCGAGAAAGACGACACCGACACACAACTCGCCATTTCACTTGCGGCACGTCGGGTGCCCGCCCGTCTCATAGTCATATCAGGCGGCGGTGACCGCCTCGACCACACACTTGCCGTCATCGGTGCGCTACTCGATGAGGACGTGACGAGTATCCCCGATGTTTCCCTGAAGTGGGGTGACAATGTAGCAACCATCCTTCACGGACCCGGTCGTGTCACACTCACTCCCCCGCTCAACAGCACGCTTTCGGTGATTGCCCTTTCTGCACCATGTAACGGCATCACAATGACCGGTACAAAATGGTCGCTCGACGATGAATCATTGACCCTTCTCAGCGGACGCGGGGTGAGCAACATCGTCGAAGGCGACGTCGCGATCACCGTACGAGAGGGCGTGCTCGCAATCTTCCATCAACTCCCCGACAAAGGCTCACGATGAACAACCGCTTCATCGCTCTCACGCTCGTTATTCTCCTCGCCGGAACAATCACCGGTTGTTCGAATAACGTCGATCAACTCACGCTCGTTACCTATTCGTCGTTTCCAGCAGCCGACACCGATCTCAACGACGCTCTTGCCAA
Organism: Acidimicrobiaceae bacterium UBA7830; assembly: GCA_002501485.1. Lineage (GTDB taxonomy): Bacteria > Actinomycetota > Acidimicrobiia > Acidimicrobiales > Ilumatobacteraceae > Casp-actino5. Next base: position 12,439 of record DLTS01000010.1, read on the forward strand.
GTTCACCGAAGACACTGGAATCACCGTGAACATTCTTAATGCCGGTGACACGGGAACAATGGTGACAAAAGCGGTACTCGCAAGCGGTAACCCCGAAGGCGATGTCATGTGGGGTATCGACAACACCTTGCTCAGTCGGGCAACAACAACAGACGTCTTTGAGCCATATGTCGCTGATGCAGCGTCCACATTTGACGGACAACTCGTTGGTCTCGGCGATGGCGTCGTGACCCCAGTCGACTTTGGAGATGTGTGCGTCAACTACGACCGGTCATGGTTTACCGATAACGGCCTCGAACCTCCCACATCGCTCGACGAACTTGCCAACCCGGCCTACAAGGGTCTGCTCGCGGTACAGCACCCCGGCACCTCATCACCTGGGCTTGCGTTCCTGCTCAGTACCATCGCTCGTCTCGATGATGGGTGGATCTCCTACTGGGAGGAATTAGTCGGTAACGAAGTGCTCGTCACCAATGATTGGGAAGAGGCCTACTACGGTGCGTTCACTCGTGCCGGCGGTGACCGACCACTTGTCGTCAGCTACGGCTCAAGCCCGCCGTTCGAGGTGCTCTACGGCGACAACCCGAACGCGTCGGTCGCCCCGACTGGCGTGATTGAAGACACCTGCTACCGCCAGGTCGAATTTGCTGGAGTGCTTCGCGGAACCGAGGCATCCGATGAGGCTCGTCAACTGGTGGATTTCTTGGTGAGCAGCACATTCCAACAGCACATTCCACTCAACCTCTACGTGTTCCCTGTTGCTGATGTCGACCTTGACCAAGTTTTCGTTCACCACGCAGTCATTCCAGAGACTCCACCTGCACTCACCCCAACAGAGATCGATACCGGCAGAGCCGAGTGGGTCGAGCAATGGATCGACATCACCGGCTAAATCAACCACCCCGCTGGTTCATCAGCGCGACCACCGTTCCTCCTGCCGTCATCGCCCTCGGGTTCGTCATCGTGCCCGTTGCGATGCTCATCGTTCACGCCATCAGCATCGATGCGATCAGGTCGACGTTTGCTGATTCCCGCACCTGGGAAGTGCTCGGCTTCACGACTCTCCAAGCAACCCTCTCAACCCTTGCTACCGTCACCCTCGGCATCATTCCAGGGCTCATTATTGCGAGATCTGACTTCCGCGGCCGTCAACTTGTCTTGAGCATGTTCGCTGCCGTATTCGTCATGCCGACCGTCGTAATGGCGGCAGGCGTACAGGCGCTACTCCCCGGCGACCCGGACGGGCTACTGCCAATCGTACTCGCCCACACTTTGTTCAACTTGGCGGTCATTGTGAGAGGAATTGCTGCCGCACCGCTACCAACTGAACTCGAGCGAGCAGCGACAGTGCTCGGCGCTCGCCCGACTGAACTTTTTCGGACGATCACGCTCCCGCTGTTGCGTCCCACATTGCTCGGTCTTTCGGCCGTCGTCTTCGCATTATGTTTTACCAGTTTTGGCATTATCCGGATACTCGGGTCTGCCACTGCGACAACGATCGAGGTGGAAATATGGCGAGAAACGGTCATCGTTGGGCGCGTCGATCGGGGCGTAGTTCTCGCTCTGATTCAAGTCGTCACACTCGCCCTCGCTCTTGTCGTATGGCTCAATGTGAGACGACAGCAAACCCCCCATCGGCACGGACATAGACAGCTCATTTCCCGAAGATCAGCCCTGGTTGTTACCGCGAGCTGCGCTCTCGTCGCCGCCCCATTACTCGCCCTCATTTACGGGTCGTTGACGGTCAACGGCAAGTTGAGCGCCTCAGGGTGGTCGAACCTGCTCGACACATCGATTCGGCCCGGATTACGGCTCGGCTTTGACCCTGCTCAGGCAATCGTTACGTCGCTCACCACAGCCTCGATCGCAACGGGGTTTGCAGTGGTCCTCGCAGGGCTTGTCATCGCCGCAACAGCAGCGTCACCACAACTCGGCCGAGCGATTGATCTCAGCGCAATGCTCCCGCTCGGAATTTCAGCAGTCACACTCGGCCTCGGACTTCTCATCACCTTCGATGTCCCTCCCGTCGACTGGCGGGCATCGTCAATCATGGTTCCCCTCGGTCACGCACTCATCGCAGCCCCATTTGTCATTCGGCCGGCCATCGGAGCGCTGTCGACGCTCAACCGTCAACAAATTGACGCCGCATCAACACTCGGAGCTCACCCGGTGAGAGCTCTCGCCCACTCAGTCATTCCCATCGTTGCAGTACCGCTTCTGTCCGGAGCGGGCTTCGCCGCAGCGATCTCTCTTGGCGAATTTGGAGCGACAAGCGTGCTGTCGCGAAGCGGTGGTGAAACTCTTCCACTTGTGATCGAACGGCTTCTTTCGCGCACCGGAGGAGATTTCAGGGCGCGCGCCTATGGGCTGTCGACCATCCTCGCATCGGTCACAATGGGAATCGTGGTCGCTCTCGACATGTCATCGAATCGAAGGAAACGATGAGCTCGCTCTACGTTGACGAATTGCGTATCGCCCGTGGAGGTCATCCCGTTATCACCGAGGCCTCGTTCAATGTGCCTCACGGAACCACCACCGTCATCGTCGGACCCTCAGGGAGCGGAAAATCTACGCTCATTTCCGCAATTGCGGGCCTCATCAACGTCAATGGTGGCACCCTGCAACTCGACGCCCGGGAGATCACCAACGTTCCGACCGCACAACGCAATATCGGGCTTGTCTTTCAAGACAACCAACTCTTCCCGCACCTCAACGTCGCAGACAACGTCGCTTACGGGCTTCGGCGAAAGGGCGTACGACGATCTGACTGCGATGTTCGAGTATCGGAAGTACTTCAACTCGTCGGGCTCGAAGGTTTCGGCGAGCGTGCCGTCGGTGAACTTTCAGGAGGAGAGGCGAAACGGATCGCTCTCGCCCGATCACTTGCTCCGGCGCCTGAACTCTTGCTGCTCGACGAGCCTCTAAACGGTCTCGATGACTCTCTCCACGACCGCTTGCTTCACGACCTCGTCACTGTGCTCTCCACCTCTCAGACGACTGCGATATGGGTCACCCACCATCGGAAAGAAGCAGAACGTGCCGGCACACAGCTGCTTCGAATTCACGACGGTGTCGTTTCACCTGAATCGACGAAGCGCAGCCAATGGAATGTTCAGATCGTTTCCGCAGATGACACCTTTGACTTGCGTCGACAAGTACTACGAGACGGCACACGGACAGCCGACGTCAATTTTGATGGTGATGAGACCGCAATTCACTTGTCGGTCTCAGACCCTGCAAGCGGGGAGATCATCGCAATCTCAAGTTGGTTTCAACGCAATCGTCAACATCAGACCATCAACGGTTTACAACTCCGAGGGATGGCAAGCCATCCGAATTATCGCGGGCAAGGCGCAGCGCAGGCCCTTCTGCGCTCAGGCATCGAGTTGGGTCGTAGTCTCTCCGTTGATGAAGTGTGGGCGAGGGCTCGAGATACCGCCCTCGACTTCTACCTCGCACACGGTTTTCACACCACAGGACCGGGATATCTCGATGACAACACCGGTCTCGCCCATCACGATGTCGTTCTTTCACTTCGTTAAAAACCTCGTCATTCCGCAAGGTGCCAAATTGTCTTGATCGGCAGGTCAGAGCGGCCCCGAGTCAGTTCAGGCCGCTCGGAGGGACCCCGTCGACTTCGACACGACCCAAGAACCACCCAAGTCGTTCATGGGGCGGAATCTGAAGGATGTCGGCGTGCAAAGGTGTCATCCCAATCGGACGACGCGCTCTCCACAACATCTCGAGCAACCGAAGATCGCTCCGCAGGTAATGACGATCGAGGTCTTGTAAGTCGTGGCCACAACCGAGATCAACCCAGTGCACCTCAACCTCCCGCCACCTCAGCAACGGCAACACTGACCTCGGGACAACTGCTCCACCGAGTAGGGTCGACGAGCCCTCCCATGTTGAAGGGTCAGCAAGTCGTGAAGAAAGTTCCGCATCTAGACGCTCACATGATGACCGAACATCGTCAATAAGGTCGGTCCAGATCCGGTTCGAACCTGCCTCAATCGCAAAGTTCCGATCCTCAAGGCTGTCGTATTGAGGGAGACCGCGCAACAGATTGACGTAACTGTCAGCATTGTGCGAAAGGTGGGTCAACACGTGACCAATCGACCACTCTGGCAATTTGCTCGGACGCTCGCTCGCGAGCGGCGGCTGTTCTTCAAGCCAGTCGACAAAACGGCCTTGCGAGATGCGACAGCCCTCGACCTCTCTCGCGACCTGCCGAACGTCAACCGCCATACGACAAGTCTGCCCGACCGGGGTAGTCAGAGTTGTTCTCGCCGGGGAACAACGACCACGGTACCGTCGTCTTCACGGTGGACGGTCACGCGAACGCCGTAGAACTCGGCAAGCGTTTCCGCTGACAGCACGTCTTCAACCGAGCCGTCAGCGACAACTGTGCCCTCATGAAGTAGCGCAAGGCGATCGCTGTACATCCCTGCGAGAGTGAGGTCATGCATTGCTGAGAGCACCGTGAGGCCATGCTCACGACGCAGGCGCTCAACAAGTTCGAATGCTTGCTGCTGGTGCCCGATATCGAGCGCACTCGTTGGTTCGTCAAGCAACAAGATCGGAGCTTCGGTTGCAAGGGCACGAGCGATGACGAGCCGCTGCCGCTCTCCCCCGCTCAACACTCCCAAATGGCGAGGAGCAATGTCGTCGAGGCCGAGTCGGCCGATCACATCATCGACCATTGCCCGATCGCTCTTTGTTGGATGACCGAAATATCCGATATGGGGTGTACGACCCAACATCACGTACTCGCGGCCAGTCATTTCATCGGGCAAGATCGGTTCTTGCGGCACGTACGCCACGAGCGAGGCTCGGCGAGAGCGGCTACGCAACGATAGCGACGACCCATCAACGACAATGTCACCGGAGTGCTTCACAAGACCCGCAACAGCACGAAGAAGCGAGCTTTTGCCAGCGCCGTTTGGTCCGATGAGACCGACCCAACTTCCCGAAGCAACAGCCATCGAGAAGTCATGGATCACCACCCGACGGCCGTATTTCACCGCCAAGTGTCGAAACTCAACCGAACTCACCGACTGACCTGCCTCGTACGCAGAAGAATGATGAAGAATGGCGCACCAATAAATGCGGTGACGACACCGATTGGCACCTCGGCAGGCGACGAAAGTGTTCGGCCTGGGATGTCCGCCAAGATCAGAAATGCGCCCCCGACAGTTATGGCAAGCGGAATCACAACTCGATACGTCGACCCGGCCATCAGCCGCACCATATGAGGCACCACAAGCCCGACAAAACCGATGAGCCCACTCACCGCCACAACGGCGGCGGTTCCGAGAGTTGCGGCGACAACAACGGTTAAGCGAACCCTCGCAACCGGGATACCAAGCGCAGCTGCCTCCTCATCGCCCACCCTCAATACATCGAGGTGGCGACGATGAAACAACAGCACTGTCGTCGACAGCGCAACATATGGCAGCACGAGTACGACATCGCCCCACGACGCAGTGGCGAGCCGACCGAGAATCCAGTTGTACACCACTCGCACCACGTCTGAGTTGCGTTGCAAGATGAACGTCTGAATCGCAGTCGTTAACGAAACCATCGCGACACCAGCAAGCACCAATGTGCTTGAGGTACGCATTCCACCGAACGACGCCCCAACGAGATAGGTGAGGGTCACAGTCCCAAGAGCAAACACAAATGCCACAAGTGGCACCGGGTCGACCGGCCAATCAAGACGATCACTTCCAACAGTCGTGAAGATAATCGTTGCGCCAAGTCCCCCGCCGGCTGCTGCTCCCAACAAGTACGGGTCGACCAAAGGATTTCGAAAAACTCCTTGATAACTCGCACCGCCAAGCGAGAGAGTTGCGCCGACAATTCCAGCCAACACGACTCGAGGCATTCGGATATCCCAAATGATTGACCACTCAAGGGGAGAGACCCCACTCGAGACTCCTAACCCCGATTCTCCAAACCCGGGTATGCGCTCAAGAAGTGCGAGCGGGACTCTCCACCATTCGGGACCCGCCGGGCCCGTCATCGCTCCAGCGCAAGCAGTGAGGACCAGGACGAGGGCCGAAAGCGACACCTTCGAGGTGATGGAGAGTCGACGCTCTTTTAAAATTATTCAGCTCCGCTGGCGTTTACAACTGCCTCAACCGCGTCAACGACGGCAGACATGTGTTCGATGATTCGAGGGCCCCACCGCGAGGCAATGTCATCGTTGAGTGGGACAACGTGACCAGCGCTGACAGCCGACAGCGCATCCCAACCCGGGCGAGCGGCAACTGACTCTGGTGTTTCACCGCAGTAAATCGTGCAAGCCAAGAAAATGATGTCTGGGTCTTTATCCAGAATGAATTCAGCAGACAACTGCGGATATCCATATGACTCCTCTTCAACGAGGTCAGCAATGTTGCGGAGACCCAACGATGTGTATGTCGACCCAATGAAAGTCTCGCTTGTCACAGAGTAATAGGTGCTATCGAGTTCGTGGTAAAAGGTCAGCGGCGTTTCAAGCTTGGGCAGGGTCGCAATGCGCTCGAGCAAGGCGTCAAGATCGGCGGTGAGCTCGTCGACTAGCGTGCCCGCTTCCTCGGCATGACCGGTTGCCGCACCGATTTCGAGAATCTGCGCAAACGTGTCGTCGACGGTCACTGCTGCTGCCCCCTCCCAATGCGGGATTCCAGCGCGGTCAAGGGCCTCTAGAAAGTCCGGGTTTGTTCCATCGGTGAGAATGAGGTCTGGTCCAAGCCCAATGATTGCTTCGACGTTCGGGTCATAGCCGCTCACTCCCGGCATCTTGTCTGCAGTCTCGACAGGGAAGTTTGAAAAGTCATCGACCGCAAGCACTTGGTCACCAGCGCCAACTGCGTACAGCATCTCTGTGGCGGTGGCAGATAGCGAGATGATCGCCGACGGATAAACCATCTCATCTTCTTCACCTGGGTCGTCAGCAACTTCAGCGTCAGGTGCCTCGGCGACTTCGCTGTCAGCCTCAGGCGCGGTTGTTTCACTCGGCGTCTCAGCGACGGTGGTCTCTGCCGCTTCAGAGCTCGCATCATCAGTCGATGTGCCGCAGGCCGCTGCGACCATGATGAACGGCAGCAACGCCGCCAGGCGGGTAATTCGTTTCATAATTGACTCCTAAGAACGGAGCGCAAGTTGGACCGAGGCCAGCGAACTGGCCGGCGAGCCTCCCTGAGCCTCGAGGGTGGTTATCGCTCACTCCGCGGTCGACCGGGCTCGTCTGGCCAGTTGCCAGAACTACCGTTGCGGGACAGCGCCGGAATTTCACCGGACTTCGCACACGTAGTGACTCCGAAAACATAACACGGCGGCCACTACCGACAACGAATCACGATGCGTGGGGCATGTCGATGCCTTCGCACCTATGCTCATCGGAGCATGACTGAATCGATACACACCCAAACTAACCGTGGCCTCGTTGAGGAGCCACTCACCGAAGACCCGAGACCCGATGGGCTTCAGTCGGCCCCGTCGCTCGTGGTGCTCAACACCGGCAACGGCAAAGGGAAAAGTTCATCCGCATTCGGAATGATGGTGCGTGGCCTAGCAGTTGACTGGAACGTCGCGGTCTGCCAGTTCATCAAGAGCGGTGATTGGCGGGTCGGCGAAGAAAAGATGGGTCGTAAGTTGGGCGTTGAGTGGCACTCCTTTGGTGACGGCTTCACCTGGGACTCCAGCAATCTCGACCACGATCGCAACATCGCTCGCGAAGGCTGGGACCAGGCAGCGGCAGTCATCTCAGGAGGTGACCACCAACTCATTATCCTCGACGAACTGACCTACCTATGCTCGTGGGGCTGGATCGACACCGCAGAGGTCGTTAACGCCATCAAACAACGTCCGGGACATGTCAACATCGTCATCACCGGGCGCGACGCCCCCCAAGAGCTCATCGAGATCGCCGACACGGTCACCGAAATGACAGAAATCAAACATCCCTACGCTCAGGGCATCCGCGCAAAGCGTGGCATCGACTACTGACATGCCCGACCTCTCAACGCTCAACGTTCTCGACCTTTCCGATGCGATGCTGGAATATCAAAAGCTCGGGTGGAGCGTGTTGACGATTCGGCCCGCCGATGACCCGTACGAAGCGGTTGTTCGATCACCCGATGGAGAAATGAAATGCCTTCGACGAACCCCAATTGTCATCAGCCGCCTCGGTGGCAACAGTGAGGGCCACACCGGTCGAGCATCAATGATCTACCGAGATCTCATCCCTGGCCGATGGGACGGTCGCTACGTCGCTTCTCACATTGCAGTACCTGATGGAGGCGAAGTACCCGACGACGTGCACCATCATGAGGTTGACTTCCAGTTCCTTGCGGTTCGCTCAGGTTGGGTAGATGTCCTGTACGAAGGCCAAGGCGACATCATTCGCATGCAACCAGGCGACATCGTGTTGCAGCCTCCAGGTATTCGGCACCGCGTACTCGGGACGTCTCCAGGATTCGACATTGTAGAACTCGGCTGTCCAGCCGACCATCTCACCACCTTCGACCATGAAATGACACTTCCAAATGGAATCTACGGCGATCACCTCTGGGGTGGTCAACGCTTTGTGTTCTCGTCTCCTGGAGTTTTCGCTGATGCGTGGGACCACCCGGGGTTCTCAAGTGACGACAGTGGTATCAGTGCAGCAACAAACGGAATTGTTGATGTCCGAAGGGTGCGGACTTCTGATCGACTAGATACCTGCCCGCTTACGCCGCATGAATTTCGCTTTCTTTTCGTTATGGACGGCGACATTAAGGTCACCGTGAGCGATGGCACAGCTCACCATCTCGAAAGTGGCGACTCGATCGCTCTTCCACAGGCCGCACAGGCACAGGTCACTCAAGGTGCAACGAATGCCTCACTGCTCGATGTCCTAGTGCCGCAAACGGCTGCAAGTTAGCCTCTTCATTCGTGCCCCTCTCCACTATCGCTCGCCAGATTGCTCGCGGCTTTGTGATTGGTTCTGCCGACATCGTCCCCGGTGTCTCCGGAGGGACTGTGGCCCTCGTTCTCGGAATCTACGGTCGCCTCATCGAGAACATTCAACGCGGCGCATCAGCGTTACGGTCTCTGCTCTCACGAGATGGCTCTACTGCGATCTCAAAGGCACGGTCGGTTGAGTGGGGATGGTTGCTGTCGCTACTCACCGGAATTCTCATCGCAATCGCAACCCTTTCCGCCCTACTCGAACAACTACTCGAGGAACACGCGATTCGCACGTCTGCGGTGTTCCTCGGTCTTATCGCGGGTTCGATTGTCGTTGCATCCCAACTCATCAGAGACCGAAGCGCCGCACATGTTGCCATCGCCATCGTGGCTGCCGCCGCATTGTTCTTCCTACTCGGTCTGCGATCAGACACTCATGCGGTTGGCCCTGAAATCGTCACCCGGCCGACATGGGTATTCGCTCTTGTCGGGGCGCTCGCAATCTGTGCAATGATCTTGCCCGGCATTTCTGGCTCGCTCATTCTCGTGATGATCGGTATGTACACCGAGATCATCGGGGCGGTGAACGACCGAAACCTTGCCGTTCTTGCCGCTGCGGCTATCGGATGTGTGATCGGACTTGCTGCTTTCTCAACCTTGCTGAGATGGTTACTCGACCGCTATCACGACGTTGTCATTGCCGCCATGGCGGGTCTCATGCTCGGTTCGGTTCGGGTGCTGTGGCCGTGGCCAAACGGAACGTCAACGACCGCACTCTCTGCCCCTCAACACGATGTGATGATTCCGTTCGCCCTCATGATCGTCGCTGCCGCTGTCGTCATCGCTGTGCAACGACTGTCGGCTAGGTCGACGAGCTCAGACAGTTGACAGCACGCCGGTATTGATGACCGTAAACAAGAACGTCACCGCGCACCCCGCACAAGACGACCCGGAGTTGCACCCGTCGACTCACCATCGGCCATGATCTCAACCCCAGCAACAAATGTGTGACGGTAGCCATCAGCCCTCTGCAACATACGTTTGCCACCAGCTGGTAGGTCATACGCCATCTCAGGTGCATGCAATTGCAGACCATCGAAATCGATGACGTTGAGATCAGCTCTGCGACCAACACCGATCACGCCACGGTCGGTGAGCCCGACCGTTTCTGCCGTCATTCGGCATTGCTTCGCGATGAGCGTTTCAACCGGAATGCGCCCCGTCGGACGATCGCGCCCCCACCACTGCAGCAACGTCGTCGGGAAGCTCACATCACAGATCGTCCCGACATGAGCTCCACCATCGGACAGCCCAGGGACCGCCGCTGGGTGGCGCAACATTTCACCGACAGCATCAAGGCTCTCGCCAAACCAGTTAAGAATCGGCTGATAAAGCAATGCATGACCGTCGTTTTCCAACATCCAGTCATAGAGCAAGTCGAGTGGTTCTCGCCCTTCACGACGAGCTATCGCTTCGACTGAGGTGGAGGGATCTGGTTCGTAATTTGGCGGGTCGCCTAACTGAAAGATGAACCGATAACGGTGGATCGCACGACTCCCCAGGGAAGTGTCATCAACGCGGGCACCCTCGATGATCTTGCGTCGCAATTCTGGGTTGCACATAACTGCTACCCGCTCAGCGAGTGGGCGATCGGCGATCGCTTGGTACGGCTCAGAGAACATGAACGGATGCAACGTCGCTTCAAGTCCAAGCATCAGCCCGACTGCGCGAGCACCGACTTGCCCACGCATCTGCACACCGCGGGCCGATGCCTCAGCAAATCGAGCAAGTTCGACGCGCCAGTCATCTCCGGTCTTCGCTCCCTGAGCGATCGATACCGAAATTGGGCGCCCCGACTCTGACGCCATCCGTTCGAAAAGATCGAGTTCTGCATCACGATCGATGAAATCTGTCACCGCCTGCAGCACACCCCTCTTCGCCTCGCCAAGTGCTGATGCAATACCAACGAGTTCGTCAGCCTCTGCACGCAATGTTGGCGTTGGCTCTCCAAGACTTGTTCGGTGGTTGAGGGTTCGGCTTGTAGAAAACCCGAGTGCCCCTGCCTCGACCGCCTCGGAGGCAAGTCGAGCCATCTCCGCTATGTCGTCAGGAGTTGCGGGCTCTTGTGTGGCTCCGCGCTCCCCCATCACATGAAGACGAAGTGCGCCGTGAGGAAGTTGTGTGCCGAGATCTATATCACGGGGGCGTCGCTCGAGTTCGTCGAGATATTCAGGGAAACTCGACCAATTCCACGAAAGACCCTCATGCAACGCCGTGCCTGGGATATCTTCGACGCCTTCCATCAATTGGATAAGACGCTCACGATTGTGCTCATGAACTGGAGCAAAGCCAACACCACAGTTGCCCATTACAACCGTGGTGACACCATGCCAACTCGACGGAGCGAGTGCTGAATCCCAAGTCGCCTGCCCGTCGTAGTGCGTGTGGATGTCTACGAAACCTGGTGTGACCAAATGACCTTCAGCGTCGATCTCGCGCCTACCGCTTCCCGACACCGAGCCAACTTCGGTAATCACACCTCCTGAAACAGCAACGTCACCGATCTCACGTTCCGCACCGGTGCCGTCAACGACAGTCCCATTACGAATAACGAGTTCATGCTCAGCCATGACACTCCTTTCCCCAACCGAAACGCTAGCCGGAGTGTGTCTGGTGGTGCGCAGTCAGCGACTTGCGAGTTCCGCGATGCGAGAGATCCCTTCAGCGATGTCGTCATCACCGAGGGCAAATGAGAATCGCGCATAACCGGGTGTACCGAATGCTTCGCCGGGGACGAAGGCAACTTTGGCCTCAGTGAGCACGAGGTCGGCAAGTTCGAGCGTGGTGTTGGCAATCGAGCCACCGAGCGGGCGCCCGAGCAAACCCGAGACATTCGGAAAACAGTAAAACGCCCCCTGGGGCTCGATACAGGTCACCCCAGGAATCTCGGAGAGGAGTCGATGCATCTCAGCGCCGCGACGCTGGAACGCTGATCGCATTATTGCGACGTCGTCAAGCGGGCCAGCGACTGCTGCAAGCGCGGCTTGTTGAGCCACGTTCGCCACGTTTGAGGTTGCGTGCGACTGAAAGTTTGTTGCCGCTTTGATGACATCTGTTGGGCCGATCATCCAGCCGACGCGCCAGCCGGTCATCGCATAGGTTTTTGCAACGCCGTTCACCACCACACATTGGTCGGCAACCTCAGGAACGAGCGTCGGCATCGAAGCAAATTGGTTCTCCCCATAAATGAGGTGCTCATAAATTTCATCGGTGAGCACCCACACACCGTGCTCAACCGCCCAACGGCCAATCTCTGCGATTTCGTCTGGGGTGTAGACCGCTCCAGACGGGTTATCCGGGCTCACAAACAACAAAACCTTTGTGCGAGGCGTGCGGGCTGCTTCAAGTTGTGCGACGGAGACTTTAAATCCGGCAGCGTCGTCGGTGTCGATGACGACCGGAATACCTCCGGCGAGCACGATCGCTTCTGGGTATGTGGTCCAATACGGTGCCGGACAGATCACCTCATCACCCCGGTCGCACAAGGCAGCAAACGCTGTATAAACCGCGTGCTTTCCACCATTGGTGACGAGCACCTGGTCGGCGGAAATCTCGAACGCAGAATCGCGCATCGTCTTCGTTACAATTGCTTCCCGAAGTTCGGGAAGACCACCCGCTGGCGAATAACGATGGTTTTTTACCTCCGCACACGCCGCAGCCGCTGCGTCGACGATATGGGCCGGCGTCGCAAAGTCGGGCTCGCCTGCGCCGAAGCCGATGACGTTTTCTCCCTGTGCCTTCAGCGCTTTCGCTTTTGAGTCAACAGCAAGGGTCGCAGATGGAGCAATAGATGCAAGGCGGGATGACACTCGATTCACCCCCACACTCTGCCAGCATTTGCCCGAGTTCACGCCGTAGACATCGCATTCGCGTATGAAATGTTCACCCCCTCGGCGTAGTAGTCGCGCCAACTGCCTGCCATCCTTGTGGGGTGGAACCCTCCGCTATCACTATTCCCTCTGAACTCCTTCCAGCCGACGGCCGTTTCGGCTGTGGCCCATCAAAAGTGAGGAGTGAACAGATCACCGCGATTGGCAATGCCGCAACAAGGATTATGGGAACTTCGCATCGGCAAGCCCCGGTGAAAGGTCTGGTGGGCACCGTGCGATCGGGGCTTACCGAACTGTTCAGCCTCCCCGACGGATGGGAGATCATCCTCGGTAACGGCGGTTCAACAATGTTTTGGGATGCAGCCACATTTGGCCTCATTAATTTCCGTAGTCAACATCTTGTTTTCGGGGAGTTCTCTTCAAAATTCGCCGATGCCGCATCAAGTGCGCCACACCTCGGCCAACCAACAGTGGTCAGCACCGACCCCGGCGACCATCCAACTGCGGTAGCAGAAGAGGGTGTTGACCTGTATGCCCTCACCCACAACGAAACGTCGACCGGAGTTTCGATGCATCTCGAGCGACCAGACGGAATCGCCGATGACGCGCTTGTCGCTGTCGATGCCACGAGCGCCGCTGGTGGCCTGTCATGGCAGCCATCCGAGGTCGACGTCTACTACTTCGCTCCACAAAAGAGTTTTGCTTCTGACGGCGGACTCTGGATTGCTGCATGCTCGCCGGCCGCAGTCGAACGCATCGAGCAGATCGCAGCAAGCGACCGTTGGCGTCCTGCTGCACTCGACCTCGGCATTGCCCTATCGAATAGCCGCCTTAATCAGACTTACAACACACCCGCTCTTGCGACGCTAATAATGCTGAACGCCCAAATCGAGTGGATGTTAGAAAACGGTGGAGCCGCATGGGTCGCTGATCGGGTCGCCACGTCCGCTTCGACCATCTATGGATGGGCTGATGCCCACTCCCTTGCAACACCCTTCGTCAACGACCCCGGAAAGCGCTCACATGTCGTTGCAACAATTGACCTCCATGACAGCATTGAAGCAATTGCGGTCAGCGCAGTACTTCGCGCTCACGGCGTCGTTGATACCGACAGCTATCGCAAACTCGGACGCAACCAACTTCGAGTCGGGATGTTCCCATCAGTCGACCCAGCCGACATTGAGCGCCTTACTGCTTGTATCGACTACGTGATGGAGCAGCTCGCATCGTGACCGACGATTTCAACCCGACTGTCGAAGAAATCCTCACCCTAGACGCGCAGTCAATTCTCCCGCTTCGCAACCCCGTGATGGTGGTCGCTCTCGAGGGCTGGTTCGATATGGCGGGCGCTGCGAGCGCCGCCATTGAAGCACTCTTCGACGACGAAAACCGCATCACTGTCGGAGAGATCGAGCCCGACCCACTCTACGACTTCACCATCGAACGTCCTCACGTCGAAATGGTTGAAGGAGAGTTACGCACAATCAGGTGGCCACGAAACCGGATCGACGTTTGGCGTAACGAGCTCGCATCGCGTGATGTGGTGCTGCTGTTGGGGGTTGAACCACACCTCTCGTGGCGAACATATTGCGAGGCGATTCTCTCGACCTGCAAGGAATTGGGGTGTTCTCTTGTCGTCACGGTCGGAGCGGGCGCTGAGCAGATCCCGCATTCACGTTCACCTCTCGTCACCGGAAGTTCGACAAACCACGATCTCGCTCAGCGACTCGGTCTCAGCATGCCCTCGTATCAAGGTGTCACCGGCGTCGTGGGGGTCTTGCACCCCACACTTGAAGCTTCTGATATCCCGTCGGTGTCGCTGCGAGTCGGTATCCCTCATTACCTATCCAACGCAAGCCACCCGCTCGCCGTGCGGTCATTGCAATCGCACCTGTCTCATGTGCTCGGTGTCGGACCAGGTCGAGACCTCAGCAACGACGTCAACCAGGCGCGAATGCTTCACGATGAACTTGTAGCCACCGACCCACAACTCGCAATGTATGTCACCATGCTCGAACGAGAATTCGATCGGCGTGCTGAGTCAATCATTCCAAGCGCTGATGACTTGGGTGCGGAGCTCGAAGAGTTTCTGCGCAACCTCAATAACGATGACGAATAGAACGCAATCGAACACCAATGTGCAAACCCGTGATCTCGAACCAAGGGACACACAATGATCGGTGAGCGATGAGTCAACATCCTCAGCTAATGAACATGACAGGATTGTTCAACGCACATGGATTTTCCGCGCCACTTGTCTCAGACGATCTCTCCCTGCAGCCATAAGAATGACCAAGCCACATTTTTCATCGAAACCACCTGCCGGCGTCCGTGAACGTAGTCCCTCAAATTCGCTGAGAGCATCATCCGCTCAACACCAGGGATCGGAGACTGCGTCCAATATCCAACTCATCACAGGAGGCGCCAGATCGGGCAAATCATCTGCTGCGGTACGTCTTGCCGCAGCAACCGGAGTCCCGGTGACCATGCTCGCCACTGCGACCGCAGGCGATGCAGAAATGGAGGCTCGGATCGCTCGACATCAAGCCGAACGTGACAAAGAGTGGACGACAGTCGAGGAGCCAGTCCAAATAGACCGAGCCTTGTCGACGATCGACAATGAACACACCGTAATTATTGACTGTCTCGCCCTCTGGGTGACCAATCAACTCAGCACCTCTGACGACAACATCCTCCTGCGTGTCGATGACACCATCCGCTTACTCCGCTCCCGACAGGGAGTCTCCTTAATCGTCACGAATGAGGTAGGTTCCGGCATCGTGCCGGTGAACGAGATCGCCAGAAGATTCCGGGACCTGCTCGGTTTGGTGAACCAGCGTTTTAGCTCGGTAGCCGATCGGACTCTGCTATGCGTGGCTGGGGGCGTTGTCCCCGTCGTGAAGCTGGAGGATCTATGAGTCTTTCCATCCTGACTCGCATGCTAGAAAACCTTCCTCAGCCAGACACCGTGTCCGCCACATCGGTAGCCAAACGCGCCGCTGAAACCCTC
>DLTS01000073.1:0-5338 GCA_002501485.1 Acidimicrobiaceae bacterium UBA7830
TTCAGAGTTGGCTTATGACCTCGGTGCGAAGCCGGTCGAGGTGCTCTTTCCGGGCTGCGGGTTCTGACCCCATCAACCAATCGGGCACGATGAACTCGTCGAAGCCGAGCTCGCGGTATTGGTTGAGAATTCCGATGAGTTCATCGGCCCCACCGGCAATCGTGCGGACGCCGAGCGGCCCTTCTAGTGCCTTTGCGTTTGCAGCGGCGTCATCGCTGAGGTGTACGGCCACCTGCACTGAGGTGTGCAGAGTCGCCGGGTCGCGGCCGACGCGTTCGCAGGCAGTGTGCATTGCGTTGAGGCGCTCGCCAGCGCTTTCGGGGTGACCCCAGGTATTCCACTCTTCGGCGTGTCGGGCGGTGATGCGCAGCATGCGATTTCCGCCGGTGCCGACAAGTATCGGCAACTGTTGTTGCACAGGTTTTGGTTCACAGGGAGCGTCGGTGATGGTGTATGAAGATCCTTCGAAGGTCGTGCGTGGCTCGTTGAGCAACGACCGAATAATTTGGATCGCTTCTTCGAAGCGGTCGACGCGTTTTTTGGGTGCTTCGAGTTCGATGCCGTAGGCGACGTGTTCATTGATTTGCCAGCCTGCACCGAGGCCGAGCACGAATCGGCCATCTGATACATGGTCGATGGTTGCTGCTCGGTTCGCAAGGAGTGCTGGGTGGTGCACTGATGTGGGGGCAACGAGCGGTCCGAGGCGGAGTTGTTCGGTGACGACGGCGATCGCAGGCAACAGTCCCCACACTTCGTGTGAATCGCCATCGTTCACCTTTGTGTTGCCGGTGTTCGGCATGTAGTGGTCGGCGAACCACATGCCATACCAGCGTCCGTCGTCGAGCCAGCGGGCGAGATCGAGTACCTCATCAACCGGGTATTTGATATTTGGCCACACAGAGAACTTCATGTTCTGAACCGTAGTGTGGGCTCTGTGTCTGGAGACCTGTCGCGCCGTCTGTGGGAAGAGCATGCTGGGTGGTGGATTGATGGGTTCACTGACGGCGCCGACCCTGAATATGAAGACCAGATCATTCCGCTTGTCGTGCGAGAACTTGCAGGGGTTGAGACGGTTCTCGATATCGGCACCGGAGACGGTCAGATAGCGCGGGCGCTGTCTGCGACCGGTTGTGGGGTGACCGGTGTCGATCCGACATCGGCACAAATTTCGGTTGCGGTCGAGCGGGGCGGCGGGCCGCGCTACGTGCAGTCAGGGGCGTGTCCGCTTCCGTTTGACGACGAACGCTTTGATGCCGCTCTTGCCTGCTTGGTGTTCGAACATATCGATGATGTTGACGGTGCAATCAGCGAGGTCGCTCGGGTGCTTCGCCCAGGCGGCTCATTCAATTTTTTGTTGAATCACCCGTTACTGCAAACCCCTGACAGCGGATGGATTGATGACCATATGGTCGAGCCTCCTGAGCAGTACTGGCGTATCGGCAATTACCTGGATGAGGCTGAGACGATTGAGCAGGTCGAATTGGGTGTGCACATCAGGTTTTTGCATCGGCCGTTGTCGCGCTACTTGAATGCTCTCGCTGATAATGGTCTGCTGCTGGAGCGCATGGATGAACCGGCCCCCCCTGAGCGTTTTCTTGCTCAGGCTCCTGAGTATTTCGAAGCAGCGTCGGTGCCACGGTTGCTACATCTTCGACTTCGAAAAGTCGTGAACTGAAAGTGTTTAGGGTTGTGCCAGTGATCGCCGGTCTAAGGTTTGGGCGTGGCTGAGATTGTCGTGATTACCGGGCTGTCGGGCGCAGGGCGTTCTGCGGCGGCCGGGGTTTTAGAAGATCTTGGCTTCTACGTCGTCGATAATTTGCCGACGTCTTTGGTGCCGACGATTGTGGAGCTCGCAGCAAAGCCGGGTGCCGGTATCGATCATCTAGTTCTCGTGTCCGGGCGTAATCATGCGGAGTTGTTGACACATGTCAATGATCTGAAGGCGGCAGGCCACCGGGTTTCGATGCTTTATTTGGAGGCGTCGACGCAGATGTTGGTGAAGCGTTACGAGGCAAGCCGGCGTCGGCACCCGTTCGATTCCGATGGTTCTGGGGTGTTGGAGGCGATCGAACGAGAACGAGTGGTTCTCGAGGAGGTGAAAGGTGCCGCTGACCTTGTCGTCGATACCTCTGAACTCAACGTGCATCAGTTGAAGGATCGAATCGTGTTGGCGTTTTCCGAGACAGGTTCAACGTCGATGCAGGTGTCGGTCGAATCGTTTGGCTATAAACACGGCATTCCCCTTGATGCCGACGTCGTGATGGATGTGAGGTTCTTGCCGAATCCTCATTGGGATGAGCAACTTCGCCCGCTTACAGGCCGCGATGAGCCGGTGAGTGAGTTTGTGTTGAATAACGAGGTCGCCCAGCGGTTTTTGAGCCACCTTGAGGTTTTGTTGCTAGACGTGATTCCGAGCTACCAGTCGGAGGGCCGCAACTATCTCACGATCGCGATCGGTTGTACCGGTGGTCGCCATCGCTCGGTAGCCATCGTTGAGCATCTGGTTGGTCGCCTCGGTGACTGCCAGGTGAAGGCGGTTGCCTCGCATCGCGATGTCGACGGACGCTGAATCTTTTGTTCGCCCCCAAGAGTCGTGTCGCATCTGCATCTTGTGCTGCGCGTCTGACTACTGTTGCGAACGACCGTGTGGTCAGGAAATGTGAAAGGACCTTCGATGACTGTTCGTGTTGGTGTTAACGGATTTGGACGTATTGGCCGCAACTTTTATCGTGCGGTGCTCGCCCAGGACGCAGACGTTGAGTTCCTTGCAGTGAATGATTTGGGTTCGCTTGATCAAATGGCTCACCTGTTGAAGTACGACTCGGTGATGGGTCGCCTCGATCAGAACGTGAAGGTCGTCAAGGGTGGAATCAAGGTCGGGAATCACACCATTCGGGTGCTGTCAGAGCGTGATCCAAAAGCCCTGCCGTGGGGTGACCTTGGTGTCGACGTCGTAGTCGAATCGACGGGTATTTTCACCGATCGTGAGAAAGCCGCAATGCATCTCGAGGGCGGCGCACCGCGAGTGATCGTGTCTGCACCGTCGAATGGTGCGGATATCACCATTGTCTATGGCGTCAACCACACCGATTTCGACAAAAAGAAGCACCAGGTCATTTCGAACGCAAGTTGCACGACGAACTGTTTTGTTCCGCTCATTAAGGTGCTCGATGACGCGTTCGGTGTGAAGCAGGGTCTGATGACCACCGTGCACGCCTACACCGGCGACCAGTCGCTTGTCGATGGCCCTCACAACGATCTTCGTCGTGCTCGTGGCGCGGCGATCAACATCATTCCGACATCGACCGGGGCAGCTCGGGCAACGAGTTTGGTGTTGGCGTCGATGAAGGGTCGGCTCGATGGCACCTCGCTTCGAGTGCCGGTGCCGACGGGTTCGATCACTGACGTGACCGCGACCCTTAAGAAGAGGGCCTCGGTCGACGACATCAACGCTGTGTTCGCAGCGGCGGCAAAGAAGGGCGACCTGAAGGGCATCCTGAAGTACACCGAAGACCCAATCGTGTCGAGCGACATTGTCGGCGATCCGCACTCATCGATTTTTGATGCAGGCATGACAATGTCGATGGGCGACCTTGTGAAGGTGTGCTCCTGGTACGACAACGAGTGGGGCTATTCCAACCGTTTGGTCGACCTGGTTCGCTACGTCAGCCGCGGTCGCTGATCTGCAATGACGGACGAGTCATCGCGCATCCCCACTCTCGAAGATCTCGGTGATGTCACCGGACGTCGGGTCCTGGTCCGCACAGATTTCAATGTGCCGTTAGAGGAGCGTGAGGGGTCGCAGGTCGTCGTCGACGATTTTCGTATTCGCGCTGCGTTGCCAACGATTTCGTGGCTGTTGGAGCGTGGCGCTCGGGTGGTGTGTGCGAGTCATCTCGGTCGGCCGAAGGGTCAACCAGTTGATGAGTATTCGATGGATCCGGTACGTGCACGGCTGAGCGAAATTGTTCCTGGGGTTGAGTTGCTGGAAAACCTTCGATTTAACCCCGGCGAGGAGGCAAACGATGATGAGTTTGTTGCGTCGCTAACCGATGGCATTGACTTTTACGTGAACGATGCGTTCGGTGCGTCGCATCGTGCTCATTCGTCAATCGTTGGTCCACCGAGGTCGATGCCTTCTGCGATGGGTCGTCTTTTGCAGCAAGAGGTTGAAGTATTGACGGGGCTGCGGGATAAGCCAAAGCGACCATTTGTTGCGGTGCTTGGCGGGGCAAAGATCTCCGACAAGTTGGGCGTTGTTGAGGCGTTGCTATCGGTGGTCGATCAACTTGTAATCGGCGGTGCAATGTGCTTCACCTTCTTTGCAGCTCAGGGCAAACCGATCGGAGATTCGCTGTTTGAACCTGAGATGGTGGAGACCTGTCGACGCATCCTTGAGACTGCGAGCGACAAGATCGTGCTGCCTGATGACATGGTGGGAGTTGACGCCTCCGGAGAGTTCGCAACGTTCGGAACCCGACTACCTGAAGGGTCAAAGGGGTTCGATATCGGTCCGGGTTCGGCGGCCGCATTTAGTGATGTGGTGATGGATGCCCGAATGGTGTTTTGGAATGGACCGATGGGCATGTTTGAAGATGAACGATTCGCTGGTGGCACGAGAACGGTTGCTGAGGCGATGGCTGAAACGAAAGCGTTCACGGTTGTCGGCGGTGGGGATTCTGCCGCTGCGCTTGCCCAGTTTCGATTGAATGATGAAGTAGACCATGTGTCAACTGGCGGGGGAGCGAGCCTCGAACTTCTCGAACTCGGCGACCTCCCCGGTCTTGCTGCATTGAGAGGTGCCCCTAATGCCTGATGTTCGCACTCCGCTGATCAGCGGTAACTGGAAGATGAACCTCGACCATTTTGAGGCTCTTCGAAATTTGCAGAAACTCGCGTGGCTGCTGCCGAAAGATATCTATCAGCGCGCAGATGTGAGCATCCATCCACCGTTTACCGATATTCGGACGTTGCAGACATCGATTGAAGCTGACCGAATGGACATTCTGCTCGGAGCACAGCATTGCCATTACGAAGTGAACGGAGCCCTTACGGGCGAGGTATCGCCTCTGTTTTTGCAAAAACTCGACGTGAAACTGGTCATCTGTGGCCATAGCGAACGCCGAGATATTTTCGGTGAGACCGATGAGATGGTGAACGCAAAAGTGAAGGCGATTTTGAAGCACAATATGACACCAATCATGTGTGTGGGTGAGTCGTTGGCTGAGCGTGAAGCAGGTGAGACTGAGGCGAAGGTACTTGGTCAGGTGATCAACGGTTTGCAGGGTGTGAAGAAGACGGAAGTCGGCTCGATGGTGATTGCATACGAGCCGATTTG
>DLTS01000073.1:5655-6345 GCA_002501485.1 Acidimicrobiaceae bacterium UBA7830
AGGAGCCGATTTGGGCGATTGGGACGGGTAAAACTGCGACTGCCGATGACGCTCAGCAGGTCTGCGCTTCCATTCGTGCCGCGCTGACGGCATCGTTTGGGTCTGATGCTGGTGCATTGGTCCGTATCCAATATGGCGGTTCGGTGAAACCTGGCACGACCGAAGAGTTGATGGCACAGCCTGATATTGATGGCGCGTTGGTGGGTGGGGCAAGTCTTGACCCGGACGATTTTGCGCAGATCGTCAAAATTGCCGCCGGTTAAATTTCAGGCGCCGAACGTTCGGTGTGGCTCACTGGTGCTCATGGTCCGTTTGTGACCAAACTTCGCTGACCGCACCCCGTTTGTCGGCGGTATCCTTTGGCACGTGCGTGATTTAATGCTGTACGTGATGTTGGTGATCAACATCGTGTCAATGATCGGAACAATCTCCGGGGTTTTGTTGCACTCCGGTCGTGGCGGCGGTCTATCTGACATGTTCGGCGGCGGCGGTGGCGCTGCGCTTGGCTCAACTGCGGCAGAACGTAACTTGAACCGCATCACTACTGTGTTTGCTCTTGCCTGGATCTTGTCGGTCCTCGCATTGAGTTTCCTTTACATTCGCTGAGGGGTGTGGCGGCGGCGACGTGCAGTTGCAGTTGTGGCCGGTAGCATCTCCTCACCACGTCGGAGTGGCGGAATGGCAGACGCG
>DLTS01000073.1:6656-19278 GCA_002501485.1 Acidimicrobiaceae bacterium UBA7830
TGGCAGACGCGCTAGCTTGAGGTGCTAGTGCCCTACTAATGGGCGTGGGGGTTCAAGTCCCCCCTCCGACACCAATGGTTTCCTGTTGAGGTAGGTCGGGCGAATTTGCCGGACGTTTCGAAGTTACATACATTTCGCTAACGAGAGTTTTCATCGTCGGGCAAACCGGTTCCTTCGGGGGGTGTGTTGTTGCCTGTATCGAACGGCTCCGCCTCAGTAAAATTCTCGTCTCGGTTGGCGTCGACAGGCTGATCGGACGGCGTTGCGTCGTTGGACATCTGGATCATGTCGTTGACGTTGGAGATATTCGGATTGTCGTTCGTGTTTTTGATTTCAGTTTTGTTTTCGACACCAGTGATGTTCTTGAGGGTGTCCTTCTTGTTCATCAACTTATTGATGACGTTGACTCCGAGTCCGCAGAACGCTCCAATCCCAATTGGGATAAGCAGTGCGTTGGCGTTCAAAGCAGTTATGGCGTTAGCGATACCGGCGATTCCGGCACCCAGTCCGAGAAGTACTCCTGCGGGCATCAGCGACTGAATGCGTCGTGCCCGCCACAGCCCAACCAAGCCGATGACGGCCACCGCAGCTGCGCCGACGTTAGGGATGACAGTCGAACCGCTGGTGACAACCCACGCGCCTGACACCACACACCCGAAGTCATCTGAGGCGAGGAAGAAGTTGGCTTTGACTTTGATGGTGCCAAAGTTGTTAATCATTGAGATTTCGTCAAAGTCGATGGTGCCTTCAGCACCCTCTTTCCTCTCCAAGTTCTCGTCGCCGCCGTCGGCGATATCGACGTCCCCGTAGAAGGGAACAGTTATTTGAAGGGCCCAGATGTGATTCGTCGCTGGATTTCCGTTGGCATCAACCGCAATGCCCTCGTAGGTGAGGCTCCCGGTGGGCGAAATTGTGAACGGGTTATCTTTCGTGAAAACGGCTTCGCCTGCTGAGTTGACTGGATAGTCGCGATCGACCTCACGCATCGCCGAGTCAATGAGGACCCCCTCGGAGTCATATGAGTCCACTGCGCCGTAGCACGGGCCGGAGAAGCCATTTTCAAGTGCTGATGCGGTCGTGCCGGGGATTATCCCGAATGTGCATACCCCAATTGCGACGAGGAAGGACTTTATGTGAACGCGTCTCATCGTTCTTGGATAGCACATTCCCTCGGTACCCGAAAGAACTTGGCTGCACTGGAGCCCTTTAATGGAAGTGATTGCGATGCTCTCATGTCGGTTGAGCGTTTTGCACCGGTGACGGTGAGACCTTGGTGCTACACCTTCACGACATGGACAACATCACGAATCGCGGGCGGCAGGGGAGTGCGGTGTTGATGCGAACTCTCCGACACCGATGCTCTCGTGAACGCGGTTCGTGCTGTGGGTCACATCTTGTAGGGTCTGTTGCGTGTTCCTTGGACAGGTTCCCACCTTACGAGCCGTAGTTCGGTCGAAAGCCGTATTGGTTTCTGGCCTGATATTGCTGATGTTTGCGACTGGCGTGACAACTGTAAGTGCTGCCCCTGGAGATCTCGATACAGGATTTGCAAGTGGGAGCGGATACGCCACTCCAGGTCTCAACTGGAAAGTCAATGGGATTGCGGTTCAACCTGACGGCAAGTACTTACTTGTTGGCGAGAATGATTACGACTTCGCTGTTGCGAGACTCAACGCAGACGGAACGCTTGACACGACGTTCGGTGGTGGTGACGGCGAGGTCGTCACCGCGATATCTGCTGGAGGGGCAGAAGCAAGATCTGTGGCGATAGACGATGCGCAGAACATAGTGGTCGCCGGCTGGGCTCACGACAACGTTTCCAATTACGACACAGCAGTCGTTCGATACGACAGCTCAGGCAATCTCGATACGGCGTTCGGAAACAACGGAATCACAATCACGCAGGTAACTTCCGACAATGACCGGGCATATGCCCTAAAACTTCAAAGCGACGGCAAAATCCTCCTCGCCGGTGAAAGCCGAATCGGGGGTAATTACTACTTTTCTTTACTTCGCTACACGAGCGCTGGTGCCCTCGACACGACTTTCGGTAGCAGTGGCATTTCGACGGTGTACTTCAATGGCAATTCCTATGGACGCTCACTAGAAGTTGATTCACAAGGAAGAATTCTAGTTGGGGGCCATGCATTCATCGGCGGAGACGAAGACTACGCTCTGGCCCGTTTCGATTCCGGCGGTGCACTCGACGCCACGTTCGGCAGCTCTGGAAAGGTCACTACAGAACTCGGAAGTTACGACAGGGCGATCGCCGTCAGAGTTCAGTCCGACGGGAAGATTGTCCTCATGGGTGACAGTTACAACGGAAACTCGAACGGCTATGACTTTGCCGCCGTGCGCTACTCAGATAGCGGTGCAGTCGATTCCACTTTTGGGACCTCAGGTGTCGCAGAGAAATTGCATGTAGGCCCAGATGCGGATGTGGCCAGCGCAGGAGTAATGCAGGATGGGGGCGAAATTCTCATTGCCGGTACCTCAGGTGGCTACTCCGACTCTGGGGTTGGCCTTGTGAGATACGCAACTAATGGCGTCGCCGACACAAGCTTCAGCGATGATGGAAAGGCCAGCGTTCAGGTCGACAGCAGGGTTGGAACTGTCCGGGGGATGGCGTTGGATGGAAATGGCTTTGTGCTCGTTGCGGGCTACACAGTCTCAGATCCGATGATGGGATCCGATTACGAAGCGTTTGTTGCACGATTTCAGGTGGCAAATTCACCTGAGGCCCCGACGGGTGTAACCGCTACGGCCGGCAATGGTGAGGCAACGGTTTCGTGGACTGCGCCTAGTGACGATGGCGGCTCCGCAATTTCAGGATTTGAGGTGACCTCGACCCCTGATGGGCTGACATGTCAAACGACGGATTCAATTTCATGTGTGATTACGGGGTTGTCGAATGGAACTTCGTACACCTTCACAGTTGTAGCGACAAACGGAGCAGGCTCAAGCGCTGCCTCTGCTCCGTCAGATTTCATCACGCCAACAGCTCCAAATACGACAACAACGGCTGCTCCAACTACGACATTAGATGCGCAGCCGGGATCTGTCCCAACTCCTGACCCGCAAACTCTTCCCGCTACCGGGAGAACTTTGGGATCGACCGAGCTTTATGTATTCGTACTGCTCGCTGGCACGGGCGCAATGCTTGCGCGTGTCGCCCGGCGTTCAAGTTCCCAACCTTGAGGGCGAAATCGTGTGTTGCCTGCGTTTGTGGCGAAGCGCACGGTGCCTAGGTGGTTGCCCTCGAGGTGCTCCATCAAGGTCTCGACGTCCGCCCGGTGCTGTGCGGCGAACCCACTGACTCGCACGTTCATGATTTGCGATCTCACCTCATGTAACGAGGGGTATCGGGTGCGCCTAACTTTTTAGGAATCTCTCTTGATTTAATATGTTAGGAGTACCTAACATATACCGCATGAGGTGCGCCGCAACAGTCTTGCTGACTGCCGGAGCGGTTGCGATCGCTGCGTGTAGCGGCGCCGACTCCGGTCCAGCGAGTGCTGCGCCGGCGACCGCGGCGACCGTCCCGACAAGTGCCGCCAGTTCCACCACGACGACGGACTCGATGGACGCGCCGACCATAGTCGTGGACGATCGAGGCGTGGAGGTCGTGGTCGAGTCAGCCGAACGGATTATCCCGCTCGACGGGGACCTCGCAGAGATAGTCTTCGCGCTGGGTCTGGGAGACCAGGTGGTCGCCACCGATCTCTCTGCGACGTTCCCGCCAGCCGCCGACGCCAAGCCGGAGATCGGTTACCAACGGGCCTTGGCTGCGGAACCGATCCTCAAGTACGAGCCGACCGTTCTGCTTGCCACCGACATCGCCGGCCCACCCGAGACACTCGCCGACCTGGAGCGACTCGGCATCCCGCTAGTCATGGTGCCCACACCGACGAACGCAGACGGCCCTGGTACCAAGATCCGCGCGGTGGCAGCGGCGCTCGGAGTGAAAGATGTCGGCGATGCCCTCGCAGCACAAGTCGACGCCGACATCGACTCCGTGATCGCCTCCTTGCCGGTGCGCAACACCCGACCACCCCTCGTTGCGCCGCTGTACCTGCGCGGGGAGAGCATCCAACTGGTGCTCGGCACCGAGATGTCGATTGGCTGGATGCTCGAGGCGCTCGCTGTCGACAACGTGGCGAATCTCCTCAGCGTGGCCGAGACCGAACCGATCAACATCGAGGCACTGATCGAGCTGCAGCCCGACGTGATCATCACGACACAGTCAGGACTTGCGTCCGTCGGCGGCATCGACGGCCTGCTGGAGATCCCGGGCTTCGGCGAGACACCCGCCGGCGAGCAGCGCAGGATCCTTGCGTTCGAGGACCAGTACCTGCTCGGCAACGGGCCACGCACCGCTGATCTCCTGGCCGAACTCGCCGCCGAACTCCACGGCCCCGACGCCGTGACCGAGGTCAGCACCAGCACCGACTCATCACCAACACACGACGAAGGGACCGACCAATGACCCCGTTCACCGACCACGGCGCGTCGCCGACCCTTACCGAACATGAACGGTCGGGGCCACCGATCCTCGGTGACGTCCACAGCTTTCCGTCCTACGCCGAACAGGCGCGCTCACTTGTGGCCGCCGGTGCGATGGCCACGTTGTCGACGCTCACCAACGACACGTTCCCCTTCACGTCGATGGCACCGATCTCCGTGGACGGCGACGCATCCCCAATCATTTGCGTCTCCGAACTCGCCGAGCACACACGCAACCTGCGTCGATCAGGCCGAGCGAGCGTGTTTGTTGCGGCGCCAACGGTCGAAGGCGTCGACCCGCTCGCCGGACCACGGGCGACCTACGTCGGCACGTTCGTGCCGTTCGACCCCGACGAGCCCACGATCGAACGACATCTGGAGGCCCACCCGCACACGCGGGGGTACGTCAGTTTCGCCGACTTTGGCTGGTGGCGCATGGAGGTCCAGCATCTCCGGTACGTGGGTGGCTTCGGCGTGATGGGCTGGGCGGGCGCCGAGGATCTCGCCGCAGCCCGGCCCGACCCGATCATCGGTGCCGCACCACCGATGATCGACCACCTCAACGACGATCACGCCGAGGCATGCACGCTTATCGCCCGACACCTCGGCTGCGCCGAGACCACTGAGTCCGCGACCGTCACCGAACTCGATCGATACGGCGTGACCTTCGCTGCCACCGGGCAATTCGACGAACACCGTTTCGCAACCGTTCGCGTGGCGTTTCCTTTACCCCTCGACGCCGCCGAGCAGGTTCGAGGGGCGACCGTCGAACTGGTCCGACGAGCTCGAGCCGTCACGACCGGGTCCTCGCCGAGCGAACGGCCGGAGCACTCGTGATGCCGCTCGAACACCTTCGGCTCATCGCCGCACTCGTGCACACGTGCCCCGGGGCTGAGGTCACTCTCCGCTGCGACACCGGTGAGATCGTGCGTGTCGGACGACGACCCGGCTCGGACATGACCCCGTGCGAGTTCCGCGCCGCCACGATCGCACTCTTTAACGCACGCTCTGATCAACCGAAACAGCCGGGTGCCGACTCGGCCGCACGAATCGTCGACGCCGAATTCGGTGGCGCCCTCACTGACATCGGCGGGGGTGTCGCTCGCTCGCGAACTCCATGTGGCATCGAGCAGCGTTGGATCGCCACCACACTGCCGAGTTTCGTTGTGTGCGATCTCCTCGACGGCGTTGGTCCCGACGGGCTTCCCGAAGCAGCGATGTCGGGTGACTTGCGCGTCGACTACGAGCTGGGGACAAGCGTGATCGCCATCAGCCCCGCCGATCAGCGCTACCGCGCCGTCCTCGACCATGTGGCCATCGACGTCGCCGCCCGCTGCCTCACCGGAGAACTCCTCCACGCCGCCACGGTCACAACCACCTCGGTCAACGGCCACCTCGAACCAAAGGAAGACCAGCCATGAACCTCCCTCACCGCCACACACACCTGCGTTGGCTCGCCGGCGCCGCAGCGCTGATGCTTTTCGCAGTCGCATGCGGATCGGACGAGTCCGACGGAACTGAGTCCGGCACCGGATCGGACGTCGGGTTGAGCTCCGCCACCGCAACCGAGCCAGCGCCTGACAATGCCAGCGCACCCGCCGGCGAGCCGGCGTCCGTCGAGTCGACTACTACGACTGTTGCTCCGACGACTACTACGACTGTTGCTCCGACGACGACCACGGCTGTTGCTCCGATGTTCACCGGTGACGAGGCCGATGTTGCGGCGGCCTGGGCCGTCGTGTTCGACTCGAGCGCCGACTTCGAGGACAAGGCACCCCATCTCGTCGATGCCGAGTCCTTGGCATCGACCATCGACGCATACACCGCCACCGGCGACGGCTTTGGCGGTATCAGCCTGGTTCCGACGGCGGTCACCATCGATGGCGACGCAGCCACCGTGACCTACGACGTCATTTTCGGTGGCAACCCGGCCTACTCCGATCTCACCGGCACCATCGATCTCGTCGACGGCACGTGGGTCGTGCCACTTAGCGAGTTCTGCTCGTTCATGGCGTCGGCGCGCGTCGGTTGCGAGAACTGACCGTCGATGTTGGCGCGGCACCGATTGGTACGCCGGAAGCGAGGACCGGTCGATTCGCAGGCGTGGAGCGCCCTATCCACAACCATGCGACTTGCACACCGCCTCGACAGTACCGACGGCGCTCGTACGAGTTGATAGGACCATCTGACAGTCGATGGCCGGCGGCCGTGCGTGCCGTCACCACCCTGTCCTCGCGCTCGTCGGAACACACTCATGGCGACACTTCTTCGGCGGACCGCTCCGCCTATCCAGTGTCGAGTCGTCGAGTCGGCGACACGACGTTCACCCGTCGAGCGGTCGGCATGGCCCTGTTGCTACTGCTCCTCGGCATCTGCGTCCTCCCGTCGCTCGCGGTCGGCGCCAAGTCGATTCCGTGGGGCACCGTGATCGACGCGTTCACCGGCTATGACCAGACGATCACTGATCACCTGATTGTCCGCGAGCTGCGACTGCCGCGAACATTGCTCGGGCTGCTCGTCGGCGCAGCGCTTGGAGCGGCCGGGGCGTTGGCGCAGGGCGTGACCCGCAACCCGCTCGCTGACCCGGGACTGCTCGGCGTCAACGCCGGTGCCGCGCTCGCCGTCGTGCTCGGTATCTGGCTCTTCGACATCGCCAGCGTGTTCGGCCTGGTCTGGTTCGCCTTCGCCGGAGCGGCAATCGCATCGGTCGTGGTCTACGTGCTCGGCACAATCGGGCCCGGCGGCGCCACCCCGGTCCGGCTCGCGCTCGCCGGAGCTGCGCTCGCTGCCTTCCTGTTCGCCGGTACCCGGGCGATTGTGCTGCTTGACCAAGCAACCCTCGACCAGTTCCGCTTCTGGGCGGTCGGGTCGCTCGCTGGGCGCGGCGACGACCTAGTCGGGCAGATCCTCCCGTTCGTCGTCGCCGGACTGGTCCTGGCGTTCGGCGTGGCGCGCCAACTCAACGCGATCGCGCTCGGCGATGACGCTGCGCGAGCCCTCGGAACCCGCATTGGGCTCACCCGCCTCACCAGCGTGTTGGCCATCACGCTGCTGTGCGGCTCCGCCGTGGCGGTCGCCGGACCGATTGGGTTCGTCGGACTCGTCGTGCCGCATGCGGCGCGGGCCTGGTTCGGGCCCGACCAGCGGTGGCTCCTCCCTGCGTCTGCGATGGCGGGAGCGGTGCTCCTGCTCCTGTGCGACACCGCTGGGCGCATCGTGGCCCGCCCAGGTGAGGTTCAGGTCGGCATCATGACCGCGGCAATCGGCGGACCCGCATTCATCGTTCTCGTTCGACGCACGAGGATGGCGCAGCTGTGACCGACCTGCGCGACGAGGTTACGAGCGGCGCAGGTACTCGGCACCACACCGCCGCGGCCCACGTCTTGTTGCTTCGCGGTCGTGTGATCCGATGGAGCGGGTTTTCGGTCCGTCTCGACGTGCGGTCGACCAGCGTCTGTGTTGTACTCTGCGGACTTCTGGTGGTGGTCAGCCTCTGGTCGATCAGCGTCGGTGACTTTCCGATCTCGATTCGCGACGTCATCGCTACCATCCTGGGTAATCCGACCGAGGACTCCGAGTTCATCGTCGGCACACTCCGGCTTCCCCGCGTTTTGGTCGGCATCGGCGTCGGCGCCACCTTCGGCATGTCGGGGGCGATCTTCCAGTCGCTCGTGCGCAACCCGCTCGGCTCGCCCGACATCATCGGGTTCAATGCCGGTGCTGCCCTCGGCGCCGTGACAGCCATCGTGTGGTTCGATGGGTCACCGACTCAGGTGTCGGCCGGTGCCGTTGCCGGAGGAATCATCGCAGCGCTGGCCGTCTATCTGCTGGCCTGGAAACGAGGAGTGCAGGCGTATCGGCTGGTGCTCGTCGGCATCGGCGCAGGATTCGCCGTCAACGCCTTCATCGACTACCTGATCACCCGCGCCGAGATCAACGACGTGCAACGTGCGACCGTCTGGCTGACAGGATCGTTGAACGGCAGGAGCTGGGACGAAGTGCGCATCGTCGCCGTCGCGCTTGCGGTACTCGGGCCGCTCGCAATCATCATGCAACGCCGACTCGACCGGCTCGATCTCGGCGACGACACCGCAGCTGCACTCGGCATCAACGTCGCCCGCTCCAAGCTTGCGCTGGTACTCGTCGCCGTCTGCCTCGCCTCCCTCGGCGTCGCCGCTGCCGGCCCGATCGCATTCGTGGCATTCGTCGCCGGGCCGATCGCCCGTCGCCTCGCCAACTCTCCAAGTGCCTGCATCGTGCCAGCCGCATTCGTCGGCGCTCTGGTCACCGTCGTCGCCGACCTCGCGGCACGACGCCTGCTCGCCCCGACCGAACTCCCGGTCGGGATCATGACCGCCGCACTAGGCGCCCCCTACCTGCTGTGGCTGCTCGCCCGCCAAGCCCGGACGGGGGCACTGTGAACGACCGATCATCCGCCGCATCTGACGACGCCCCCAGCCGTCTGGAGCCTCAATGACCAGCCAACACCCCCCGTCCTCGCGCCTTCAAGCCGACGGAGTACGGCTCGCCTACGACGACGCCGTCGTCGTCGATGACCTCGACCTCCAGGTGCCCGACGGCCAGATCACCGTTATCGTCGGCCCGAACGCGTGCGGCAAGTCGACGCTCCTGCGTTCGCTCGCTCGCCTGCTGAAGCCGAGCGCCGGTCGGGTGCTGCTCGACGGCGACTTGATCCACTCGATGCCGACCAAGGAGGTGGCGCGCCGGCTCGGGCTGCTCCCGCAGTCGCCGATTGCACCCGAGGGCATTCTCGTCGTCGATCTCGTCGCCCGCGGTCGCACCCCGCACCAGAAGCTGTTCCAACAGTGGTCGGAGTCCGACGAACGCGCCGTCCGCGCCGCACTGACCGCAACGGACACGCTCGAACTCGCCGACCGTGCGGTCGATGAGCTGTCCGGCGGGCAACGCCAACGGGTCTGGATCGCGATGGCGTTGGCCCAGGAGACCGAACTGCTGCTGCTGGACGAACCGACCACCTTCCTAGACATCACCCATCAGATCGACGTCCTCGACCTTGTACGTGACCTGAACGAGCACGAGGGTCGCACCGTGGTGGTCGTCCTGCACGACCTAAACCTAGCCTGTCGCTACGCACACCACATCGTGATGATGCGCGAGGGCGACATCGTGGCGTCCGGACCGCCGGCGCAGGTGATCACGGCGGATTCGGTGCGCGATGTCTTTGGCCTCCGGAGTGTGGTCATCGACGACCCGATCAGCGCCACCCCGCTCGTGATCCCCGCCGACCAGCGTCAGCACGATCGTTCCGACGACCAGTAGGGTCGAAGCCATGCGTGTGCTCAAAAAGTCTGCTGTTTTCCTGATCTCCGTAACCATGGCGGCAGTGGGCGGGGCGTCGACAGCGTCTGCTTCTACGACAATCGACCAGCTTGGTTCCGACATCGACGGCGAAGCCGTGGGGGACAGCTCGGGAGGGAACGTGGTGTTGTCGGCTGACGGCACGATCGTGGCGATCAGCGCCTCTCAAAACGACGGAAGTGGTTCCGACGCCGGTCATGTCCGACTCTTTGAATGGGATGGAGCAGCTTGGGTCCAAAGAGGCGATGACATTGACGGCGAAGCCGCAGACGACTGGTCGGGACACTCGGTGTCGTTGTCGTCTAACGGCTCGATTGTTGCGATCAGCGCCATCCTTAACGACGGAGTGAATGGGAACGACTCTGGTCACGTCCGTGTCTACGAGTGGGACGGCAGCGCGTGGCAACAGAAAGGCGGCGACATCGACGGCGAAGCGGCAGACGACTACTCAGGACGGTCGGTGTCATTGTCGGCTGACGGCAACATTGTTGCGATCGGCGCCACTAACAACGACGGAAGCGGCTCCGACGCCGGTCATGTCCGACTCTTTGAATGGGATGGAGCAGCTTGGGTCCAAAAAGGCGGCGACATTGACGGCGAAGCCGCAGGAGACCGCTCGGGATATTCGGTGTCGCTGTCAACTGACGGCTCGATTGTTGCGATCGGCGCGCGTCGCAATTCCGCGAGCGGTACCAACGCCGGTCATGTCCGACTCTTTGAATGGGATGGAGCAGCTTGGGTCCAAAAAGGCGGCGACATTGACGGCGAAGCCGCAGATGACTACTCGGGACATTCGGTGTCGCTGTCAGCTGACGGCTCGATTGTTGCGATCAGCGCCATCTTTAACGACGGAATAAATGGAGAGACCTCTGGTCACGTCCGTGTTTATGAGTGGGACGGCAGCGCGTGGCAACAGAAAGGCGGCGACATCGACGGCGAAGCCTTAGACGACTGGTCGGGATGGTCGCCGACGTTGTCGGCTGACGGCACAATTGTTGCGATCGGCGCCGTTTTTAACGACGGAATAAATGGAGAGAACTCTGGTCATGTCCGTGTTTATGAGTGGGACGGCAGCGCGTGGCAACAGAAAGGCGGCGACATCGACGGCGAATCCGCAAACGACGAGTCGGGACTGTCGGTGTCGTTGTCGGCTGACGGCACCATCGTTGCGATCGGCGCGCATCTAAACGACGGAATAAATGGGGAGGACTCTGGTCATGTCCGGGTGTACTCGATTGCCACCACCCAAAACATCACCACGCCAGAACCTGATGAGAACGTTGAACTTCCAGCTACAGGGTCAATGAGCGGAATAGTCTCCCAAGTGCTCCTTGTGCTTGGAGCCGGTGGTCTATTGATGCTGTTCTCCCGACGCCGACTTTCTGTCCGGGACTAAGAAGTGTCTCCGGTATCAACGAGTGCGAAAATACTCGTGTCGCAGCACACCCAAGAAGCTTTGAGACGCGTTGATCTGTGTGATCTCTGACTCAGAATCATGTGATTACCGCTACGGACGCTTCCCGAAACCCTTTACAAACGGAGGCTCAATCTTTTCCTCCGACACCACAGAAGAAAGTCAGTCAAGCCCTTCTAAAAAGCTGATCATCGCAGAACTTACCTCCGATGAGCATTCTTGTTGGAGCCAGTGACCGGCGCCCTCAATAATTTCGCAGTGGCGTAGATCACCTAAGGCTTGCTGCATGCTGCTGATTGCTTCGGGAGTGTTCCCTGCGATCAAATCTGTTGAACCACCCATGTAGAAAGAGGGCTGGTTGATGGTGGATCCGAGAAAAGGAGCCGTAATAGCGGGCAACCTGTTGATATTGCGGTACCAGTTCAAACCACCTCGGAAACCTGTCCGAGTTATTTCTTCGACATAGAAGATGAGATCTTCTTCGGTGAGCCATTGAGGCAGCTCATCTGGTGACACGAGCTGGTCGGTCATGGCCTCACCAGCTGGGAAGTGACCATCGAACGGTTCACTGATATCACCATTTCGGAGAGCATCACCGCTGATGGCATACAAGAAACCACGCATGGTTGTATAAATGTCAGCTTCAAGATCTGCTTCTGCTTTGCCGGGCTCTTGAAAGAACAAGCGGTAATAGTCTCGGTTAGGGCCCGCTGTTTGAGCCATTAATCCATTCACATCTATGCCTTCAGGCAGAGCCCCAATCGGCCCTGTGTAGGGCACGCTTAAACAAGCCACAGCGCGAAATAAATCAGGCCGCATTAGAGCGGCAAACCAAGCGACGGGTGCACCCCAGTCGTGGCCGGCTACGACCACTGGCCCTTGATTCAAATGATTAGCTACGGCCACGACATCGCCGACGAGGTGATTGATGTCGTAGGCCTCTATTGCCTGAGGTGCAGACGTTTTTCCGTATCCACGCATCGACATTGCAACTGCTTGGTACCCGGCATGCGCTAAGGCGTCTATTTGGTGACGCCACGAATACCAACTCTCGGGGAAGCCATGACACATCACGACTGCGGGACCTTGCCCTTTGGTTACATAGTGGATTTCTATTCCATTGCCCTGAATAACGTGTTCTTCCAAGTTGCTAACCATCCAGAGATCATGGCACTACTTGCATTAGTCCTTGCAATCTAGAGTGCATCTATGAGCGAATTGAGATTTGATGGCAGAGTCGCCTTGGTGACTGGTGCCGGCGGTGGACTTGGCCGAGAACATGCACTCCTGCTCGCGTCGCGAGGTGCAGCCGTGATGGTGAATGACTTGGGATCACCAACTATGGGAGGCCAAGACCATGACCCA
>DLTS01000073.1:19592-27023 GCA_002501485.1 Acidimicrobiaceae bacterium UBA7830
AGGCCAAGACCATGACCCAAGCCCGGCGGAAGCAGTTGTCGAAGAAATTCGACTAGCCGGTGGGACAGCTGCTGCAAACAGCGATTCAGTAGCCACACGTGGCGGTGCTGACTCGATGGTCGCTGAAACGCTGAAAGAATTTGGCCAGCTCGACATTGTTGTAAACAATGCTGGAATCATCCGCAACCGAACATTCCTCAATATCAACGAGTACGAATTCGAACCGATTATCGACGTTCACGTCAAAGGGTGTTTCTTTGTCAGCCGCCCCGCATATGAACATATGAAGTCAGTGGGCTACGGACGAATTGTCAACACAAGCTCAGGCTCAGGGCTATTCGGAGCATTTGGACAAAGCGCTTACTCCGCAGCTAAGGCCGCGATCTACGGGTTCACCCGAACACTTGCGATCGAAGGATCCAGGTATGGGGTACATGTCAACGCAATAGCGCCAGGCGCATTGACTCGAATGACTGGCGACGTCCTTGGTGACGACGGCGACATCGCTAACATCACCGGCCTAACTGGAGAGGATCTCATGATGCAGCTAGGTCCACAACAGGTTGCGCCTGCCGTGGTGTACCTCGCACATGAATCATGTCTGTTGAATGGCGAAACGCTGTCCGCTTCGGGCGGCAGAGTAGCTCGAGCGTTTATGGGAGTAACCAAGGGAATTTATGAAGAGGATCTAACCCTTGAATCGGTCGCGAAACGCATAGGCGAAATATGCGATGAAGATGACTACGTGGTGCCTGACAATGTTGACCAAGAAATGCAGCTTTTACTCGAACACCTTCATCTAGACGACACGTAACCGATTAAACACTGATTGCCGTTACTACCTATTCGGCTGGGACCAGGAAGAGGGTTTCGGGCACATGTATTTCGTTAGAGATCGAGTCGGTTTTACCATTTCCATGGTGACAGTTACCGGTATGGCTTTCGCTCCCTTTTCCGATGGTTGGCGGGTATTTGGAGGCGGTCAGGTAGCGATTCGATTTAGAACCTTGATCCCAGCCCTTTTCTCTTCGAGCCAGAAACAAAGAGTCCTTAGCGCCACACCTTCACGAGATGCACGACACCGCAATAGATCCTCTACATTGGAAATATGGTTGTTGGAGAGGACACTGACGCGACCTGCTGTGGTCCGGGTTACGCCAGCCCCAGCGATGCGATTGCGGCCCCGAGAGAGAAACTTCTCTACACCGTTGCGCTCTACACGGGCACCGGTATCCAAAAACCCGATTATCTCGCAACCATTGATGCCGATCCCGAGAGCCCGACCTACTCCCAGGTGATCCATCGTCTGGAGATGCCCGGCATCGGCGACGAGCTACACCACACCGGATGGAATGCCTGCTCGTCATGCCACGACGACGCCTCTATGAGCCGCAAATACCTCCTACTGCCGGGAGTGCGTTCGAACAATATCTACGTCGTCGACACGGCAACTGACCCGAAGGCCCCGGCGCTGCACAAGATCATTGACGGTGACGAAATCAAAGAGAAAGCCAACCTTTCAGGCCCACACACCGTCCACTGCCTCGGCTCAGAGATCATTATCTCGTTCCTCGGAGATGCCAAGGGTGAAGCACCCGGCGGCTACCTCCACGTTAACGAAGACTTTGAGATCGTCGGTCGCTGGGAGAACTCGATGGGCGACATCCCCTACGGATACGACTTCTGGTACCAGCCGCGCCACAACGTCATGATTAGCTCGGAGTGGGCAGCCCCAAACACGTTCCTGCCCGGATTCGACCTCGAAGAAGTGGGGCACCTCAAGTACGGGCGGCGCCTCCATGTGTGGGACTTCGAAAAGCGCGAGCCCGTGCAAACGATGTACCTCGGCGAAGACGGGCTGATGCCGCTAGAGGTCAAGTTCCTTCACAACCCTGACAGCACTCACGGCTTCTGCTGCGCTGCACTGAGCTCTAATGTGATCCACTTCTGGAAAGACGATGACGACCCTGAGTGGAGGTGGGAGAAGACGGTCGACATTGAGAACGAACTGCTCCCCAATTGGCCCATTCCGCTGCCCGGTGTGATGTCGGCGCTCCTTGTCTCGATGGACGACAAGTACCTATACGTGAACAACTGGCTCCACGGTGATATGAGGCAATACGACATCACCGACCCACACAACCCAGTGCTCACCGGCCAGGTCTGGATGGGTGGCCTTCTCGGGAAGGCCCCAGTGGTGAATGGTGCGGAAGTCGCCGGCGGACCGCAGATGTTTCAACTCTCCCTTGACGGCAAACGCCTGTATGTCACTACTTCGTTGCTTTCGACTTGGGACAACCAGTTCTATCCCGAGATCAGAACTAAAGGCGGGGTGATGGTGATGATCGACTGCGACGTAGAAAACGGTGGCATGGCGATCAATGAAGACTTCATCGTTGACTTCGGTCAGGAGCCGAACGGCCCGAGCCGATGCCACGAGACCCGCTACCCAGGTGGCGACTGCACGAGCGATATCTGGCTCTGATGGACACCTGGACTGTCACCGTTACCAATCAAGGCGGGGCAACTTTCGACGTTGACGCAAGTCGGCCTCTCCTCGAGACATTAGAGGAACAAGGCGTCGACCTGCCGTACGGATGCCGATACGGCGGATGCATTACCTGTGCAGCGAAAGTGACCTCGGGCAAGGTAGACCAGTCAGAGCAGGTCGCACTCAACAACCGTCAGCTCAACAACGGGTATGCCGTGCTGTGCGTGGCCCGACCTATCTCCAATTGCACCCTCGAAGTAGGAGTAGAGAGTCACGACGAGCTCTACCGAAATCCGTTCCTCGATCCGCTTGAGCCTCATGAGCTGAAGTCCGACATCGCCACCGCAACAGGAGAGTCCTAATGGCTGAGGCCGATCTTCAAATCCCTGAAACAGTCGAACATCGTTACGACTACGACCAGGAGTACATTTCCGGCATTTTGCGATCGGTAAAAACTATTGCGATGGTTGGGGCGAGTGACGACAAGACCAAATTCAGTTACGGTGTGCTCCGCCAGCTGAACGAAATCGGCTACGAAATCCTGCCGGTCACATCCAACCTGAAGACCACAGAGATTCGAGGACTAAAGGTCTATCGGTCGCTTCAAGAAATCGACCGCCCGATCGACATGGTCGACGTGTTTCGCCCGAAGGAGGAGCTCTACGGGCTCGCCGAACAAGCCATCGCAATCGGGGCGAAGGTCCTTTGGGGTCAGATCGGTGTGTATGACGATCGCGCCGCAGCGCTCGCCGAAGCCGCAGGACTGAAGGTCGTGATGGACCGCTGTCCAAAGATTGAGTTGTTCCGCCCGTTCTGGAAGCCCCGTCTTGATCTGGAACTCAACCTGCCGGACAAGCCAGGTGCCGCCGTGGGTACCCAAACGACGACTTGATTACAGCCCTATAAATCACTGTTCCCGTCGGGACATTGTTAAGACCCGGGAAAGGTGGGAGCGAACCTCTCTTGCTTCACCTTCACGACATGAACAAGATCGTCGGCATCACGGTGGGCGTGTTGTTGCGAACCTCTCAGCACACATCACACGAGACGCACAAAAAACATCGCCTTGTCACCCTCACCAAGCTGATTCTCATCACGCACCTGGCGCTTCACAGGCAAGATCAAACTCTGATGTCCCCGACTGGGGAACATCGACGTGAACCACACACTCGCTCCGACACGTACCTCAATCCGGACACTGTTGAAACCCCCGCGCTCCGCCACCACATTCTCAACCTCATCCGCAACATCAAACGGCACAGTCACAAAATGCCAAGCCGGCCGCTTCGGCCATCTCCACAACACGGCAGCAAACGAAAACTCGATACCAGCGAGCGTATCCAACTCGCCGAAACACCCCCAGTCGCCGCTCCGGATCAATTTGTGCTCAATTTCCATAAAAGGTGTAACAAATGAGACACAACTAGCGATTACACAGATGTTCGAGTAGCAGTTCCCCCCACCAGAAAAGCCCACCTGATGAAGCAGCGCCGCTTACCAGGTGGGTTTTTCGCGCTGAATATAAATCAGTGGCTGCTTGTTCGTGCTGACCCTCCGAGACCACTACAACTCCGCCTTCATCTCGAGGCCAAATCAGATCTCTCGTGCAATTTCGTGTTCCGGCTTTGTGTGCGAATGCTGCGCGGATCTCTTGGCGAATGTCCGCTCCCGTGAAACCGCCGATCAGGGCAAGCGCCCCATCTATCACGACGCGTTCACCCGCGTTGCCCTCGTCCACCCGGCGGCAGGCAGTCCCGCTCAGCGCTCGTATGGAAGCGACGAGTGGTGCAGCACAATCCGCAGCCCTCCGCCGGTTTCGCGCCGGTAGCCGAAGCTCTTGTCGACTGTGGTGACCTCACCCTGATCGTTAGTCAACACCATCCGGCCCATCCACATCGCCACGTTGCCGTCGACGAAGCTGGCGGCAGTCGTTGAGTCAACGTTGCACCATCTGTTCAGGGCGAACCCGCTGTCGTAGGGGAAGGCTGGATCGTCACCGACGAAGTAGGAGATTGCTCCGGCCCTCGTGGGACGAAACGTCTGGTCGCCGCTTGCCATGGTGGGCTTGAACAGCACCGGCCCAAGGCCGT
The DNA here is from genome assembly GCA_002501485.1 of Acidimicrobiaceae bacterium UBA7830. Taxonomy (GTDB): domain Bacteria; phylum Actinomycetota; class Acidimicrobiia; order Acidimicrobiales; family Ilumatobacteraceae; genus Casp-actino5. Next base: position 24,174 of record DLTS01000073.1, read on the forward strand.
AGCCGTAGGCGTCATCGATGACGCGCTCGGCGACGGAGCGAGCTCCCTCGACGCCAGAGGTCTCGTGAGCCTGCGAAATTGCGATTAGACCATCGCTCCAAGCTTGGCGCGCCACCTCAAGGTCTGCCTCAGTGATAGTCATCGTTGCCCCCTTTTAGTGATGGTGCCTCACAGCTTCGCCGGAGTGCGTCGTGCTGCGCCTAATCAAAAATAGTGTTAATTCGCTGAATTCTGGCACGTGGCCGCCGACTTTCGCAGAACGCACGAACGGTGGTGGTACAGCATCACGTCCGACCGCAGTTTTGGTCTGATCGAAATATCCATCATGCACTGTCTTCAGGTGGCGGCAGGGACAGGGAGGCGTGAGCCCAAGTCTTCCCTCTAAGAGAATCTTCTGAATTCACGAGAGGGAAGGATCTTGGTTACCCGATGCGATCCCGTTTCACCTGAATGCCGGCGCCCTCGCGATCCCAAGTGTCAGCGGTAACGCCATCACTTTTCAGGAGGTGTTTCTGGACCTTCTGGGTAGGTGTCTTGGGCAGTTCCGCGACTATGCGGATGTAGCGCGGGAGCATAAAGTGTGCCAGTCGTGGTTCGAGGAACTCGAAGAGCTCCTTACTGTCGATACGGCCGCCGTCGACCGGTGCTACGACGATCATCACATCGTCTTCGCCGAGCTGGCTCGGCACCGGTATAGCTGCTGCCTCAGCAATATGGGGGTGGGCGACAACCTCGTTCTCGACCTCAAAGGATGAAATGTTCTCACCTCGGCGCCGAATGGCGTCCTTGATGCGGTCGACGAAGAAGAAGTTTCCGTCTTCGTCGTACCGGAAACCGTCGCCAGTATGGAACCAGCCGTTGCGCCACGCATCGGCGGTCGCCTCAGGGTTCTTGTAGTACCCATGGTTCATCGCCCATGGGCGGTCGCTACGAAGAATCAACTCGCCGGTTTGGCCTGGCGCAACCTCACAGTCATTTTCGTCGACCACCCGAGCCTCGATACCTGGCCGCACTTTCCCACACAGTCCGGGAGCGGCCGGGTGGAGATCCGACATGAGTGGCGAGGACACCTCGGTCATATTGAAGGTGGTCATGGCATCCAGGTTGTAGCGCTCAGCAACGCGCATTGCCTCATCAGTCCACGGCACGATGACGGTTGTGCGCAAGGAGTGCTCCTGCTCTCCCTCGAACTCGGGAAGGTTGAGCAGGAATGGCACCATCGCCGCAAGCAAACACACTGCCGTAATGTTGTGGTCGTTGACGGTTGACCAGAATCTGTCGGTCCGGAAGTGGGTATCCAGCACGCAGGATCCGCCGTTGGCAAGGGTGATATTGAAGAAGACCGTGCCTCCGACGTGGAAGAGAGGCAGATTGATCAGGACGCGGTCGTTGCTATCGAAGCGAGGGTTTGCTTCAGGTCCCATCGAATAGCCCTGAAGATAGGAGGAAAGGACAGCTTTGGAGGGCCCGGTCGTCCCCGACGTGAAGATGATGTATTGGGTATCCCACGGCTCAACTGCGTTTGGCATCTCGGTCAATCCAGTTGTTGGTGTCAGTGTTGATGCCGGGTGAGCAGTGAGCCCTGCCGACGCACTGGCATCGAAGTGTTCTTTTCCGACGATCACCATGTCAGTGAGCGATGCGGTGTCGACGTCGTTGAGTCGCGTCGCAAGGTCGGCGTGGCAGACGATGAGGCGAGCGTCCGAGATTCGAACCTGGTGCTCAAGGATACCGCCCTTGTAGGCGGTGTTGAGAGGAACATAGACCGCACCTAGGTAGTTGAGGCCGAACCAGGTGAGCACAGCATCGGGCCCGTTGGGCTGCCAAGAAAGCACGTGGTCGCCTTTGGCTACTCCAAGATCAGCGAGGGCTTTGGCAGTCCGGCGGGTGTGCTCGAGTGCCTGGTGCCAGGTCCATGTCGGCCCATCCTGGAAGATGAATGCGATGTCGTTGGGCTTTACCTCAGCCCAACGCTCGAGGAGATGGCCCAGGACACATTCCTCGTGAGCAAGAATACGGTGATCGAAAATCGCCGAATCATCCAACATCAGAACCCTCTTTCTGCGATGTTGACGAGACCCTACCCGCAAGTACGTTGTGCTGAACGAGCCGGCAACTCTGGGAGCTCATGAGGTGCTCAACGCGTCTCACTTTAGAAAACAAGTTGACTACTCAGTGCAAGGGACAGCGGCAAGTTGCTCGTCGAGTCGTGGAGTTTCGGCAGAACACTTGTTACCGGTACATACGGCGATTTTCGCAAGACCAGAGCTGTCTCATCGTTGTTGACAGGGGTTTGCCGTCTCGACTTCGTCTCATGGAGTTCTGTCGCATACGGTCAGCGCATGGTTCTTGACGCACTTCCTGCCGAATACATCGGCACCCTTACCGCGAGCACTCAAGAGGTCGAGCGGCCAGTAATTTCGCGTGGCCCGTTTGGTACCAAAGTCGTGGCCACGGTTACCGGAGGGACTCTTGTTGGGCCCAAGATTAACGCCTCGCTTCTGCCGGGTGTTGCCGCCGGAGACTGGGTCACCATGCTTGGCGATGGTGCATTCTCTCTCGACGTTCGTCTTTCATTTCGCACTGATGACGACGCCGACATATATGTGACGTACACCGGTTTCGCAAAGCCCAACGGTGACGGCACGAGCAGCATTCGTACCGCTCCGCGTTTTGAGACGGGCGACGAACGCTACGCATGGCTCAACGGGTTATTCTGCGTTGCGATTGGCGCTACCAACGACGAGGGTGTCACCTACGAGATCTACTCGATCTAAACAACTGCCTGGGAAAACGCCGGCTGGAAGATCGGCGCGTCACTGCGATCGGGGAGAGGTGAGGAAAGGTTTA
>DLTS01000004.1 GCA_002501485.1 Acidimicrobiaceae bacterium UBA7830
CGCATCCCTGATAAGGATGAGGTCACAAGTTCGATTCTTGTTAGCCCCACTGCGGCGGCCCGTTGGGCCGCCGTTTGTTGTTTTCATCGGGTTTCCCGGCTGTCCGGGTGTGTATGGTCGTCTCCAACATCAGCTGGCCGTAGACATCGAAAACTACCTGAGGGAAATTCTCAAAACCATTGGTGTGACGGCGACTGGGGGCAGCGGGGGGTGCCCCGTCCTCATCTCAGGGATTCCTACCGCTCATGCGGTCGGCGGAGTGATCGGCCGGGTTTTGGTTTTCGTGGAGCCACCCCCGATATTCTTCGTCTGAGGGGCATGAGGGGCACGTCTGCTTCACGACGCCCGGTTACGGAACTCTTCGATCTCCAACCAGGAGGACACCGCCGAGGTGTCAAGAAAATTTGGCAATTCGAATGTGTTAGGTTCCTCTCAGACGGTGTTCTGACGGCAAACCAAATATCAAAGGAGAAATGTATGCTCGGTGAGCACATTGGAACCATTACTGGTCCGACATCGATGAAGGCCGTGACTGCTGTAGGTGGGATGCCAACATTTGAAACAACGGCTTCTGGGCTCGCAGGCACGCTTGCGGGCGCTGATGTGACAAGTTTCGCGACCTACGGCGCAACGATGAAGGCTGATGGATCCTTCTACGGGGAATGCCCCAATGCAGGGGTCGTCATGGCGGCGGATGGAGTTGCAACGTTCCGGGCGACAGGGTGTGGCAACCCAACCAGCGACGGAGGGTTCATCTTCAAGGGCGTCGTATATTTCGAAGCGCATGCGGCCTCCTTGTCATCTCTGAACGGGAAGGCTGTCGTGTACGACTGGGTTGTTGGGCCGGATGGCAATGCCACTTGGGATTTGTGGGAGTGGGTCTGAGCGTTACGTCGCTGGATGACCTGCTGTCGCCGCATCTTGGCGGCGCCTGAATTCGCTGATTGCCAACTCACCTGACACCGCTGCTGTGTAGCGGGTGACCATCGCGCCTAATGTCCAGCCCCCTGCTGCTTAAACAGAGGTTTGGGAGACCCCGGATCGAAGAGAGTCCACGGCCCAACTCATGTGCGGGTAGAGGTGTAGAGACATCCCCTCACCCAACAACGATCGGAAAGAGATTTCTCGACAATGTGAGGAAGGGCGACGGGCTACGGTTAGCGCTCATGAAAAAGAGTGGCTCACAACCGCATGGCAGTGAGGGTGCTCATCATTCCGCCAAAGGCATCCTTCACGAACGGGGAGGGTTGAGCCTGCGAAATGTCGACCGCCAGGCGGTACTCGTCCTCGTCACCGCAGCGTGCTGTCTATGGATAGGTCAGTTTGGCGGAAGGCTGCGGCCGCCTAATTTGCAGCCACTGCATAGGTCGGTTGCGTGGGCCGGCATCCAGATTTTCGCGTATTTGATTATTCCAGTGATCGTTTGCATGATATTCCGGATCAATCTCGCCACGGTTGGGTGGTCGATCAGGGGCTTGAAAGAGCACTGGAGACCGTATGCAGGGATTTTGTTTGTCGCCTTGCCAGCGGTTGTCGCTGTGAGTTTCTCCTCTGAGTTTCAGGCGAAATACCCCCTGCTTGAAGTTCGAGATGGGAGCCAGATCGATCTGGCACAGATGTTGATTTGGTGGGTGTTTTATGCAGTCCAGTTCGTTGCGATTGAGTCGTTCTTCCGAGGTTTTCTTGTTCTTGGCTTAGCGGACGCTTTCGGGATGAACGCGATTTTGATAGCGATGCTCCCGTATCTCGCCATTCATTTTTCGAAACCACCCTTAGAGGCAGTTGCCTCAATAGTTGGAGCACTCATCATGGGAATACTCGCCCTTCGGTCGAGGAGTATCTGGCTTGGAGTTTTCGTCCATATCGCAGTAGCGGGAACGATGGATGTTTCTTCCCTCTTACAGAAGGGGGTGCAGTGGTAATCGTGTCGTGCCGTGTTCAAGCAGTGAGCATTTCAGTGTCTTCATGAGTTGAGAAGCAAAAAATGTGCTGTTTTCGAGTCTTAAATGAAAGCCTGTGGTGACTGGCAACATGGATGTGATCGACTCTTGGTTAATGCTGGCGCAAGAGGTGCACTTCGGTGCGTGTTGTGCCGAGTAGGTTGACGACTGGTGAGGTCCGCTCGCCGGATAGGGGAACATCATGCAAAAAATCTTGAACGTTCGTATTTCTCTACTCGTCTTAGGTCTAATGACGACCCTTCTAGGGTTGGGCAACCTTGTGGGAGCCGAGGATTGGGCAAAAGATCAATGGATTGGCGCCCAAGGACGTGAACTAGATATCGCAACAAGTATCGAGTTGGCATGGGGAGCCAAAATTGTCACCGTCGGGCTAATGATCTTGATTCTCAGTTTCATCCTGAGCGGGGCAGCAAGGGCACGATTCGGCGTGATTGCGATCGTGCTCTTTGTGGCTGGAGAGATTTTCACTGTGAGTTCACTGTCAGCAAAGGGCTATGGCGAAGGTGCGTCCATCCCAGTCCTCTTTATCATCGTTCCACTGTTGATCACCCTGTGGGCACTGGTGTCATGCGCAAAGGGCTGGAACGAGAAAACCTCAGAAACTACCTGAAGCCACGTATCACGCGCTATCAGCACTGCGGACACGCAGGGCCAGTAGCGGAGTATGCGTGACGTTGGCTTCGTTACTCAACTGGTCGTCGAAGGAGCGCCGAGTATTTAACGAGCGTTCTCAGGCAGACTGTGGCCATGCGTTTTGCTCGTCGAATCATCTCGGCACTCATCATGACGATCGCTGCTGCTGGCGCGATCAGAGTGAAAGGTCGGGGAGGAACTCCGCCGCGTCACGGCGGGTGGCGGCCGGTTCGCATTCCTCCACATGACGGTGGCGCTGAATGACAGTCTGGCTCGCTGGCGCTGGCGTTGTCGGCCATCGACTTTCACAACTCTGCGGTGACGAACAGTTGAGCCCGTTTGACCCTCGGCATGACCCATTCCCAGAGCTTGTAATAGGGGACATCGTTGTCCTCTCGCTTCCTGGGCGCCATCGAGGTCTTGTCGAACAGATTGGCCGTTACGGGGCGTCAGTTATCACGCTCGCTGATGATCTTGACGATACTCAGCAGTTATTTGACTTGAGCGAACTGTTTTCCTCGAATGATGCCTCGCTGGTCGTTGGAGCTGGCATGTCTCCGGGCCTTTCCGGGCTCCTCGCCAGACATCTTGCGTCACGCCTGCACCGAATAGATGAACTTCATATTGCGATGCATGGCGCCGCAGGTCCGGCCTGTGCGCGAGTGCATCATCGATCATTGAGCGGGCGGTCACCTGGCTACATCGACGGTGAATGGAAAGAGTTTCATGGCGGATCAGGTCGCGAGTTGTGCTGGTTTCCCGAACCTGTCGGAGCGGTCGACTGCTACCGGGCGGAGTCTCCGCTGCCGATCTTGCTACACCGAGCATTTCCTGAAGCCCAGCGCATTTCATCACGTCGATCGGCAACCCGACGTGACCGTCTTACCGCTCGACTACCAATGCTGCGGCCACCACATGCAGAAGGTGGGGTGGGGGCGCTTCGGGTGGAGGTTCGGGGCGCGTCATCTGACGGCACCCGGGAAACATATGTGATAGGCGTTGCGGAACTTGTCGGGTCGGTCGCAGCGGCAGTGATTGCAGCAATGATCACCGAACTCAAGAATTCTGGTGTGGGCCGTGGCCTCGTAATTCCAGGGGCATCGGATATACCCACCAATCGGCTGTTACATCACACCCAGGAGTACGGGGTCAGGATCCAAGAATTTACCGGTCAGCCGTCAGACTGAACAGAGTCGTTATGAACTCGTTCATCGTCATTGTCTAACTGAGCCTCGAGTCGCTCAATTGCAGAGACCAGACTGGCAAGTTGTTCACGAAGTTCTTCGCCTGTCACGACGTCAGCTAGCGCTAGACGAACACCCGCAATTTCTCTCGCCAAGAATTCTGTGTCGGCCTGAGTGCGCTCAGCAACTTGACGATCGAGTTCAGCAGCCGCACGATCACGACGCTCTTGACGATTCTGTGCAAGCAGAATGAGTGGAGCGGCGTATGAGGCCTGGAGCGACAGCACCAATGTCAATAGAACGAGCCCACGGCCCCATGGGTCGAACTGCCAGTCGGCTGGCGGCAAAATATTGAAGAGCAACCAGACGATGATGACGATTGTTTGCCATACGAGGTAGCGAGCGGTGCCTAGCAGCATTGCGATCGACTCACTGAACTTGCCGAAGGCGTCGGCGTCATACGACACGTCAAGCCGACGGCGACGGCGCGGCTGAGAAAGGTCGTTGCGGCGCTTCATGGCGTCACCATCGGTTGAACTGAGCTTGTGCGTCGACGTTGTCGTGAACGCCAGTCAACTCCGAGTAGCCGGTCGACAACGTCGTCAACCGCAATTGCACCCAGCAGTCGACCGGCTTCATCGAGAACCGGAAGCGCCATCAGGTTGTAATGAGCGAACTGTTCATGGACCTCTTGTTCTGGAGCATCAGGAGTAGTCGTCGGAATATTTCGAAGACAACGACCGAGCGCCATGCTCGGTGGCTCACGTAGCAGGCGCTGCGCGTAGACAACACCGAGATAGCGGCCCGTCGGCGGCATGAACGGCCCTTGGCAAATAAACACTTGGCTTGCAACTGCCTGCGACCAGTTCGGATCACGCAATTGCGCAAGCGCCTCAGCAACGGTGTCGTCTGGCCCAAGAATGATGACGCCCGGCGTCATCAGACCACCCGCAGTGCGCTCGTCATAGGAGAGCAACCGAGTGAGTACCTCGGCCTCTTCATCGTCCATTGCTTCAAGGACAGCTTCACGCTGCTGATCAGGCATTTCGCCGAGCAAGTCGGTTAGGTCATCGTATTCCATCTCTTCCAACACGCCGACAAGACGGTCAAGGTCGAGACCTTCAATGAGGCGGAGCTGTTCGTCTTCAGGCAACTCTTCGAGCAAGTCGGCGAGACGTTCGTCGTCCATTGCTTCTGCCAACTGCCGTCGCTGAGACTGTGGAAGGGCGTGCACCACGACGGCAACGTCAGAGGGGTGCATGTCTCGTAGACGAGCCGCCTCTGCCGCCATTGCGGTGTGAGCAGCGAAGAGTTGCTGAACCTCTCGCCAATCAATCAGTCGATAGCTCGGCCGCGGTTTCAGTACGTGTCGGCGGACGAGTCGAATAGTCGAGACCTCCCACCAGTCGCTCACATCGTCAGACTTATGTTCAAGACCTACATCGCTCACAGACTCCCCCGATGCGATGGACTGGTCGATGATCTCTGCGCCAATGAGCGTTTCGCCAGCACGACGACGGAATGGGTGAAGATCAACGTCCCATGAACGCAATTGAGCGCCGCCGCCATCAAGTTGACCAATACGAGCCCAGTTCACAAAAATACGACGGCGCTGACTGTTTGCCACAAATCCGACGACACGCGGCGCTTTACCAGGGCGTCCAGGCACGACAACAATGTCCTCAATACGACCGATCTGCGCGCCGCCCGCATCAAGAAGCGGAAGCCTCGTCACTCGGAAGGCATAAATCACATCGCCCGCCATGGGCGCAGGCTACCCCTGTTTGGGGCTTAGAGCCTTGACACCTCAACCAACGTGTCATAGAACGCAACGCCGCCGCCCCAGTCGGTGAGGGTGTCGCTGGTGAGGCTATTTGCGACTCCGCCGTCTCGGTGGTGCGCTTCCCACCAACCCCATGGAACAACTACAACACCCGGACGCACCCGTGAAGAGATACGAACGGGAAGCTCGAGAGAACCGCGATCATTGAAGACCCGCACTAGGTCTCCCTCACTGAGTGACCGTGCAACGGCATCGTGCTTATCGATTTCAATGAACGGGCCCTCTTCGGCTCCGCCATGGGTGTCCATGTGGCTGTAACCAGAATTCAAGAATCGGAGGTGGCGTTTTGACGTCATGAGTTGCAGTGGGAACCGATCGTGCAGCGGGCCGCCAGGTCCTTCCTGCGGGGCAACAAAATCAGGCAGCCGGGGTTGCCCCATCGCCTCTAGACGTTCACTGACAAACTCAACCCGACCAGACGTGGTTGCGAACTCACCTGTGCCGAATGGTCGACCATCTTCTGGGTATGGCACTCGAACGCGGTGCTGTGCTCTCAACTCATCGAGGTCGACATTCACCAGGGTGTCGCGAAGCATCGTGAGATCTTCATCGAACAGTGATGGCTCGGTTAGGCCCATTGCTGCGGAGAGCCGACGGAAGAACTCGGGGTTTGACACCGACTCACCAAGTGGATCGATTGCTGGTTCGTTCCAGCCGAGATATAGGTGCCCCCATGATGGCGTGATGTCGACTGACTCGATTTGTGTTGTTGCCGGGAACACATAGTCCGCATATTTCGCAGTATCGGTCATGAACTGTTCATGGACAATGGTGAGGAGGTCGTCACGAACCATCCCTCGTTTGATGAGTTCAGCATTCGGCACACTCACCAACGGGTTCACATTCCACATGATGACTGCATGCACGGGAGGATCAGTGTCGGTGAGAATCTCACCAAGCCGGCTCATATTCAGGGTGCGCGGCGATCGACCAGCAAGGAGATCAGGACGCGTGAGCGCAGCCTCATCGATCACCGATCCGTGCCACATGCCAACGCTACGAGCTATCCCTCCACCGCGATGCTTCCAGGCACCGATGAGCGCAGGAAGGCAGGCAATTGTCCTAAAGAACATTCCACCGTTCTCATGGTGTTCGGCACCAACGAGCGTCCGAATCACCGCCGGCCCAATCGTTGCGTAGTCATGCGCGAATCGTTCAATATCAGCGACGCCCAGACCGGTGATCGTCGCCGCCCACTCCGGAGTGCGTGTCATCACGTGATTGGAGAGCTCATCAAAGCCAAGGGTGTGCTCGCTTACCCACTCATCATCAATAAGGCCATCACGAATGACGATGTGCATGACTGCGAGCATCAACGCAATGTCGGTCCCTGGAAGGGGCTGCAAGAAATAGTCGCCATCACCGTCTGCAGCATCGGCGGTGATCGTCTTCACTGGATCAATCACGACGAGACGTGCACCAGCCGCTCTTGCTTTTTCAATCGTCGGCCACAGGTGGCGGTTGGTGAGGCGGGTGTTGGTTCCCCACAGCACGATGAGACGAGAATGCTCAATTTCCATCGGGTTGAGACTTTTGCCATTGCCATTGGTCATTGATAATCCGGCACCAACGGTGGGGCCGCAGATATTTCTCAACAGACGGCTCGCGCCGATGTGATTAAAGAAACGTGAGGAGATGCCCTGCAGCGAGAGCACAGATTGATTACCGGCGTCACTAAAGGGCAGGACACATTCACCCCCATGGACGTTCACAAGATCGGCAAGTCGCTCACCTACGTCTCGAAGCGCAACCTCCCATGTCACCGGCTCGAACTCGCCGCTCCCTTTTACTCCGACACGACGTAGCGGGGTGAGAATGCGATCGGGGTGGTACACCCGGTCGAGGAACCGGTTCACCTTTGGACATAACTCGCCGGCTGAGAATGGGTGGTCCTCGTCACCACGCATCCGCACCGCAACACCCTTATCGTCGGTCTCAACAACCCAGCCACAGGTGTCGGGGCAATCGTGATGACACACCCCATGAACGGTGTGGGACCCTGATAGTCGTTCTGTGATCGACATGGGCTCATCGTAGACGAGCCATTGACAGTACTGTCGAGGGCGTGGGAAACCTCCGTTCGACAGTGGTGAGCAACTGGGCTCGCAATCAGCGATGTGTTCCCGATGCCGTTTATCAGCCGGCTTCGACCGACGAGGTTGCACGCATCGTTCGTCAAGCACATGAGTCGGGCCAGCGAGTGAAAGTCATTGGCGCGGGCCATTCCTTTACTGCAACTGCGATGACCGATGGTGTCATGTTACGACTCGACAAAATGACAAAGATTCTCAACGTTGACCGCGAAGCCAGGCAGGTGCACGTGCAAGCAGGCGCGACCCTGCACGACTTCTGTTGCGAACTTCACAACCATGGCCTTGCGATACCCAACCTCGGTGATATCGACGTCCAGAGCATTGCGGGAGCGATATCGACCGCAACGCACGGCACGGGAAGCGGCCTTGGCAATCTCGCCACCAACGTTGTTGCGATGACGTTGGTGAATGGAAAGGGTGAAATTGTCGAACTCAACGAAGGCGATCCGCGAATTTCTATTGCGGCAGTTGGCGTTGGTGCGCTTGGCATTGTCTGTGAAGTCATTTTGCAGTGCGTGCCGTCGTTCCGACTGCACGCTCACGAGACGATCGAATATCTCGATGACCTTCTCGATGACATCCCATCGTTCGCAGAGAGCGCAGACCATGCAGAGTTTTTCTGGATGCCGGGAGCCCGTCGGTGCCAGGTGAAACGAAACCAGCGCACCACTGAAGACATCCAGCGACCAGGAAAAGTCGCATACTTTCGCGATAAATATGTGGCGGAGAACCTCGCATTTGGCACGGTGTGCCGCGTCGGAAGGCGCTGGCCGAGCCTCGCGCCCCGCATTGCAAAATTGGTGTCGTCATCGGTGTCGGAGCGTGATCTCATCGATGATTCATTCAGAGTCTTCGCAAGCCCTCGATTGGTTCGGTTTGTCGAGATGGAATACGGCATCCCACTCGAATGTTTGCCAGAAGCAGTTCAACGAGTGCGTGAGGTGACCAAACACCTCAGTTTCCCAAGCCTGTTTCCGATCGAGGTCCGTGTTTCCGCCGCTGATGAAATTGCGCTCTCGACCGGTTTTGGCAGGTCAAACGGTTGGGTCGCAGTTCACCAATATGTCGGCGCACCGTACGAGTCGTATTTTCAGCAGGTCGCCGACATCATGGATTCATACGGTGGGCGACCGCATTGGGGGAAGATGCATTACCTCAATGCTTCTCAACTATGCGAAAGGTATCCGCGTTGGGGAGAGTTCCAAGAGCTCCGAGCAGCACTCGACCCCGATGGCACCTTCCGAAACGAATACGTTGACCGCGTACTCGGCGTGCCCAACGCAATGAAGTAGAGGTGATCGCGCGCTGAGGTGCACTGGTCGCGTAGGGTTTTCGCGTGGCGGAACGCCGACGAACCTCAACCTCTGATTTCGGTGCCAGCCGCCGTGAATCTCATGATGCGTCAGGTTTTTACGGCCGGTTTGAAGCTCCCACAGTTAGCGACGACGAGGCGATTGCTGGCCGAACATCGAATACCGAACTCTTCATCTGCGGTGATGCTCGAGATCTTTCGATGGTGGAGTCGGCTTCGGTTGCGTTAGTCGTGACGTCGCCACCGTATTTTGCGGGCAAACAATACGAAAACGAGTTAGAGCGAGACGGCATTCCTGCGTCGTATCTCGAATATCTCGACATGTTGACGGAGGCGTTCGCTGAGTGCGTTCGGGTGCTTGAGCCAGGTGGCCGCATCGCAGTAAACGTCGCAAACCTTGGTCGTCGCCCGTATCGGAGTCTTTCGGCTGACGTCATCACCATTCTTCAAGATCGCCTCGGACTGCTGTTGCGAGGCGAAGTGGTGTGGCGCAAAGGTGCTGGAGCGAGTGGGTCGTGCGCGTGGGGGTCTTTTCGTCAGCCATCAAATCCGGTTCTGCGAGACCTCACTGAACGAGTTGTTATTGCATCGAAGGGGCGTTTCCGGAGAGCGGTGAGTCGCTCAGTACGCAAACGCAATGGCTTGCCGCATGAATCGACGATCAGCACCGAAGATTTCATGTCGAACACCCTCGATGTTTGGACGCTGCCCACGGAAAGTGCGAAGCGCATCGGGCACCCTGCACCGTTTCCTGTTGAGCTTCCTTCAAGGCTGATCGAGCTCTATACATATCGGGGTGACGTCGTTCTCGACCCATTCATGGGGTCGGGGTCAACCCTTGTTGCCGCAAAGCAGTTGGGTCGAGAATTCATCGGTGTTGACCTTGATGACGACTATGTGGCCCTCGCTCGTCAGCGTGTCGCAGATGAAGGTGACGAGGTAAATCTTGTCGCCGATGGCCGCTCAGGCCGCGACATTGTTGACGATGTTGTTCGTTCAGCAGGCTTTGGTGAGATTATCGAGCGTCGAGTTCCAGGCACGGGCCTTAGCGTGATGTCGGCAACCTGCGATGGTGAACATGTGGTGGTTGAGCAGGGTGGGCCTTTCAGTCGTGAACGCCCGGGCTTGTTGAACGGTGAGGCATTGTGGCGGCTGCTCGGTCGAGCTGCTGTGATCTCCGGAGTTAGAGAACGAGTGATCGTGGTCACTGCGGCGCTTCCCACCCCGGGGTCAGCGAGCGATCTCGCACTGCGAGCAGTTGGGCCTCGGGTGCTGTTCGATGTGATCGATATTCAAGATGTCGGAGCTCGTAGGCGTCTCAGTGCGTATGGCAACGGTCATAACACCCCACTGGAAGGGTTTTGGACCGCTGAACAGATCGCAACTTACTGACTTAGCAGCGTATGAGATCGATGTCTGATATTGGTCTCCATCACAAGTCTTTTGACATCCACACAGAGTCATCTTCAACGAAACCGAGGCGAGCGTAGAGTGAACGCGCGCGGTGATTTGGGCGTTCGGTTTCGAGAAAGATGCGGCGAACACCAAGCTCGGCACAGCGATCTTCTGCGGCGGCGATGAGCTGCCGTCCGATTCCTTCGCCCCGTTGCTGAACGAAGATTTCATCAAGGATGTAATCAGCGCCGCCCACCTCGAGTGACCAACCGGTGGAAACGGCCGCATATCCAATAGGTGGGTCATGTTCATCACAAGCGATGAGAATGAAGCCGTTGGCATCGTTGTCGAGAAGCCCGGCGAGGCCGCTGCGAATAGTGGTGTCGTTCAGTTCACGGTTATTGGCTGCGCAGTATTCGATGCACAACGGAATGATGTGTACAAGATCAGGCGGGGTTGCTCGACGAATCATGACGTTCGCCACAGGATGAGATTATGGGTCAATCGAACCAGCAACGAGCACAAAGAGATCGTCGCCTGTGTCGAGTGCACGAACACTTGCTGGGCTCGCGCCACCAATTGCTGCCGAGAGGTCATCAACGTCGACGATGACAGGACCGGTGTCGCTCGACAGCACGACTGCTGTTGCATCTGGTGCAAGAGCAAGGGCCCGCCGACCGGCGAGGGTTACCATTTCGAATTCGCCGACGAGGACACCAGACCGGTCGGATGACCGAATCCCGGTGATCAAACAACCGTCATCACTACGCGATATACCGGTGATGCCGGTGACCTCATTGAGTTCCCGACCCGTGAGCAGGCTGACCAGACGGCTCACTCCGTCGGCGTGCACAACGGCGCAGCGACTAAGCATCGTGAGGGGTTCCTCGGTTATCGGGGCATTCGCAGACCAGCGACCGCGGATGCCACCAGAAAGATCGACAACGTAGCCGTTGTGGTCAGAGCGCACCCAAAGACGACTTCCTCCTCCAACGGTGGCGACGCTGTTCACTGTTTCGCCCTCAGGCAGTTCGAGTCCGCCAAGATCTTCAAGTTCGTTGGAGGTGCGAGTGACGCGCATGATGCGCCCCTCTTTGGTCACGAACACAAATCGCTCTCCGTCGATGGTGATGGCACCACCTCGTACCGCTGGGGTGCTGATCGTTCTGATGCGATCTCCGTTGGGGTCAAACAGACCGATTTCGGCCCGGTCACCCACGGTTTGGCTGGTCACCACCAGCTGAGGATGGACGGCGAGTGCGAGATCGGGTAGGTAAACGGGCGTCGTTGACGTCGGGGTGACGAGCACGGTTTGAAAGTTGACGGTGTCAGCGATTGCGAACAGTGTTCCTGCGGAATCGTGACGGATGTCGGTTGGGAAGTACCGAGGATTTGGTTCGTCGGTAAACACTCCAAGGTCCATGACGACTGGTCGGAGTCCGCTGACATCGGTGACGATGGCGAGGTTGCCGCCGCTGTCGTCACCGATCACGACACTGAGATCATTCGCTGTTGGCAACGCACTCACTCGATGTCCTCGTGGAATATCCAATGTCGTCGGCAACAAATCGAACGGCTCGACAATCACTTGATTCGGGAGCACCACTGCGACTGCACCCCCGCCATCAAGCACAGCGGATACACGTGGCCCGTGGTTGGTTGTTGCGGCGACAGCCAGGTCGCTGTATCGAAGTGTGAGATCGCCGGTCACCCTGTCTGCGGTGACGATCGAGGTCCAACTCACTGGGTCAGGAATAACATCTCGTTCGCGCTCGATCCACTGAACGCCGCCAACAATGATTGCGCCGAGCATCGCAACTGCAATCACCGTCCCCAGCATTTTGCCGGCATTCGGGTTGTGCCGATATTCCTCTCGGGTGTCATCCTCCGAGGGTTGAAATACCGCCGGGTCATCGGGGCTAGAAGCATCAACGTCGTCAACGGCATCCGTGGGGTGCGAGGAAAAACGACGAAGCACCTCTTGAGCGTACGTGCCCCGTAGGGTGAACTCTTGTGACGTGGTGGGAAATGTTGTTGTTGGCTGGTGGCGGCGTGATCGCCGGCGTCATTAACACCGTCGCCGGTGGGGGATCAATGTTGACGGTTCCACTGCTGGTGCTCGCAGGTGTTCCGGGCAACAGTGCAAACGGGTCGAATCGTCTCGGCATCCTCACCTCGACAGCATCAGCAACGGTGGCCTTTCGACGTCTTGGGGTAGATGGGCTCTCCAAGGCGATTCCAGTGCTAGCGCCAACGCTCGTTGGCTCACTGATTGGTTCGTTGACGATCAGTCGCCTTCCTGATCGGGCGTTCGAAATTGTGTTCGGCGTGTTGATGATTCCTCTCATCGTGCTCACTGTTCGTAAACCGACGGCGCGTGACGTCGGTGAACCATGGCCTACGTGGCTGACTGTGGTCATCTTTGGGGTAATCGGTGCGTTCGGTGGCGCATTTCAGGCTGGCATCGGTCTCGTCCTTCTCGCTGCACTCACCCGAGCAGGGTTTGATCTTGTGACGGCAAACAGCGTGAAGATGGTGGTGTCGTTGACAGTGACCGTCATCGCCCTTCCAGTGTTCTTGGTGTCGGGAAATATCGTGTGGCTCCCAGCCCTTGTTCTCGCCGCCGGGTTTTTTGTTGGCGGCTGGTGTGGGGCTCAGTTTGCGGTCAAAGGTGGCGAGAAATTGATCCGGGTTGCGATGGTGATCGCTGCTATTGGGTTGTCGGGGCGCCTCATTGGTCTCTACTGAGTTAGGTACATTTCAGTGATGGACTTCATCTGCCCCCGATGCGAGATGTCGGTGACGGCAGAATTTTATGGGCCGTGCGAATCGTGTCGAGCTGCGCTCCGCGCAAAGTTTGTTGCCGTGCGCACCGATGTAGAAGTCGCCGATTACGAGCCGAAAATGAACGTCACCCCGAACGGAGTTGCGTTAAAGGGCGATTGATTTCATAGACCGCTCTTTCGTTCTCGCCGATAGTCTTTGCGAGAGCCAGGGGACGTAGCTCAGTTGGCTAGAGCACCTGCTTTGCAAGCAGGGGGCCGTGGGGTCAAGTCCCATCATCTCCACAATAAGGTAATCTAGATACATGGATTACTTAATAGCGCTTTTA
>DLTS01000046.1:0-7504 GCA_002501485.1 Acidimicrobiaceae bacterium UBA7830
GTTGCACGTTCGTGGAGCATCTACGCCAGAATGCACTCGGCCGCAATCGCACCGACTCTCGGTGTAATCTCGGTTGCCATTGGACTGGCACTTACTATCCGGTCAACTGCGGCATTTGTGACGGCGTTCCTTGTCGTCATTCTTCTGTTGGTCACGGGCCCGGTCGGGTCGCACCTCTTGACCCGTGCGGTGTACCGACAGACGCAATCAGCACTTGACAGCGTCGATGAACTGGCCCGTGACGAGCACTCTGGCTAGTAAGCAGTAAGCCCGCGCCAAAGGCGAGTCAAGAGCACATGTTGACCATGTCAAGCACCGGCTGCACCCGAGCGACCTCATGGCTTCGAATTAGACCGGCTCGAGCCTGCACGGCCAAGACCGCCATCGCGGTTTCAGCCACCCGCGCCTCATCACGAAAGAGGTAGACCGACGATGCCATCGTGACGCATGTCGGCCAACCCAACGAACGAAAGCGGAACGACTGCACCAAATTGTCGGTCTGATAACGAACCCGCTCAGGTCCGTCTGGGAGATTCAGGGCAAACCCAAAGCCGGGGTCAATCCAGAGGCGCTCCACACCTGCACCACAAACCAGGTCAAGGCGCTCTCTGAAAAAGTCGATCTGCTCATCAACCATACGATCAGCGGTGGGTACGTCATCCCCTGAACGGGCGGTAGTGCCCGGCGTGTAGCACAGAATTAAACCGGCTTCGTGAGCTGCAATCGACTCGTACAAGCCAACATCATCAATTCGACCAGTGAGATTGATTACGGCCGTACCCGCTTCAAGGGCAGCAACCGCGACTTCGGTATGGTACGTCTCGACCGACACCATGATCTTGTCGTCGACAAGCGCCCTTACTACTGGCAACAGAGTGTCAATCTGTCGAGCAATGTCAATCACGTCGGCATTTGCGCCTGTCGACTCAGCTCCGATGTCCACCATTACCGCACCCTCAATGGTCATGCGACGCGCTCGATATAGGGCTGCGTCAAGATCGTGGACGATGCTTTCACGGTACGAGGAGTCGCGTGACAGGTTCATGACCCCGAGCTGATACGGAGCATCGTCGAAGGTGCGGTCTTGGCGGGGGAAGTGAAGCGTCCGAACTTTCGCAGTGATGTCATTTCGGTGTTTCGACCACAATTCGATGAGCTGGTCAGCAGTGATCATGGGGATGTCCTCGAGTTCGATCGTTCAATGGTGTTTGCACGCTTATTTAATTTCCCGGTGGAGCCGTGAGTCGACTTCGTCGCTGCTCCGATGCCACAGTTGCGCAACAAGCGTCAGATCGCCTTCAGTTGAGACGACCTCGTTCAACAAACTAGCCATGCTGCGACCGATGACTGGATGTGCGACGTCCGCTGCAATGTCGCACACTGGGACAAGTACAAAACGACGTTCGTGTTGCCGAGGATGGGGGACTTGCAGCTCAGCGGTGTCGCTCACAGTTTCGCCATGAACGAGAAGGTCGAGGTCGAGAGTGCGTGGGCCCCAGCGTGTTAGGCGAACACGGTTGCGCTCCGCTTCGATGCGGTGCAGTTCGGCGAGCAAGCCCGCAGCATCTCGGGTTGTCTCAACTCGAAGAGCAGCGTTGAGATACGGCCCTTGCTCCTCGGGTCCGCCGACTGGTGCTGTCTCGTAGAGGCTCGACACATCAGTGACATGAACGCCGTGGAGCGCATCGATCGCAGCTACTCCCGCTCGAAGATGATCGAGTCGGTCTCCGAGATTTGAGCCAATGGCGATAAGGCAGTCAACAGGAGAAATCAAGAGTGAGGGTCCATCAGAACTAGAGAGGATTTTGAGGTGCGAGATGCGGAACTCATTGTCAAAATTTTCACCGACCGCGATGCCTTCCAAACACTTTGCAGATCCTAGTGCTCAGTCATCGCAGCGGGTTATTGAAGTCAGGAGTGAGAAGCGGTTCGTCCACCACCACAGAACCGAAATGCCGCTCTTCACCGTCTTTTTCCAAGCTCGATCTTTGAAGAAATGGCTTTTCAATCTTCCGACATAACAAACACCGCAAAGCCGTCGTCCTTCGTGGTAGGCCTCCGCTCAAACAGAAGCAGGACTTCTGACTTCGGAGGGACTACTACTCCAGGTGGAACAACAGCATTTAGCTCTTCAACAAATAAATTTGAGATGTCAACGGCCAGATCAAGGCCATTTTCGATTTCGGCGGAAATAACCCGACCGTCTGTGCCATAAGAGAGTTGTCCGACCCGAACAGTTGCATCGGAGGGCTGTGCGTCCGGGAGGACCGACTGAGCACCGAGATACATTCGCCGTTTTGGCACTAGATAATCGCGAACGATGAGGTTCTGCGCCATTTCCATCGTTTGCCAATTTCCATATGCTCCCCATAACATTCGGTCCTCGGTCGCATCCTCTTTCATATCTGACAGCAACTCTTCTAATCGTTGCTCCAGATAGCCATCTGCGAGGAAGATTTCTGAAAGTTCACGAGTCCGACGGTCGACCATGGACCTAAACGGCTCGTTGGTGAGAAAGATCTCGGCAAGGCGATTTTCATTTGGATATTCGAGATATGGAAATGCCTTGATCTCATCACATTTGGAATTGCATGGCGATTGGTAAAACCGACCAAAAGTTAGGTCAAAGTCCATCGGCACGAGTCTCCATTTGGCATCCGCAGGGTCGAACGCAATGAAGTAATTTTTATGCTGCCACTCACTGTGCTGAACGATTCGCATCGTTGCTAGTGACTCGACGACTTGGGGAACATCCACATTCTTGTAGGCCCACGACACGGCCTCATCGTCAGATAGCGAACTCAATGTCGAAATTAAATTTCTCAGGAGAGCGTCACCATCATCAATCCAATCTTTGGTTATTCGCTCATAGTGTTTACCGAATTTTGAATCGGAGTACGACAAGTCTTTTGGTTTGAGTTTGCTTACAAGTTCAGCCTTCCAAACGTAAACCTCTGAGCTAAATCCCATGAGGTCCCGCCACTCCTGGTCAAGGGATTCGCCGTACATGAACAAGCCCAGAAAATCGTTATTCCGTTCAACTCTCATTGGAAAGACCTCTTGGCTAAATCCTCCGGAGAGAGCCTGAAGGTCAGCAACTAAGGCCTCCCTGGAAAATGATTTATCTGTTGCAGCCGGAAGCAAGTCAAACTGGTCCACTGAATTTCGAAAAAGGCCGCCCCCATCGGTTTCGTAACCGTAAGGAAGCATGATTTTCCACTTCTTTTTTTTGTTGTAACGAGCCTGATTTCCTTTAATTCGCATTTTTGCGTTGTCGAACACGGTCTCACCCAAAGCGACAACTACTGGATATCCCTCATCCCCATCCAAGTCTCGGTCATCTTTAGCCTCAGCCCATGTGTTATCGGGCATGAACAGTCTCATAATCGGCAAGCTAGTGGACGCCGCAAGAGGACTCTCCACAACAGTTCCGCCGTACTGCATTCCATCCCCAGCAATCGGCCAAGTGCCTTCGACCCCCTCGGAGGATTCTCCTACGAGGCGAAATCGCACCAAAGACCCCTCTTCTTGTGGAGGAATTAAGGCAGTCACTAACCCTTCGTCGATGGAGACTTCCACTTCAATCTCAGCGTCAAAATTGACAACATAAACGAGTCTGACTGAAACAAAGTCTCCTGCATAGCCAGTAATCCGTATTGGCTCTGATTTTTCTGGGGACCTCGTGTAATTGATTTCCGTAAAAATTGGTTTTAAAGGCATCTCTAAGTCGTCATTCGGCACGCCAGGGGATGGAGGGCCTGCCTCCCAATTACCCGGTTCTCCGCCGGAAACTTCGAGATTCCTTCGATGAAGCGATGCCCCATGCCCATCAGCTAACGCCGGCCAATTGCCTCTGTCCAGGTATGCAACTGTGTCGTGAACAGCGCCGGTCGGGTCGACTACTCTCAGCCGCTCTCCTGATCGAGAAAGATCTCCCGAACCGAGCAAGCCAACCGTTGCCTCGGCAGAGCCCGGCTGCAACGTACGAGAGTTATCCCAGCAGAAACTGGTTCCTTTGATGCACCATCCATTGAGGTTGAGGGGTTCGAGCCCTACATTCACGACCTCGACAAAAGCTTTTTTGGGGTCGTCATCAACTGAGTGATAATGCACTTCCGAAATAGCAAGCTCTCTCTCAGGCTGCTCCCACTCCGAGACGAAGAACTCACCTGGCGTTGGTCTGCCGGCTGCCCAAGCACCTACACCTGTTTGCGTTTTTAACATTCGATGCAAAGATGCTCCTCCGCCATCAGCCTGAGAGGGCCACGGGTCAGAGTCGGCATACTCAACTAGGTCGACGACTTGGTCGAGATGATCTAGTAAGGAAAGTCGCTCCCCACTGTTCGAGAGATTTCCGTCAAACTCAGATTGGTTCAAGACATAGAAACTGCCGGGGCCCAAATTCGTTGCCTCAGAGATGCAGTGACTAATTCCGGAAATGCACCAATCCTGCAAATTCACTGCCTCATCGCCATAATTTGCAATTTCAATGAATTCGTCTTGGGGGTCCTCCGATGGTGCGTGATACATGATCTCGCTGAAACGCACTATTGGGCCCGTAACGGAAACTTCAGGCAGCATTTCACTCGCCGAGCTCGAAGGCGGCAGGCTTTCGACGACGTATCTCGGCACCGAGACGTCAACTGCCGTTGAAGACGAGCAAGCACACACTAAAAGCAAAATCGCAACCGTCTGACGCCGGGTTGCTCCACGCACCATCAAACAGCCAAACATTGCTGGGAGTGTAGGAGCCAAACCACCCTGTGATTTACATCACAACAAAAACACTCTCAACCAGCGAACGCAAGTAGGGTGAGGGCCCAATATATGAACGAGCTAGACCTACCGGTCCTTCTGAGAGATCTTGCCCTCAACTTAGGCGCCCTCTTCATCGTGGTGTACGTCTCGTACTTCAGACGTCACCGCCGATGGGACCAAGTAGTCGGGTACACAGCATTCAACATCAGTTTGTTTACTGTGTCGGCTGCTTTAGGTTCGTCGGCTCCGCTTAACATCGGCGTTGGCTTCGGACTTTTCGCTGTTCTCTCGATCGTTCGCCTCCGATCTGCAGAATCAGGACAGATTGAAATCGGTTACACCATGATCGCTCTCGTGCTCGGGCTAATGAGCGGCTTGTCAGGGATGGATTTTGAGGTGAAGTTGGTCTTTGCGGTTCTCCTTAGCGCTTCAATGCTGGTCATTGATAATGGCCGTTGGCAACCGATCCGTAGAAGAGAACGCCTGCGTCTTGAACTTGACTCAGTAATCACCGATGAGAACGACCTCAAAAGTCATTTGGCGAGTCTCCTCGGTTCAACGCCAGTGCTTTTCGACGTCCGAAGCATCGACTTCGTTCGAGAGACCATGCGTGTTGATGTGGTTATTGAGCGTCGCCTCACGCAAGATTAGCCTCGTGTTCGACGCACAATCCCGAATCACCGAAATCGATTTAGAGTCAGTCAACGTTGTTGCTCCTCTTCAGCGTCGCTTCGATAAGAAGTTTCTCCTTGATGAAAAGAACCTCGAGAGGCTGGTACCAAAACTGCTCGAACTTGAACAGTTCGACTGGCGAGTGTTGACGATTGAAAAGGAGCGCGAGTTTCTTTATTCGACTACCTACTTTGACAAGAATCTTCTGACCTATTGGGATCACTTAAAAGGAAAGCGCCTTCGTTTCAAGATTCGTTCGAGAGAATATCCAAATAACGGCCCAGTGATGCTTGAAGTTAAAACAAAAACTGGGCGAGGGATGAGCGACAAACATCGGCTCCTGCGGGATCAAAATTCTGGAATTCAGTCGGCAGAATCAGAATGGGTCACAGATTGTTTGTCCGCCTGCCAGATCCGACATTCAGGTGGTCCCTTCGAACCTGCTCTCACCCTCTCGTATTCAAGAACGACACTTGTTGCAGTTTCGATCGGTGAAAGGTTGACAATCGATCGACTGCTAGCAGTCTCGCAAGCCCATCAAGCCAGCAACGGACCATCGAGTTTCGATCTGTTGCCGGACTCGGTCGTTCTCGAGGTGAAGTCGAACCGACCGAGGAGCAACATTTCAAAACTCCTTTACCAAAACCGATATCACCCGCAGTCTTTAAGCAAGTACTGCCTTGGGATCGCTGCTGCAAACAATTCTCTCGATCGAGGAATGCTTCGGGCAGCGGAGCGCCAAATGAGAAGGCTGGCAGCACGGTAAGGTTCGCCACTCAAAAAACCCGAAAACTGACGCTCGATTCGGATGAGGGTTCGAAGTGGAACGGGGCAATACACCTCAAGATGGCTCAGCCCGTTCTCGGCATGGTTCAGCAGTCTCTCTTGTGTGAATGCTTCGACAGCGTTAAAACTCGCAATCCAGACTTGGAGCAAAGGGAGGTTCTAAATCGGGGGTCTCATAACTCGGGTCGATCCAGCCTGCGTCAACTGGCAAAGGCTCCCATGCGATGCCACTGAGGACAATTTCGTTGACATTTACTGACCAGGTCTCATCACCAGTTACTTGTGCGCTCTCAACATTCATTCCAAATTCAGTACATGTGGCGCTAGCCATGTTCATGGCGCTCGCACCAACAGGCCAAGAGATATCGCCACCTTCGCTGTTTCGAGTTTTTTGAAGTTCACAGTCATCGAGAACAAAAACCCTAAAGACGAAGCTATAGGCGCCACCATCGGTCTGCATGAAAACCTCTTTAACACCGTCTTCATCCATATCTAAAAATCCAAGCGGTTGAGCTTCGAACACCAAGGATGAGCCGGGGACTAAAGAAATGTGACGCCAACTGCCATCATCTGCCGCAATTTCCATCCACCATTTACTGATCGACGGATCAGCAAACGTTGTGACAATCTCGTCCCCTGCGACGCCGTCGATATCGCCTGAAAGCGAAACCCCTTCAATCCAATCCGGATCTCTGAATCCCCATTCTCCGAGACAGCCTGCACTCGTTGCCTGGCTGGCAGCCGAGTCCTCCTCGCGGCAAATGTCCACCACAAGTCGCTTCGGGTTTTCGAGAGTGAAAACGTTGAAAGCAGCAAAGTGCTCGACTCCTAGGGTCCAACCAAGGTATCCCTCAAAATCCTCCGTCATCTTTCCCTGGTTCACCACTTGCGCCCCAACAGCGTTGCCATCTAGGTCGTCCGGACCGGAATACCACTCAGACGGATCACTGATATCCGACGTAGATCTGGCAATTGTCCTGACTTGTAAGAATTTGTTTCCGTCCATTATCACCGGGGCATCGTTAACCCAGGCCGACCCGTCCCACTGCTCAGGAATAATCGGTGGGCCAGCTAGCCACCGAATGTCGTAGGACAAATCTCCAGATCCTTCGAAATCTAGGACGAACCGGTCAAAGTAACTGTGCGCCCCTATTTCTGCGTCGCTCAAAATAAAGGAGCCTCCTGAAGCTACGGGGTACGGCCAACCGGAAGTCGTCCTGGGAACTGCACTCCAACTAGTGGGACAGGTTTCTGGAAGCGTCGTAGTGGTAGTCGAAGTGGAGGTGGT
>DLTS01000046.1:7826-27067 GCA_002501485.1 Acidimicrobiaceae bacterium UBA7830
GTGGTAGTCGACGTTGCCTCAAGTTCTGCAGTCGGCTCATCATCTTGAGTTTCAGACTCGCCAGTTTGCTCGCCAGATCCGGAGGGTTGATCCGAGCTTGCTGTGGCAGCGCTCTCTTCAATGTTTTTCTCAGAAGAGGAGCAAGCGCTCACGACAAGCATCGTGAGAACAACCCTGAGCAAATTTGATTTTGAACGACGACTGCGCATTAGCCGATTCCTCCAGCCTGTGTTGTATTTGAGGGCGCCGCCATTGGGCCTGCCCCACCAAGGAGAGCCGTAATTGCCGACTTACTTGATTCTGGGTTAGACACACAGCGAAGTTTCGAAAGAACTTAGTATCTCGGAGATCTCGCGTGCCGCTGATTTTCTAGCTCATCGAACTTTTCACACCCTGAATCACATCTGCCTCAAGGTTTGACACCCGCAGGGTCCTGACCGAACCAAGGTGGGATAACGACAGGCTCCTCGTTACCGGGTGGTTAGTTGACGCCCTCGGAGACAAAGATGACAGCGATCCACAATCCCGAGCGCGCGCTAGTCGCCGCCCGTTGACACAGTCAGGCTCACGGCTAAGTGCCCGACCGCTCTGCAAATATGCAGATATGAGCCCAATCTTCGAGGCCGAGGAACGTTACGATCGAACGTTATAACCACGCAGAAATTCCAACCATCAAAAGTTTAAGAACATCTCAAAAGGTGTAACGCTTTAATATGAATCTTGAGATGTACTGCACACTGGATAGCTAAATGATGCGCAATTTCAGACATGCAGGTCTCATTTCTTGGCCAGAAAACAGTCTGTAGGAGTTCCTTGAAGTCTGCGAGAGTTCTTTTTGCCTTCTTGATTGTGAGCACTGCCATTGCAGCATTGGTTCTAAAGGTTTCACCACGGCAAGAAATAGGTGAAACCAACGACGGGCACTCGGTAGATGTAAGCGACGTCTTTAAGTCACCGGCTGCGAGGCTCGCCAGTTCTTTTGTGCCCTCAAATCGATTGATGTTCTTCAAGCAAAATGATGGGGACGGAGTGGTCGATTTTCCAAGACATGAGGACCCGCGACCGTCTGAGGCAGATCGAAAAAGGGTGAACGAACCAGGGACGATAACGCCAGAACCCAGCTTCCCGTCCCACGAGGAACATGAGGATTTGGAGTGGATCACTTATGGGGAACGCCGTGTAATTATCATCGCAGATTCTGCGATGGCAGGCATCAGATGGTATCAAGCGACAGACGCCCTAGTCGGCGCTGATTACGAGTTGTACTTAGAGTCCTGTCGCCGATTGGTGAGGCGTTCCTGTAAGGGACGGGAGGGATTCAGGCCATATTCAGCTTTAAGGCAAGTTGAGCGTCTAGACGAGGCACGAAATCATCGCGACGTTCTTGTCATCGCGACGGGCTACAACGATTGGGAAGGACGGTTTGCAAGCACAGGCCATGGTGCAGACGATCTCGGGGCTGTGATGTCAGCAGCCCGCCAGAAATCCTTTAAAAATGTTATTTGGGTGACACTTCGCTCGGACTCTCGATACAGACTCCCAAAAGATTCGCCACTTTGGTACGCGGACTACGGGGCGATGAATGAGGCCGTTAGAAGCGAAGCGTCAAACCTTTTCCCGGAGCTCTCTATTTGGGATCTTGACCTCTACACCAACATTGCGAGTTCCGAAGGATTTTTCTACCGTGATGGAGTTCATGAGCAACGACTTGGATCTTGGCTCGTCGCTGACTGGATCTCGCGCCACGTGGCCAGCTTAGATGGAAGACCATGCCCGCAGCCATGGGCTCCTGGCCTGGACCCAGACGAGAGTTGTCCAAACCCCGACTTGCTTTCCCGCACACAAGGTTTTCCGGACATCGCAGCTCTCTACGGACTACCTTCACCGCTAAGTGCTGATCTTCCCCCTCTCCGAAGTCCCGTCTAGGCGATTGTTACGACAGCAATCTTTCATCGGAAGCAACACTGCCCTAGACACTCGACCACGTTGGCCCCAGCTCCCGCATAGCTCTCACGCTTGTCCCGGTGTTCTGATTCGCATCATCTAACCTCCCTTAAATGATTGCGCCTCCCACGCAAAGCTCGTCGCCCCAGCAGGTATCTCTCGCAAATGACACAATCGCCAGCCAGAGTTAGAGATGAGCAACTCAGGGAAACGCGCCGGTCGATTAGTTCTCGTCTTTGTTTCAGTGTTGGTGGTCTTAACGGTTGCCGTCGCTGCCTCATTAAGCGATCGGCGAGTGATCGATCCGAACACGTCCCCCACCTTCTCACAATCCGAAAGCACAACTTCAACAGTCATTCCAACAACGTCGCCACCTCCCTCCACGACAAAAAGTTCAACAACGTCCCAACCACCGTCCACGACGGCCACAGCGACTCCAACTGGCCCCATTGCAGGGGAGCAGATTCTCTTTGGCCGCTCAGTTAACGGAGAACCATTGGTCTACATCAGGAAAGGTGACTCTGAAGGGGCGCGGATCCTTGTAATCGGGAGCATCCACGGCGATGAAGATGACGGCATTCCCATCGTTGACCATCTCAGGCGGATGGAAATCCCTGAAGGAATCGAACTCTGGCTAATCCCATCTCTCAATCCTGACGGCAACATTGCACAGACTCGACAAAACGCAAACGGTGTTGACCTAAATCGAAATTTTCCAGTTAATTGGGCGCCCTTAGAAGAACTAGGGCACTGGCAGTACGCAGGTCCTTCGCCTGCAAGCGAACCCGAGACCCAAGCCATGGTCGATCTTGGCGAGGAGATAAAACCGCACCTTGTACTGTGGTACCACCAAGACTATTTCCGAATTTCACCAGGAAGCGGAGTAGGAGGAAGAATTCGCCGAGATTATGGCGAATTGACTGGCCTCCCGATTTTGCCGGTGACTGGTGGAACTTACACCGGGACAGCATCACAGTGGTCCCGGAAAGTAACCGCTCAGGGCGGAACAGGCTTCACAATTGAACTTGGTCCAACCTTGTCAGACTCTGAGGCTCTAACCCATGCTCAAGCGGTGGTTGCCGTGGCAGAGAAATACTTCGTGGACTGATCTTCGGGGAGTAATCAATCCAATGTCGTGCTCGACATTGTCGATTGACCTGTGAATATTGACCTATGAATTCCGAACATTCTTCGGGGCGATGAGTTGGCTGTCATTGGGCGAAGGTAGCAGTCTCCACTGTCTTCCCAAGAAGCTCGAAATCAGCATGCGGCTTGCATGACAAGACAGCGGAAAAATAGAAGGCCTCATTTCAAAGAATGGGGTAGCGTGACATTCATGTCAAAGAAATGGTTGTTATTCGTTCTCGCCCCTTTTGCTCTCTCGGGGTGCTATGACCTGACCACCGATTTCGTGGTCTCAGAGGATGGTTCCGGCACCTTCTCCGGGGCCTTTGAAGTTGACCTTGAGGCAATAGAGGACCTAGGTGGGGACCTGAGTGAATGTGATGGGTACCTTGAGGCATTCATTGAGGAGGACAACGGCCTAACTAACGGAGAGTACGAGGTCGTAAACAATCCAGATCGCTGTGCCGTATTGTTCGATGGCGAGTGGAATTCAGGGGAACCGATTCTCAACGGCGACGAAGAGACCCAAGAGAACTTCACACTCACTCCTACGGCGACAGGGAACGGTTGGCGGTTTGAAGCCGCTCTTGCGGATCCGGATGAAGAGACCGAAGAACTTGAAGGGCTTCTGGAATTCGCCACACTTCACGTCTCCATCGAAATGCCCGGCGAGATCGTTGATCACAACGGTGAATTATCGGAGGGCGTAGTTTCCTGGGAGTTGTTGGCTGTTGCGCCAGATCCAGCGACATTGTTTGTTCTCTCGACAATTCCCGAGGAAGAGGAACCCACCACGACGACCACTGCTGTGCCGACGACCACGGTTGCTAGCGAGGAAGCCGAAACTGACAATCAGGACGGACCAGAGTCAGAAGACGAAGAGTCAGAAGACGAAGAGTCAGCAAAAGCAGTAGCGGACGGAAGCGAAACCTCAGCCAACGACAATGAAGAACAACCTGAAAACGAAGAATCTGAGGAAGTCCCAGCACTTGAAGATGACGGAAGTTCCTCAACTCTGCTGGTCGTGCTCTTAGTCATAATCGTTGCGCTGATTTCTGGAGGCGGTGCGTTCCTGCTTGCGAATCGCCGCTCAATGGGTACGCCTAAATCTCAACGCCTCCCTGATCCACCTAATCTTGACTAGACATTCTGCGGTGTGCTGCCCGCCGGCGCCCAGCACACCGCAATATGTCCATATATCGGCACGTTGTGGCTGTTGAGACATGGTCCGCCTCGTGATGGTGAGTGATAACTGTCCTGATGAGTGGGACTAGCCCTACCGAACCGCTGAAGCAGTCGGGGAGTCTTTATTCTCCGCCATCTCGATGAAAATGCATTCCCCGGGACAGATCTCGGCTGCCTCGATCACCGCCAATTCCTCGCGCTTTTCCACAAATGCAAGGCTGCGCGACCCACCCGGATCATTGAGGGCAACCCCTCTTTCAACAACGTACGCAATGCCATCTTCGAGAAGGGTAAAAACATCAGGCGAACGATCGACGCATAAACCATCCCCTGTACAGAGATCTTGGTCAATCCACACCCTCATCAACCCCTGACGCTAGCGGTACTCTTCACTCTGTGCCCGAGCGAGCCACAGATCCATCGAAAACTGACCACCCCGCTGCACCACGGCGACCTCACACGTGGCAACGCCCCACCGGCCCACGCGACGACCCTTACGCGTGGATGCTCGACGTCAACGATGAAGAATTCCTACAGTATCTCCAATCAGAAAATGAGTACGCCCAGCGCTGGTTTGAGTCGAACCGCAAACTCACTACAAAGATCGTCGAAGAAATCAAGTCACGAGTTCAAGAGACAGACCAGTCCCCTGCCGTGCGCTCAGGAAAGTGGTGGTACGTGAGCCGAACAGTTGAGGGACTGTCCTACCCAATTCACTGTCGAGCAATATCGAGAGAGCTTGCGGAAACGAGCAACGCCGATCTCATTCTTGACCAGAATATTGAAGCCGATGGACACGACTTTTTTGACCTTGGGACATTCGAACCTGACCCCACTCACCGATACATCGCATGGTCAAGTGACACGGCTGGAAACGAGCATTACACACTGCGCATTCGAGACGCTTCGACTGGCCTTGACCTCGACGACACCATCCCTGACACGACGTGGGGAGGCGTTGCTTGGTCGGCTGACTCCGAGCATCTTTTCTACGTCGTTGCCGATGACACCGAGCGGCCCTTCCAAGTGCGCCGCCACAAAATAGGCACGCCTCTCATCAACGACGAGATCGTTTTCACCGATAACGATGAACGTTTTTTTGTCGGCATCGAGCTCACACGTAGCGGTCGATTTATCATCATTTACTCTGGCTCGAAGACGAGTAGCGAGATTCACCTGCTCGATGCATCGACACCCCTCACTGAACCTCAGTGCGTTCGTCCCCGAACTGAGAACATTGAATATTCAGTCGACGACTGGGGTCACACTCTCGTCATCACGACGAACCTCGACGCAGAGGATTTCTGCATCATGACGGCACCTTATGACGACCCCGGCAAGTGGACAGACTTCGTTTCGCACCGGCCTGGGCACCGCATCACCGCAGCAGAGCCATTCGAACAGACCCTTGCAGTGCACGAATGGGTCAACGCTCAACCACGAATTCGCCTCGTGAACACCGACGGCGAGAGCAAACTCATCGAACTCACTCAATCTCCACACGACATCGAATTTGGCACCAACGAAAACTTCAGCACCGACCAGCTTCGAGTGCGGGTTCAATCGCTCACCCAACCGTCGACGATCATCGATATCAATATTCACGATCTCAGCCATCAGGTCATTCGACAAACCCCAACACCTGGAGTGGATCTCGCCAATTACGTGTCAGAGCGGCACTGGGCCACCGCCGATGACGGCACCAAGGTGCCGTACGACATCATTCGCCACAAAGATCACCACGGAGCACTCCCCGCAGTCGTCTACGCCTATGGCTCATACGAAATTTCCCTTCCACCGTGGTTTTCAGTGGCTCGGCTCTCGCTCCTCGACCGTGGACTCGCCTGGGTTCTCGTTCACCCGCGAGGCGGCGGTGAACTTGGCCGCCAGTGGTATCTCAATGGAAAGTACCTCAAGAAACGAAACACGTTCACCGATGTGATCGCCGCAACGAAAGACGCAGTGTCTCGACAACTCATCGATGGCAAGAAGCTAGCTATTCGAGGCGGTAGCGCAGGCGGCCTCATGGTCGGTGCCTGCATCACAATCGAGCCTCAACTCTTCGCATCTGCTGTTGCTGAAGTGCCATTTGTTGATGTTGTGTCAACAATGAGTGACCCCTCACTCCCTCTGACTATCACCGAATGGGAAGAATGGGGCGACCCACGGAGCGAGCCCTATGCCAGTTACATCGAGTCGTACTCCCCCTACGACAACACTCGCCCGGCCAACTACCCGGCCTTACTCATCACCGCAGGCCTTCACGATCCACGCGTCAGTGTTCACGAACCGGCGAAATGGACAGCTCGACTAAGGGAAGTGCGCACCAACGACGCTCCTCTACTGTTAAAGACCGAGATGGGTGCAGGCCATGGCGGACCGAGCGGTCGCTACGCGGCCTGGGAAGACGAGGCCCGCACTCTGACATTTCTCCTCGAGACCGTCACCGTAACGACATAACTCAAACGAACGCGGCACTCGCAGCAAGCGCAATCAATGCCGAGTTACGAGCAACATGCCGCCAGCCAATTGGCTTCTTTGACGTTGAGCCAAAGCAGGCGCATGTCGGCACATCGTCGCTCCGCATGGCAACAACTATCCACGCGGTGAACGCCATGAGGAGCCCAGCGAGCACGAGGGGAATGACCGGCACCCATAACCGAACAGCGGTAAGTGCACCAATCACAACCTCTAGGAGTGGTAACAGGCTCAGCATCCAGCGAGGAACACCTGCGGAGGCCACACCGTCAGACCACGACGACCCAGCCACAAGCTTTGATGCTCCCGCCCAAACCACGACGACCCCAACGACAACCGCAGAACCCAAGCCAACAATGTCAGGCATGTCTGTCAGCATGGCATGGCATCGTCATCTCCAGGCCCTCGCGGGCAACGACAACATCGATTCCTGCCTCTGCGCCGCGCCGCTGATATTCGGCTTCGATGGCATCCAGCTCATCGTCAGAGCGCGAAGGGTCATGATGAAACAGCACCAGAGTTGACACACGTGCTGCGATCGCCAGCGACATTGCGTAATCGATTCGGCAGTGCCCCCAATTCTCGCGACCCGCATAATCGGCATCAACAAACTGCGCATCGTGAATAAGCACATCTGCCGCTTCACAAAGATCGAGCACATCAGGAGCAAACCATTTAGGGTCGGTGGGCTCTTGGTGATCGCTCACATAGACGACCGATCGATCGTCATAGGTCACCCGATACCCGAGGGTCGGGCCAATGTGCGGCACTTCTGCAGCCCGAACAGTAAATGAGCCGATCTCCCACTCTGATGGCGCCACATCGTGGATTGCAATCTGCGCGCCAATGCTGTCAAGAGCCACCGGAAATACCGGTTGCGCAATGGCCGCCGCAAAGCAATCGCGGGCCGAACGGCCGTCATCTTGAGCCGGCGCCCACACATTGATCTTGCAATCCTCACATTGGAGTTGAGGAAGAAACGGTAGACCTTGAATGTGATCCCAATGAAGATGGCTCACCAACACATTGAGACGTTGAACCGAGGCGTCGAGGGTGCCACCGAAGTAGCGAACACCAGTGCCGAGATCAAAAATCAGCGGGTCTTCGCCAGGCGCGGCAACCGAGACGCAAGAGGTATTACCCCCGTAGCGTTGCACCTCCGGACTGTGACATGGAGTCGACCCCCGCACCCCGTGGAACACGATCGTTACGTCGTTGCCACCGATAGCAACACGCTAATTGCACTCTGTGTGCGTCACCACGAAATCAGCCCTGACATATGTCACACCCGAACTACATGCGGTTTATGGAAGTCGGATTGTGTCGCTGTCAAGGACGCAGAGTCCATCTTTCACGAGTCCATCGACCACTTCGCGCGCTTGAGCAGGGCTGCGATTCACAATGTCAGGCACGTCATCGATTCGCACCGCGCCCTGACCTAAGCTCCTCAACAACAAACCTCGCGCCTGCCGGCGACTGCCTTCAAATTGCGCTTGCGGTCGTGAAACACCGGCGGATGACCGTGCCGGGTCGGCAACACCAGAGGCGCCCCTCCATTGGCAAATATCGCTCAGTGGACATTCATCACAATGGGCCCGACGAGAAGTGCATACCGTTCCCCCAAGGTCCATCATCGCTTGATTCCACAGCCAACTCTCGCCCGCGGGAACGAGAGCGTCGGCGAACGCCTGCGCCTCCGGCCCAGACAGCGATCTACCCCCCACTCGCGCAAGCACTCGACCAACATTCGTGTCAAGCACGCCAACATCGTGTCCGAACGCAAATGCGAGAACAGCGCGCGCCGTGTACGGACCAATACCAGGCAGGGCCAGTAATGATTCGAAATCTTCGGGAAACTCACCCAACTCGACGATGGCTGCCGCACACCGGTGCAAGTTTCGAGCCCGGCGCGGGTACCCCATGCCTTGCCACAGTTGCAAAACATCACCAAGTGGGCTCACAGCGCACGCAGACGGCGTCGGGAATCGTTCCATGAATACAGGCCACTTCTCGGCGACTCTGCCCACCTGAGTTTGTTGGCTCATCACCTCGCTGACAAGAACACCCCAAGGGTCACGGGTCGTACGCCATGGCAATTCTCGAATCGTGTGCGACGCCCATCCGAGCACCCGCTCAACGACCGCATCGTTGTTCACGATTCTTCATCATTGCCAGACGGCAGCAATTCGTCATCACCCGACACCGCACGGGTCGGCCCATCATCGACCTCGTTACGACGACGCAGGGGCGACCACCGTCGAGGGTGCTGAACTGAGGCGTCGTGCGGCGGCCGAATGTACTGTCCGGTGCCATCTCGAGTCGGAAAGCGCAACTGAAAGTCGACCCTCGAAATGCCCCGCTTTGTCTCCTCTTCAGCGAGATCTCGCAATCGAATCAGGCGTTCACGGCGCTCAATGCGCCACGGACCCACTCGCAGCGAGGCATACATCAGGCCACCGAGGATGATGGGAAAGAAGAACTGAGCAAATCGATATGACGCCACTCCGAGCGTTGCTGTTCTGAAGGGCACTCCAAAGCCTCGAAGCATGCCGACATAGCCGGTGTCGACATAGCCAAGTCCGCCAGGTGTAATCGGAATTGCGGCAAGCACGTTGGCGATGCCAAACGCAATGATGAGCGCATCGAAATCGAGCGACACTCCGAACGCCCGAATGAACACCCACAAGGCACAGGCATCGAGCATCCAATTCAACGTGGCCCATAATGCGACCCGGCCAAGTAGGTGCCGGTCGGTGATGAGCGCCTCCAAGCGCTCCGCTAACTGGTGCACCACTTGCGATGCGCGATCCTCGTTGACCCGCAATTTGCGAGCAATGAACCGCACAATCCTCTCAGAGCGACCCTTGCCTTCCATCAGTCCGAAAGTCAACGCTCCTGCGAACAACATGACGACAACTCCGACGAGAGCTGCGCCGCCGTACAGCGGGTTCACACCACGAATCGGAATCGAAATCACAAGACCAGTCCACAGAATGAAGTTGAGAATGACTGCCGAGCCGAGCCCAACGGTCGCAAGTGCGAACCCGGCATCAGGACCCGACATCCCCGACAACGTCATCAGACGAAATCCGAGCGTTGAACCGGCTGCGTTTCCTCCAGGAACAATGCTCGACAGCGCACGTGCACTCATCTGAATGCGAAACAGATGCACCCGTGACATCCCACGACCCGCATCACCAAGCGCCGCTTTCGTCAACGGGGCGTAGCACCACAAGGCCCCAATTTCGAGACCGAGCCCAAGCATGAGTAGCGAAGGGCGGACCTGCTGAATTTCTTCAAGCGCGGCCCTGAATCCGGGAATGAGGGGTATGACAAATAAGTAGACAACCGCGATAAACAAAACGAGTTTGATCGTGAAGCGAAAGCGCCGCTTCGATGTGCCGGCGCGCTCGCCTACGCCAAGGCTCTCAGGCACAGCGGAAACGCTGTCATCACTCGTCATCACAGAATCCGTTCGGCACCTATGATACGCGACGACAAATTGCGGTTGTGGTGACCCCTAGGGCGACCAGTTTGAAAACGCTTGAATCGTCGCCTTTACATCACCCAACGGGTACAGAATCGGCGACGTGCAACCGTTCTCGATGTACTGCGCAACCGCTGCTTTTGCCTCGTTAGGCGTGCCAGATGCCGTGAGCATTTGAACGATCTCGTCGGGCACCAGTTTTGATGCCGCTTCAACCTGCTCATGAGTTGCTGGCCACGTCAATACCTCGCCCACTGCGTCGAGCAGCGATTGTGGAACGCCTGAGGCTTTCATGATGTGGGGCTGCTGGCCGAGGTATTGCGTCACCATATTGCGCGCCATATCGAGGGCGGTTTGGCGGTCTTCGTGAACGGAGCACACCACCAACTGTGGGCGGTCGAGATCGCTGGCCGACCGTCCGACCCGAGCCGCACCAATTTCAAGTGCTTCCATCGCCCGAGAGTTGTAGTCGGGTGATACGAGGTAGTTGAGCACTACCCCATCGGCAATTTCACCGGTGAGTTCCATCATCTTCATTCCGGTCGCACCGATATAAATCGGCACATCTTTCGGTCGTCGCTCCTGGTACACGTAATCAAGCTCAACGCCGTCGAGGTGCACATGCTCACCATGAAACGTGACGTTTTCGTTCGCGAGAAGTGCCCGAATGACGGTGACCGATTCGCGCATCATCGCCAGAGGCTTCGTCCTGTTGATGCCAACTTTGCTCGCCAACGGGTCCCACCATGCTCCAAGGCCACACAGCACGCGTCCTGGTGCGAGATCGTCAAGCGTTGAGAACAGCGAGGCAAGCCGAGCGGGATTACGAGTCCACACATCAATGACGCCAGAACCGATCTTGATGTGATTGGTTGTTGCGGCAAAGGCAGCCATTGGCACCGTCGCCTCGCGAACGAGCCTCGAATCTGCCTGCCACACGGCATGAAAGCCTGACTCTTCGGCGAACTGGGCAATTTCCATCGCCTCAGCAATCGGGTGTGCATCTTGCAGATAGATCGCCATTGGTACTGACATCAGATCTCCTCCAGTCGTGCGAAGAGACGGTGCGCCGACTCTTTTGCTTTTGTTCGAACTTCTTGCTCGTCGACACGTGTGGGTGTTCCGTTCGACCACACCACCTCGCCATCGACTTCAACGCTGATCGGGCTTGTCCCGGTATTAAATGCCTGAAACCACGGATCGAATTGCGGTGACGCCCACACCACCTTGTCGTTCGCCGCCTCAGGAACAAGCGCCCAGCCATGCTCTAACCAACCCCACGCCGTTTCAGGAGTGGTCTCTACGTCGATTGCGCGCCCGGCCACGTAGGCGAGACGAAACTCTTCCAGCATGTCGGCACCGATGCCGTCGGTTCCGAGGGCGACCGGGTTGGCAAAACGTGCCGGGTTCGCATACCCAACCGAGTTGTTCATATTCGATCTCGGGTTATGAACAAGCGTTCCTTGTAGGCCGTGGTTATCGGGCAGCAGGACACCGTGAATTAACAACCAGTCGGGCTGGGCGAGATGGCGAATTCGCTCTTCCGCCCCAACATCGTCTGGACCTTCCGCAACATGAATGTGCACGCCTACACCAAGATCTGACGCAATCCCTGCGGCCGCTTCAAGAGTGTCGTCGGTGCACGTGAACGATGCATGAACACCGACCATTCCTCGACCACCGCCGGAGATGAACCGGCGATTCTCCTCCAGCCCTCGTCGAGCCCCATCGGCTCCGTGACGGTCGGTCACCCCATAGCTGCACACCGATCGCACGCCGACCTCGTCACATGCCTCGGCAATCGCGTCGAGCGAACCGTCGATCGCATTAGGTGATTCATGGTGGTCGATGATTGCGGTGCAACCTCTTGCGAGAGCTTCCAGTGCGCCGAGACGGGCCGAATCACGAATGATGTCGAGATCGATCGCCATGTCAAGACGCCACCACACCAGTTCAAGAATCTGCCGAAAGTTGGTCGGGGTTGCCGGAGGTGCAGGCATACCCCGAGCCAGCGCCGAATACAGGTGGTGATGAGCACACACCAATCCCCCGCTCACCGAAGTGAAGTTGGTCGACTCCCCCATATCGACCGTCACCCCGATGGGGGCGCCACGCCTTTCTGTTCGGTGATGATCCGATACGCCTCAGGACGCCGGTACACATCAAAGTTAAAAAGCGTCTTTTTGTAGTGCTGGCAGAGATCAAGGTCACACCGGGCAGAAATCAACACGTCACCACTCACTGTCGCTTGAGCGACAACCTGACCAGAGGGCGCAATGATTTGCGAATGCGATAGCGACTCGACACCCTCCTCGGTTCCGCCTTTGGCGACGCCTACTACCCACGTTCCGTTCTGATAGGCCCCCGAGGCCATCACCAGGTTGTTGTGAAACGATTGCAACGGGTTTTGATCAGGGTCAGGGGCGTAATGCAGTGGAGTGTTGTAGCCAATGAGCACAAGTTCTACGCCTTGCAAGCCGAGCACACGATAGGTCTCAGGCCACCGGCGATCATTACAGATGGCCATGCCCACGATGCCACCGAATGCGTTCACTACCCCGAAACCGTCAGGCGACTCTTCGAAGTAGCGACGCTCGAGATGCTGGAAGGGGCGGTGTGGCTCGTCATTAGCGTGCCCGGGAATATGAACCTTGCGGTACTTGCCAACGATGGCCCCTGTCTTGTCGACGAGGACGTATGTGTTGTAGCGATGGCCATCTCGGGTGAGTTCGGCGTATCCAAGACAGAAACCAACCCCAAGTCGTGCAGCTTCATCAAAGAGCGGCTGAACATCAGCGTTCGGCATCTCACGCTCGTAGTAGTGATCGTGACCAGCGATGTCTTCGGTGAACCACCGAGGGAAGAACGTCGTCAATGCAAGTTCTGGAAACACGACAAGGTCACAGCCCGCTTCCGCCCCATCACGAAGCAGAGCAATCAGACGCCCAGCGACCTCAGCACGCGACTCATCGGCCGCAATCGGACCCATCTGTGCTGCCCCAACGTTGACAATTCGACTCACTTCGCCTCCTCAAACGTTGTCCCCGCTAACTCCAGCATGACATCACACAGCACCTGACAACCGGCGATGAGGTCTTCATCGGCCGTGATCTCTGCCGGGTTGTGGCTGATTCCACGCACGCTTGGCGTGAATACCATCGCCGACGGGCACACACGCGCCAACATCTGGGCATCATGACCAGCTCCCGATGGCATGCGCTTGACAGAGAGTTCTCGTTGCTGGGCCGAGCGCTCAACGATTTCAACGACACGATCGTCGAACACGACAGGAGCAAACCGAGCGAGAGATTCGGTTTCAACGAGCAGTCCGTGCTGGGCGGCAACTTCTTCGATCAGCGCAGCAACTTCACGTTCGACATTGATGAGCGTTTCATCATCAGTGTGGCGAACATCAACGGTGAACGTCGCTGATGCCGGAACGACATTCACCAAATTCGGCACCAATTCGACGCGACCAATGGTTCCGACTTGGGGCTCACCAATCCGCTCGACGATTCGCTGCAGTTCAGCGCCGATCGTAAACAACGCAGCCGCCGGGTCTTTTCTCATTGACATTGGCGTCGTGCCTGCATGGTTCGACTGGCCGCGCAAGGTGACCTTTGTCCATGAGATTCCTTGGACTCCCGTGACTGCGCCAATTTTGATGTCTTCAACTTCAAGAACGGGGCCCTGCTCGATATGGAGTTCGACAAAGGCGTGAGGAGCCGGTCCTGGGCTCGGTGCTCCACCGGCATAGCCGATTGATTCCAACTCGTCACCGAACCGAGCTCCATCGACCGCCCGAATATCAAGGGCCTCTTCAACTGTCATTCCGCCGGCGTAGACAAGACTTCCCAACATGTCAGGCGGAAATCGAGCACCTTCTTCATCGGTAAAAAACCCAACGGCCAGCGGTCGATCTAACTCATCCCCAGCGCTCATGACTGATTCGATGACTTCGAGACCCGCTAACACCCCGAGGTTTCCGTCAAAACGACCCCCTGTTGCCACGGTGTCAATGTGCGAGCCGGTCATCACCGGCGACAACCCAGACGGGTGCGGCATCGTCGCAATGACATTGCCGACGCCATCGATTGAAATGTCGAGGCCAAGATCTCGCATCCATTTCACGACAAGGTCGCGTCCCTGACCGTCTTCAGCGGTGAGGGCGAGACGAGCAGACCCGCGATCACCATCGGCACCAACAATTGCTCCAATTTCTGCGAGTTCTTCGAGACGCTGCAATAGGCGCTCTCCATTGACGGCCAAGTTCACCCCGGAGAGCCTACGAACGCTTTTACATTTCGTCAAAGCGTTTCAACTGCGAGGCCGATTCGCTTTCACGCCGATTACCGCAGTTCTCGCACGATGTCACCGAGGCCCTCTACTAAGGAGACCGCCCACTCCGTGTCGGTGATTCCGAGATGAACCATCGTGATTCCGGCCTCAGGGAGCACAAATATGTATTGACCTTGAAAGCCCTGGGCAACAAGTGAGCCTTCGAAATCAGGCCACAACCACCAGTGCCGGCCATAGTCGAACCCGTGTGGCCCCGAGCCTTCTGGATCATGCACCACCCAATGACGTGCATGGTCGTGCCAGCCCAGCGGAAGAATCTGAGTGCCATCGGCGAGCGCGCCACCTCGGCGATATAGCTCACCAAATGTTGCGAAATCACGAGCCGTCGCATAGACGAAGCTCGACCCCACAAATGTTCCAGTGGCATCGAACTTCATGATCGGGCTCGAGGCACCAATTGGGCCAAACAGGCATTCTTTCGCAAATTGTTCGATTGCGTTCTTGCGTTTTTCGGCTCCTACCGATGCCACATCACCCCCAGCGAGAATGTCGCCAAGCATGCGACACAAAATATTGGTCGTGCCGGAGGCATAACTCCAGTGCTCTCCCGGCTGGAATTCACGGCCAAGCGAAGCCGCGTACATCCCCATGTCTGCAACGCCCCGATGCTCCTCACCGGAGAACAACATCTCCAAGCAATGCGACACCGAAGCATCTTCGTAGTCCTCCACGAAGGTCAACCCAGAACGCATCTCGAGAAGGTCAATCCACCTAATCGGCGGCTGTCCTTCTGCCTGCAACGCCGCAAAAGGCGCGGGGTCGTTCACA
Organism: Acidimicrobiaceae bacterium UBA7830; assembly: GCA_002501485.1. Taxonomy (GTDB): domain Bacteria; phylum Actinomycetota; class Acidimicrobiia; order Acidimicrobiales; family Ilumatobacteraceae; genus Casp-actino5. Next base: position 23,173 of record DLTS01000046.1, read on the forward strand.
TCCAGCAACCCATCGACAATTGCAATGCCAAGTAGGGCATGAGTGATCGACTTTGCCATCGACCACGAAATCAACGTTGTTGTCTCAGTCACTCGCTCACCACCACCAAAAAGGGTCGTTGGAGATGTGCCGTACCATTCGATCTCAGTTGCGCCATCTTTCATGACAAGAAGCGCAAGAGTGCGACCCTCGGTCTCCGACCGTCCAACGACTGCCTCGACGAGGGTGCTGAGTGCATTCACGTTTCACTCCCCGCAGACTTCGTCACATCGCTCCACTTCGGCGCCGCGGTTGGTGCGGGGCCTGTCGCAATACGAACTGCCTCGTCTACCGATGACGTCAACGATACGAATGCTCGATAGCGCTCCTTTAACAAGCCGGCAGCGACCGCGCCGTCAAGAAACTCCATCATTGGCTGCCAGAACGACTCAAAACCCTCACCGACATCAAGAAAGACTACCGGAGCCGAGATGATCCCAAGCTGGTTCCACGTCAGCACCTCAAACACCTCCTCGTACGTACCAAATCCACCTGGCATCGCAATAAACCCACCAGCGAGTTCGATCATTCGCGCTTTTCGCTCATGCATGTTTGCAGTCACCTCGAGGCGCGTCACCCCATGATGAGCCACCTCAACATCGACCAGCCGCTGGGGAATCACCCCAATTACCTCACCGCCGCCCGACATGACCGCATTGGCTACTGCGCCCATCATTCCGATGTCGCCACCCCCATACACCAAGGAGATATTGAGAGATGCAAGGTGTGCACCTAATTCCCTCGCTCGCGCAAGAAACATCGGGTGATCACCAGAGCCTGAACCGCAATAGACCGCAACGGCAGCAACCGGGCCCTGCTCAACGTCATCACATTCTGGCGAAAAACTCATCATCTGAGATTAGAACGCAGTTGTAGCTCGAGATGAAGACACCGGGGTTCCCCCGTTACCCTGTTAACCGTGAGTACCTCCCCCGACATGATCTCCACTGCCGCCGTCATCGACCTCGCCGATGCCATCGTTACTGCCGCCATCGGCTCTCTTGCCGATCTCGGTGGACCAGATGTAGAGCAGACATTTGCCTACGACCTCGCCCACGCAGCATCGGCCGTTGCCACTGCTAGGTCACTTCTCGATTACGGAGCGAAGGGCGATAGCGAAGCGCTTATTGCCTGCGTGTTCACCGCCGATGTTCTCCACGACCTCGCCGGAAAGCTCCTTGGCCGCGAAACCCTCTGGGGAGTTGCTCCAGGGGCACTCGACGGAGCTGCGGAGTTCATTGCTGAATACCGCGACCCCGACGTCATCGCATCGCTAGCAGAATCATCGGGCCCGCTTCACCTCACCGACGATATGGACATGGTGCGCGACACGTTCCGCGCCTTTGCTCAAGACGTCATCGCCCCGCACGCCGAGCATGTGCACCGCTCGAATGGCGATGTGCCCGAAGAGATCATCTCTGGGCTCGCAGAACTCGGGGCATTCGGCCTGAGCGTCCCCGCAGAATATGGCGGCTTCAGCGAAGGTGGTCACGACGAGTACGTCGCCATGGTGGTTGCAACCGAAGAGCTCAGCCGTGCAAGCCTCGGAATCGGCGGCTCTCTCATTACCCGCCCAGAGATCCTTACCCGTGCCCTCGTGAAGGGTGGAACCGAAGATCAAAAGCACACCTGGCTACCCAAGCTCGCCGCAGCAGAGGTCATGCCAGCAGTGGCGGTCACCGAGCCTGACTACGGCAGTGACGTCGCCAACATCAAGGTCACCGCAACTCCCGCTGCCGGTCCGAACGGTGAAGACGGCTACGTCATCAACGGCGTGAAGACATGGTGCACCTTCGGCGCCCGTGCCGACGCTCTTGCGCTTCTCGCACGAACCGACCCTGACCGGAGCAAGACCCACAAGGGGCTCAGCCTGTTCATTGTCCCGAAACCTCGTGGCGACGGTCATGGCTTTGCTTTCACTCAGGATGCTGTCGACATCGACGGATCGGCCCGAGTCGGAAAAATGGAAGGCCGACCGATCGACACCATTGGATACCGAGGCATGCACTCTTATGAGATTGCTCTCGAAGACTGGTGGGTGCCAGCGCAAAACCTCGTCGGCGAACAAGATGGCCTTGGCCGCGGCTTCTACTACCAGATGGAAGGCTTCGAGAACGGCCGTCTTCAAACCGCCGCTCGCGCCGTCGGCGTCATGCAGGCTGCATATGAATCAGCACTCGACTACGCACAAAATCGCCGTGTCTTCGATTCCAATGTGTTTGATTATCAGCTCACCAGAGTGAAACTTGGCCGTATGGCAGCGGTCATTCAGGCCTCACGCCAGTTCAGCTATCACGTTGCAACGCTGATGGCGAAGGGCGAGGGCGCTACTGAGGCCTCAATGGTGAAGGCCTACGTGTGCAAGGCTGCAGAATGGGTCACTCGTGAGGCGATGCAGATTCACGGTGGCATGGGCTATGCCGAGGAATATGCCGTGAGTCGTCTCTTTGTTGACGCTCGGGTGCTCTCGATCTTTGAAGGCGCAGATGAAACGCTGTGCTTGAAAGTGATCGCTCGCCGTCTCGGCGCCTGATCCAGCCTCAGATCAGCGCGATCAAATCAGCAACCGATCTCACGCGCGCAAAATCTCCCGCATCGTGATCATCAAACGGATCGATCAATACCGGGACGAGTCCCGCACCTCGCGAACCGTTGACGTCCATACTCACTGAATCGCCAACATAAAGAATTCGATCTCTTGGAGTTTCTGAGTGTTCGACCAGAGCGAATTCAAAAATCTGCGGGTCAGGTTTTGCAATGCCAACAACTTCTGAGTCGATGATCGTCCGCATCGCAACAAGTGGGCCCTCCCCACGTTGACAGACCCCAGACCACTCGAGCACCCATTCGATCTGGCCTGCCGCGTTCGACACCACCGACATCGGGACGCCGCGTACTGCTAACTCCTCGATCGCCTTGACATTTTCTGCAATCGGGTGGCGCCACAAATCCGCTGAGCGTGTTCGCCCCAGCAGCGTGGCCGCAATCGCTGCCATGTCTGCTGCAACACCGATCGTTGCCACATAGGTCTCGTTGTACACCTGCCAATCTGCCTCAACGGCATGGACACGCGACTTCGCCGCCATACCTGCGTAGTGAGCTCGACGGTGCAACTCGAGGTCAATTGAGCCACCAAATGGAGCAAGCAACGGGGCGATGACGGTGGGGTCAGGAAGCACGAACACACCACCAGCATCAAAGATCACGGCATCAAACGATCCCGCCTCAAGCGTGGTCATCAACGCAACTCCGACGAAAGTCCGCGTTTGAGGAACTTTCCGTGACCGACAGTTCCGACAAATCGATCATTCTCAACCAAGATCTTCCCGCGGCTCATTACAGTCTCGACTCGTCCATCGACCACAAAACCCTCGAACGCTGAGTGGTCCATGTTCATGTGATGCTTGTCGTTGATGCCAATGGTTGTCGTCGAAGTTGGATCCCAAATGACAATGTCGGCATCAGCACCTGGCAGGATCTCTCCCTTCTGTGGATGCATACCAAAGAGCCGGGCCGGCGTCGTGCAGCAGGTTTCCACCCATCGCTCGAGCGTGATTTCACCGTTGACCACACCCTGGTACATCAACTCCATTCGATGCTCAACACCGCCGATTCCATTCGGAATCGCGGTGAAATCCCCGATGCCAAGCTCTTTCTGGTCCTTCAGGCAAAACGGACAGTGATCAGTTGACACGACTGCCAAGTCATCATTTTTGAGGCCTGTCCAAAGGTCGCGTTGATGATGCTGATGAGATGATCGAAGCGGAGTTGAGCACACCCATTTCGCGCCCTCAAAACCCGGTCGCGCGAGGTGTTCTTCCAAACTCAACCAGAGATATTGCGGACAGGTCTCCGC
>DLTS01000033.1 GCA_002501485.1 Acidimicrobiaceae bacterium UBA7830
CGCAGTGTTCGATCGCAGTTGGTACGGGCGCGTACTCGTTGAACGGGTGCAAGGCTATGCCTCCACCGAGCAGTGGACACGCGCCTACGACGAGATCGTGCAATTTGAACGATCTCTTGTGCTTGAGGGGGTTGAAGTCATCAAGTTCTGGCTTCAGATCAGTCCTGAAGAACAACTTCGGCGCTTCAACAAACGTAAGGAAGACCCGATGCGTGCGTGGAAACTTACCGAGGAAGACTGGCGGAATCGAGAGCGCGCTGACGACTACTCAGCGGCAGTTGAGGACATGTTTACGAATACCGATCACGCTTTTGCTCCGTGGACGATCATCTCTGGTGAACAGAAACGGTGGGCGCGAGTCCAATTGGTTGAGCACGTTGTTGCAAGAATGGCGAAGGCGCTCGCAACATTTGAGCATCCAGACTGGGGAGAAGACGGATACGCATGAGCATTGACCTACGTAATCGCCGGGCCGTTGTGACTGGCGCCGCCAGCGGTTTCGGCAAGGCAGTCACGCACGAACTTCTTCGGCACGGCGCAACCGTTGTGGCGACCGATGTCGATACCAAGGGGCTCGCTCGACTCGCAGACGAAGCCAAAGCTAATGCCCTGCGCATCGAGCGACTCGATGTTGGCGATGCAACCGCTTGGTCAGCACTCATCGCAGATACTGGCCCATTTGACCTCGCCATCTTGAATGCTGGAGTGGCGACCCATCACATCCGCCCCGAAGGTGCACTACCCGTGTTGGGCCTTGACACGGAGAGCTACCGCACCGTGATGTCTGCAAACATCGACGGTGTTGTGTTTGGCACTCAGGCCGTTCTCGAGCACATGACCACTACCGGGTATGGTGACATCATCGTGACGGCATCAGTTGCCGGCCTCGTGCCGATTGCGCCTGACCCGGTCTACGGGCTCACTAAGCATGCTGTCGTGGGGTTTGTGCGATCTCTTGCAAGCGCGCTCGATCAGCACGCTGAACCACTCGATATCCACATCAGCGCAATTTGCCCCGGGTTTGCAGACACCGCCATTTTGCCCGACGATGCAAAGGTCAATCTGCAGGCCCTTGGTGTTGAACTTCTCACCGCAGAACGTGTCGCAGAGACGATGATGCGAGCGATCGCACAGCGCACGAATGGCGCCCAGTGGGTGGTTTGGGGAGGATATGAAGACGAACAGTACGAGTGGAACGACATTCGACCTCTCATACCCAGATTTGTAACAGGAGAACAATGACAACCGATGCTCCTCCTCCTGTCTGGGACCCTCTCCACCCAGAATTTCGCTCCGACCCATACCCTTGGTACGAGGCACTTCGCACCGCCGACCCGGTTCATCGCATCGACGACTACTCGGTTGTTCTCACTCGGCACGACGATGTGTTGAGGACTCTCCGGGGCCCTGAATTCGCCCGAGACATCGAACAGCATGCTGCAGCCCCGATAAATGACTTGGTAATGGAGCGACGGCGCCAACGCAGCGAAGAGCGTTCAAAGTCGATCCTCAATCTGGATCCTCCCGACCACACCCGGCTTCGAAAACTCGTCACCCAGGCATTCACTCCAAAGGCGGTCGACCAGCTGCGGCACGCAACCGAGCAGATGGTTGACGATGCGATTGACCGTGCTGCGGGGCGCGGCGGTATGGAAGTCATCGATGAGCTTGCGTTCCCGGTGCCCTTCCAAGTGATTTCTGCAATGCTCGACATGCCGACTGACCGTGCCGATGAACTGCGCGATTGGAGTCAACTCCTCACTGCCACTCTCGAACCCACCACAACGCTCGAAGACCTCGACCGCGCCGATGTCGCCATCAACGAGCTCATTCCGTATCTCTTTGAAATCATTGAGCAACGCAGACACAACCTTGGCAACGATGTCGTTTCTGCTCTCCTCACTGCGGAGAGTGAAGGTGATCGACTCGACATGGCCGAATTGATGTCGTTTGTCGTGCTCCTCTACGTTGCCGGACATGAAACGACAGTGAACCTGATCGGCAACGGGCTCCTTGCTCTGCTTGAGCATCCCGATCAGCTCGAACTCTGGCGTAACGACCCTGCTCTCGATGCATCTGCAGTCGATGAACTGCTCAGGTTTAATGGGCCCGTTCAGAACACCGTGCGAGTGCCGCTTGAACCAGTGACATATACGGGAATTGACGGCGAACCAATCGTCGTCGATCCGGGCTCTATCGTGACAACTTGTCTCGGAGCAGCAAATCGCGATCCCGCACTGTTTGACAAGCCCAATGAGCTCCGTCTCGATCGCCCCAACGCGCAACGACACCTCGCATTGGCATCTGGAATTCACTACTGCCTTGGCGCCTCACTCGCCCGAATGGAAGCTTCTGTAGCTCTCACCCGACTCATTCGACGCTTCGATCGGATTGAGCTAGTCGGAACCCCGACGTGGAGAGACCGCTACACCATTCGCGGTGTCGACTACCTCGAAATCGAATTCAACTGACCCCTACGGGTGCTGAAGCACGTCAATTAGGGAACTCGTGTCCCATCGACCTCCGCCACGTTGGTCGACCTGTCGATAGAACTGCTCAACGAGCGCTGTCACCGGGAGCCGAGCACCATTCCGAGAGGCCTCATCAAGGCAGATGGAGAGATCTTTCAACATCCACTCGACGGCGAAACCAAAGTCGAACTCTCCGGCTGCCATTGTTGACGCACGATTATCCATCTGCCAGCTTTGTGCCGCTCCCTGCCCAATAACATCTACAACCTCGTCGACCTCGAGACCTGCTCGCTGCGCAAACGACACCGCCTCAGAGAGACCTTGTAGCAGGCCCGCAATGCAGATTTGGTTGACCATTTTCGTAAGCTGCCCTGAACCGACAGGGCCCATTCGTCGGCACCGCTTGGAATAGGCAGCCATCGCAGATTCTGCTCGTTCGTAAACCTCGGGATCATCAGACCCACACATCACGGTCAGCGCACCATTTTCGGCTCCAGCCTGGCCACCCGAAACTGGAGCATCAACGAAGCCAACTCCTACCTCAGCGCATTGCGCAGCAAGCTCTCGAGCGAGACCCGCAGATGCGGTGGTGTGGTCGACAAGAATGCTGCCTGGAGCCATCGCTGCAAGACAGCCTGATTCGCCGAGCACGACCTCGCGAACATCGTCATCATTCCCTACGCAGATGAATACCAACTCTGCGCCTTCAGCAGCCTCGGCCGCTGTTGGGGCGGCTCGGTTGCCGTGCAACGCCACCCATGCGAGTGCTTTCGCTGCGGTGCGGTTGTACACCGTGACCGGGTGTCTATTTTTTGCGAGATATCGCGCCATCGGAGCGCCCATAACGCCGAGCCCGCAGAATGCAACAGGAGAGGGAGAGGAACTCATTCCCTGATTTTGACATGCCCAGAAGGTGCATGGGTGCACCCCTTTCGGCTATTTCTTCGCTGCAGCCTTCTTCGGTTGTTTCGCTGGCTTGAGCACACCTTTCGAGAGAGCCTCATCGAGATACTCCTCAGCGGCCTCAGCCGACACCTTCAAGGCTGGAGCGATCTCACTGATGAGGTTCACTCGGGCCCGTTCGTACATTGTGCGCTCCGCTGCTGACAGCGCCGCGTCGCGGTTGCGAGCAGCAAGGTTACGAACCACCTCAGCTACTTGGTAGACGTCGCCTGATTTCAACTTCTCTTGGTGATTCTTGAACCGGCGACTCCAGTTCGAGGGTACACGAGGATCCGGCTTCGCAAGAACGGAGACGAGGTCTTCAAGTTCGTCAGGAGACACAGGAGGACGGACACCGACTTCATCAGCCTTTTCGACTGGCACTTTCAGCGTCATCTCATTAATGACCGTCTCGAGAATGAGGTACTCCCGCTTCTCGCCAAAGGCTTCCATTTTCTTCGTGCCCTTCACCACACACGCGCCATGCTGCGGGTAAATAACCGTTTCGCCCTTCTTGAACTTCACGTTGTCCTCTCGATGGTGCTCAAACCCTCAGCGGGCATTTTGCCTCCTTGAGGGTATCGCGCCCCTGGCAGGATTCGAACCTGCGCGCTACGGATTAGAAAGCCGTTGCTCTATCCTGACTGAGCTACAGGGGCATGCGGTCACCTGACCGCTCTCTGAGAATATCGCCGAGACTGCTAAGCATCATCGAATTTCAAGAAGACGCTTCCGAAGAAGGTCTAGCGCTGAAATCACCGAGAGTTGTCGCATCATCTCACGATCACCAGGAAGCCGGACGTGAGCACTTGTCACCCGATCGGGCTCACCATCGGGTAGCGCAACGGCGGCAAAGAGCGTTCCTGGGCGCATTCCATCTTGTTCAGATGGCCCCGCAACGCCGGTGAGCGCAAGCCCCACGTCAGCTCTGAGCACCTTTCGCGCCCCCTCAGCCATTGCGATTGCGGCTTCTTCGGTGACCACTGGCCCCTCCTCGACGCCGAGCACATCGAACTTGACCTCACTCGCATACGACACGATGGTGCCCCGAAACACCTCACTTGCTCCGACGACGCCAGTGAGCCGACCCGATACCAGTCCTCCAGTCACCGATTCAGCAAGAGCGACGGTCCACCCTCGAGCACGCAAGAGGTCGAGCACCACTGATTCCATCGTGTCGTTGTCAGCGCCAAACACTTGATCGCCGAGCACCTTGCGAATCTTTTCTTCCCACGGAGCGAGCAAGGCTGCGGCTGCGCTTTCATCTGGAGCACGACCGGTCAATCGGACTTTGAGGCCCTCCCATCCGCTGGCAAGGAATGCCAACGTCGGGTTTCCCTCTGCGTCGAGGTCGCGAATAATGTCGTCAAGCCGCTCATTCAACCCGCTTTCGCTTTCGCCCCAGGTGCGCAGTGTGCGACTCGCAATCGTCCAATGCTCCCCCGATCGTTCCTGGAGGTCAGGCAAAATTGCTCGTTCGAACATCTCGCGCATTTCATGAGGCACGCCAGGCACTGCGTACACCACACGCTCAGTCGGCCCCGAATCGGTCTCAATCACCACGGGGCAGATAAGCCCGGGAGCAGTACCGCGTGTCTGAGGAATGATCGTTGCGCCATCAGGCACCATTGCTTGGCGCAAATTGTTCTTGGGCATCGTTCGATTTCGCGAGGAAAACAGATGTCGAATGACGTCAGCTACATCCTCATTAAGGTGCAACTCAACGCCCATGACCTCGGCGATTGCTTCTCGGGTGAGATCGTCATGTGTCGGCCCTAGGCCACCACACATGATCACAGCATCAGATTCGCTGAGCATGCGCCGAAGGTGACCGGTAATGCGACCGATGTTGTCACCAACTTTGACCTGCGAGAGCGAGTCGAAACCATGCATTGCAAGGTTTTCCCCAAGCCACGATGAATTCGTATCAACAATCTGTCCGAGAAGTAGTTCGGTGCCGACCGCTAGAACATCACAACGCATCTTTGCCCCCGTTCATTTGCGAGCCGCACGACTCGCCAAAAGATATAACGCTCCGCTGACCAGAGCGAGCGCCACAGCCAGCCACAACAAGCCCATCCACAACCAGCGATAGTCGGCGGCAAACCAAGGCCACAGAGCGAATCCCACCGATAACTGCTGCACGACCGTTTTGCATTTCGCAATTTTTGATGCGGGAACGCTCACACCTTTCGAGCTGACCAATACCCGGTAGACGCTGATCACAAGTTCACGGCCGGCGATCAGCAACACCGGTATAAGCGGGAACATGTCACGGCTCACCAGTGTGAACATCGCACCCAGCACCAACACTTTGTCAGCAAGCGGGTCGAGAAAGGCGCCCGTCGACGTGGTTCCGTGGCGACGGGCAACCCACCCGTCAATGCCATCGCTGAGGCTCAATACGAACCACAGCAAATAAGCCACCCATGCACCCCGCTGGTGGTCGGGGATAACAAGAAACATCACAGGCGAAAGCACGAGTCGTCCCGCAGTGATTGCGTTTGCCCATGTCACTAGGGCGTTTGGGTCGACTGGCATTACCGAATCTCCTCGTCACCGTCAGGCATCACACCGCCCACCGCAACAAGATCTGGCCCCCATGCTTCTTCAATGTCCACCTTGGCAAAGCTGCCAGCCGGAAGTGCAGCATCGACATGCACCACACCATCAATTTCAGGCGCTTCGCGGTGACTCCTGCCGATTCCCGGCTCATCGATGAGCACGGTCACCGTCTCACCAATCAACGCGTCGCGCTTGCGTTCAGTGATGGCATCTTGCAGTTCGGTGAGTTCAGCGAGCCGCTCGCTCATTAAATTCGGATCAACTTGGCCATCGAGATCATACGCATGCGTGCCAACCTCTCGACTGAAGGCAAAGAATCCGCACCAGTCAAGGTTGGCCTCTTCGACGAAGTCGACCAACGCTGTGTGATCATTTTCGGTCTCGCCGGGGTAGCCAACGATGAAATTTGAACGCATCGTTGCGTCGGGTTGAGCGGAACGAATGTCGGAGATTCGCTGCAGAAACCGATCGCCGTCACCCCAGCGGCGCATTCTGCGCAGTAGCGGTTTGCTCACGTGCTGCAGAGACAGATCGAAATACGGCACGTCGGTACCGAGAATGACATCAATGAGTTCATCGGAGAGATCGCTCGGATACAAATACAGCAGTCGGACACGACCAACTTCTGCTGCAACCGCCTTCACGAGAGGGACAATCGATCCTGTGCCCAACTCGTCTGGCCGGTCAACTCCGTATGATGCGAGATCCTGGGCTACGAGAACAATCTCTTGTGCCTGTAGCGAACGGACCTCTTCCAAGATTGATGAGGTATTGCGACTGCGTTGACTCCCGCGGAATGACGGTATGGCACAAAACCCACACGAGCGATTGCAGCCCTCAGCAACCTTGACGTATGACCATGGGCGCTGAGCTGGAGGCCGGTGCAGGTTCAATAAATCCATTGTCGGCATCGGCGCCTCAGCGACAGGAATGAGACGTCGTTTTTGCTGCTCGGTAACCGCACCGCCGAACCCGACGACCGCATCAACTTCGGGAAGTTCAGCAGCAAGTTCGTCTCCGTAACGCTCGGCCATACATCCGGTTACGACGAGACGCGAGCCACCCCGGCGGGTCTCATCGAGCTGAAGAATGACCTCGATTGATTCTTTACGCGCCTCTTCGATGAACGCGCAGGTATTCACCACGACCAGATCGGCCTCAGAGGCATCGCCCGTCGGAACCAGACCATCGGTGAGCAATGTTCCAACAATTTTGTCCGAGTCGACCTGATTTTTGGGACAGCCGAGCGTCTCTACATAAAAACGGCCAACTCTTTGCACGGTCTGACACTATCCGTCCGGCGCGCAACTTCTGTGGGCAGGAAGTCGGCTAATTACCAGCCGGCCTTCAAGACGGCAGCCTCAGATCTGGCCGTTCTGGCGGAGCAACTCAAATTCTTCAACCGTCATGAGCACAGCCCGGGCCTTTGAGCCTTCGCTCGGCCCCACCACCCCACGCTGCTCGAGAAGATCCATGATGCGGCCTGCTCGTGCAAAGCCGACTTTGAGTTTGCGTTGCAGCATGGAGGTCGAGCCGAGTTGGCTCCGAACAACAAGTTCTACCGCTTGTCGCATGATAACTGCGTCTTCATCGTCATCACCGGCCGAAAATGCGTGCGCATCAGAGGTGACATCAGCAAAATCACTCGTTCCCCCGCCGCCAACGCTCGCAGCCGATGCATCATCGCCTTCAACCTCGCTCGAGTAGATCGGTTCAGGAGCCTGCGCCCGCCAATGTTCGACAACCTGTCTGACCTCTTCTTCTCCCACCCAAGATCCTTGAATACGGTTCGCCACCGATGAGTTACCGGGAAGCAGCAGCATGTCGCCCTGCCCGACCAACTTTTCGGCTCCTGGCTGATCGAGGATGACTCGAGAGTCAGTGAGGCTTGAGACAGCGAAGGCCATGCGTGCAGGCACATTCGCTTTGATAACTCCTGTGATCACGTTCACCGATGGACGCTGTGTCGCAACGATGAGGTGAATACCGACCGCTCTCGCCTTTTGCGCGATTCGGGTAATTGACTCTTCAACGTCGCGTGCCGCAACCATCATGAGGTCGTTCAACTCGTCAACAACGATGACGATGTACGGCATATGTTCATACTCGGCTGCATCTCGTCCGATAGGTACCTGCAGAGATCCTTTGATAACTGCCGTGTTGTAACCCGTGACATCTCGGTACCCGCACTCCGACAGCGCGTCGTAACGCCGCTCCATCTCTTTGACTGCCCAGCCCAAGGCGTTTGCCGCCTTCTTTGGGTTTGTCACCGGCTGAGTCAGCAGGTGTGGCAGACGTTGATACTGACCCATTTCAACCTGCTTCGGGTCGATCAAGATCAGGCGCACCTGATCTGGTGTCGTCCGCATAAGCAGCGAAGTAATAATGCAGTTGATGCCGCTCGATTTACCAGCACCTGTTGCGCCGGCGATCAACATATGAGGGGTCGTCGCAATATTCAAGAAGACTGCTTTGCCTGCGATATCTTTTCCAATTGCAACTTCAAGTGGATGTGTCGCCTTCTTCGATTCTTGAGAAACGAGAAGATCGCCAAGCGCAACAAGTTGCCGTCGAGCGTTCGGAACTTCAACACCGATTGCGGAGCGGCCAGGAATTGGGGCAAGAATGCGCACGTCGGTTGCGGCCATTGCGTAGGCAATGTCTTTTTGAAGGCTCGTGACTTTAGCCACTTTGACGCCAGGGCCAAGTTCGAGTTCATAACGAGTAACCGTTGGGCCCACCGTGAAACCCATGAGCTGGGTGTCAACACCATGTTGGGAAAGTGACTCTTGCAGAGTTGCCCCACGAGCTTCGACCGATTTCATGTCAACCGACTGCTCACCAGCCTTTTCCAGCATTGCCATTGAAGGTAGACGCCACTCTCCTGCCTTCACTGGTGCTGCAGGCGCCGGAGCAGCTTCAGATTGCGCAGTGGCAGGCTTGGGCGCTCGCTTCTTCCGCAGTGCCTTCGGAGTCGTCTCCGCAAACTCTTCGTCATCAGCGCCGTCGTACAGTATTGGAGAAGTTGCGAGAGGGTCGAGCATCGCTTGAGGCTCCTCGATCTCACCGTCGACTTCTTCGTGTGCGCGACGCCGTTCCTCTGCTCGTTCGCTTTGCAGAGTGGCGAGGTTTGACAGTGACTGCCGGAGAAACTTCAGGACAGGACGAGTTCCTTTAGCAACCCCCTTCCCCGAAAGTATCGCCATCTTTCGCAGCGATGCTCCAGTAATGAGTGCAATAGAGCCAATGAAGACTGCGAAGAGAATCACCACTGCTCCTGCCGGTGCCGCGAGACGTTGAAGCGGTTCGCCACCCGCAACACCGAGGAGGCCACCTGAGGAACCCAGCGCATCAAGGTCCGTTAACGAAGTCGGCGTGCGGATGACATGCATGAACCCAAGTGATGACAACACCGCAAGCACCCAGCCCAGGCCAAGACGAATGGGGGCTTGCGATTGGCGATCACGAACAAGTGCCACGCCGCTACCAATGAGCACGAGAGGCAGCACATGGCGTCCGATACCAAGAAACCAACCGAGAAATGTGCCGGCACCATCGCCAGCTGGGCCGGCGAGCGAGAACCACACTCCAAGAATAAGGAGCACGCCAATCGCTATCAACGCAATGCCAAGCAGACCTCCATCGTCGCTCTCTTCATTATCGCGGCCGGATGACCGTGCGCGCATATTGCCACCCTTCGAAGCCTTCTTCACAGGCCCCTTCTTTTGGGCTGAGGGGCGCGACTCTGGAGCATTTCTGCCGTTCGCCATGCACCTCTTACGGTACCAACGTAACGCCCTTCGGTTCAGCCATACCCCGTCATGACGCCTGAACGCCGAGTATTCGACCGTCGCCCGAGAGGAGCACCAGCAATGTCCCACCCTTTTCATTCACCACGGTTGCATCGACAATTGCTGATCCGTCTCCAGCACCCTGCACCGCTACATCGATGATTACTGGCGTGAACAATTCCAAGTCGATCTGGTTGAAAAGTTTCGCCGGATCAATATCGATCGCCGCAGCCCGAAACGTGGCTCCCTCGGCCGGCAATCTTTCACCGTCAGAGGTGAGTTCACTCTCTTCATACCGATATGTCTTTGCGAACATGTCGAGAGCATCCCCAGAGTCAGATTTGACAGTTTCAGCGACAACAAGAGTAACGCCTTTGAGGTCGGCCGAGACTTCGAAGTACTGAAGACCGCTGCCAATCGTTGATTCGAGTGTGCTAATCGCCTCGGGAATATCAGTGATCAAAGGCCGGGCATTTTCGGCTGACGAAACACACCCTCCGATACCAACGGCCATAAGAGCAGCAAGCCGCGCGATCCGCATCAGGTTTCCATTACAACCGGAACGATCATTGGTCGGCGTTTTGTCCGTTCGTTGACAAACCGCCCGGCAGAGCGACGAACCTCTCGTTCGAGCGCCTCGACATCTCTGATGCCGTCAGCAAGGGCTCGCTCGACCGATGCAGCCACGGTGTCACACGCCTCATCAAGCAAATCTTCAGCTTCTGGGGCATAGACCCACCCACGAGTGATGATCTCCGGACCGGTGAGTACCGACCCGGATTGCACGTCGACCGTCAACACAACGACGACAACACCTTCTTCGGCGAGCACTCGCCGGTCGCGAATGACACCAGTGCCAACGTCACCGATGATGCCGTCGACATAAACATACCCAGCAGGAACCCGGTCAACGTGGCCAGCTCCATCACCGTCAAGCAACAACACATCACCGTCTTCGCAAAGCAACACCCGGTCATCAGGGAGACCCATGACCCGACCGAGTGCTGCGTTCGCAACGAGGTGTCGGTATTCCCCATGTACGGGAACAAACCACTCGGGCTGCACGATCGACAGGTACGTCTTGATGTCATCAGCCTGAGCGTGACCGGTTGCATGAACATCAGCGACACCAGAGTGAACGACTTGTGCTCCTCGACGAAGCAACCCATCGATTACTCGGTTCACATTGTTCTCATTACCCGGAATCGCATGACTCGAAAGCACAATCGTGTCGCTGTCACCAAGTTGCACGAAACGATTCTCGCCTCGAGCGAGCAACGCGAGGGCTGACATCGGTTCACCCTGACTGCCGGTTGAAATAACACAAATTTCGCCTGGCGGGTATCGATCAATGTCTTCGACGTCAATGAGCGATGCGTCGGGAATTGAGATGACACCAAGGTCTCGTCCGAGTTGGACGTTCTTCCGCATGCTGAGGCCGAGGGTCGCAACTTTCCGACCCGCAGCAATCGCCGCATCTGCGATCTGCTGAATGCGATGCAAGTGACTTGCAAAGCTCGCAGTGATGATGCGCCTGCCTTCGTGCTCGGCGAAGACTTGGCGTAGCACGCTGCCAACAGAGGTTTCGCTCGGGGCAAAGCCAGCCTCTTCTGCATTTGTCGAATCTGCGAGCAGCAAACGAATTCCTTCTGAGCGCGCAATCTCCCCGAGACGGGCGAGATCGCAACGCCGATCGTCAACCGGCGTCAGATCAAGCTTGTAGTCACCCGAGTGCAAAATAACGCCCTGATCAGTGCGAACAACGATTGCATGAGCATGCGGCACCGAGTGGGTGACCGGCACAAATTCGACCTCAAAGGGACCAATCGACACCCGGTCACCATCGTTCGTCGGCACGAAATCAACTCTGCCGAGAAGACCGCCTTCTTCGATCCGGTTCCGCGCCAGACCAAGAGTGAGCCTCGACCCAAACAATGGCAAAGGAGTATCCCGACAATCACCAATTCCATGTTCGTCACGCAAAAGAAACTGAATGCCGCCAACATGATCTTCGTGGCCATGAGTTGCGACAAGACCAACGATCAGTGACGCGTTCTTCCGTAAATAGGTGAAGTCAGGCAGCACAAGATCGATACCGTGCAGGTCGGCCGACGGGAACATAATGCCGCAGTCAATAACCAGAATCGATCGGTCAGTGTCTGTTCCTTGTTCGATTGCGAGACAGTTGCGGCCAATTTCTCCAAGACCGCCAAGTATGACGATCCGAACCGGTTCAGCCACGTGCTGACACCAGGTCTGCGTAAATTCGACGAGCCTCGTCCTCGAGACCGGCTGGCGCATCACCTAACGGGAGTCGGCACTGACCCACCTCGAAACCGAGGGTTCGCATCATCGCTTTTGACGGAATCGGGTTTGGGGTGAGATCTCCAGTTTCGAACGCGAAACTTGGCAACATTCGCTGGTTGATCGCTGTCGCCGCCGCAAAATTTCCATTCTCAAGCGATGCCAACATGTCAACATGGTCGGGAGCCGTCCAGTGGGTCGCAACACCGATTGTTCCCACAGCGCCCACCGACAACAGCGGAAGAGTGAGACCATCGTCGCCGCTATACACCTCAAAATCTGGCGGTGCTTCGCGAATGACTCGGGCAGTTTCAGCAGGGTTCGCTGCGGCGTCTTTCAATCCGATGACGTTCTTCTCTTCATGAGCCAACCGAAGCAATACCTCGGATGAAACCTTCCGGCCTGTTCGGACTGGAATGTCATAAATCACTTGCGGCAGATCAACCGCTTGCGCAATGGCACGTAAATGTTGCTCGATACCTGCCTGCGACGGTCGGTTGTAATAAGGGCACAGCGACAAGATGCCGTGGACGCCAAGCAACTTTGCCCGCAGCGAGAGTTCAACCGAATGAGCGGTGTTGTTGCCAACAGTACCCGCAATGACCGGAACGTCGACAGCTTCAAGCACCGCCGAGAACATCGAAAGTTTTTCGTCATCGGACAGAGCTGGCGACTCGCCAGTGGTACCACACACGACGAGGCCCTCGTTTCCCTCGTCAACAAGACGGCGTGCAAGTTGCTGGGCTACGTCGAGGTCGACGTTGCCGTCACTCCCAAACGGAGTGATCAGAGCTGTGAGGATTCGTCCGAATTTTGGCGATGGCATGCAGTCCAAAGACTAGTGATCTGACGGCGCGCCGCCACGCTCATCAGTCGCTGTTAGCTCAGCTGGTATTGCTCGTATTCGCTGCCCGTGTCTTCGAGGTCTTCGAACTGGATGACATCCATTTCTTCGAACCGCCGCCGAAGCCACGAGTTGTTACGATCTAAGAGTCCAAGTTTTTTGCTATTCGGGACGATCTTTGCGAAAAGCATCTGCTGGAACATTTTCCGGGTTGGGTCATGGAGAACTAGAGGGACAACGTCTTTTGGATTCACCCCGTGTCGCTCCCAAACTTCTTGTTGTAAGAAGCGGTCCCGCATCCGGATGGCAGCTTCGAAAGCGAACTCTTGTCGTTCGAGTAATTCTTTGTCGCTCATTTCGGCGTACACCTCTTTGAGGGAGAGAACTCCGAACGCAACGTGCCGTGCTTCATCGGCCATCACGTATTTCAACAAGTTGTTTAGAAGCGGCTCGTCGGTCAGCTGACGCATGTAGCCAAATGCTGCGAGAGCTAACCCTTCGACCATGATTTGCATGCCGAGGTAGGTCATGTCCCAGCGCGAGTCCTCAATAATGTCATCGAGCAACATCCGCAGGTGAGCGTTGACTTGGAACCCACCGCCCATCTTTTCATCCAGGTAGCGGCCGAAGACTTCAACATGCCGGGCCTCGTCAACAACTTGAGTTGCGGCGTACAGTTTGGCATCGTACCACGGGACGGTTTCAGTGATCTTTGCGGTGCACAGCAGTGCCCCTTGTTCTCCGTGGAGGAACTGTGACAGCGTCCAGCGTCTGCTGTCGATCCCGAAGTTCAGCCATTCTTTGTCGTTCCACTTCTCAACGATGGTTCCCGCATAGTGGTCCGGTGACAGTCCAGAAGCTAACGCTGCTTGGTCGGCAGCAACCACTTTGTCGATTTCCACAGATGTGTCCCAGTCGAGGTCTGTTGTCCCGTTCCACTGGCTGGTTTTTGCTTTTTCGTACAACTTGCGGAGCTGCGGTCGTAGCAGCGAATAGTCCCAGGTGAAGATGGCATCGGCGTTGTCTTTGACCGCATGTTCCACTTCGTCGGCGTCGACATTTGTCACGGCAAGGATTGCTTCGATGTCGTCGATTTCATTGCGGCCGATGATGTCAGCGTTTGCTGCGTGACCTGTTGGTTGTTCGGTGGTGCTCATGATGTGCTCCTGTTTAGGGTTGCGGCCGTGCCAGAAAACGACTCTGGCAAGGCCACTGCAGTGATAATTGGGCGGAGAAATTGGCGGACGGTATCAGCATCGCTGAGGTCAACTGATTCGTCCGGTGAGAGGAAATACGAGACGGTGAGACGGGCCACAAGGTCAATCAATCTGTGAGCCGGCTCCCGACCGATGAGAGGGTCAAGCTGAGGTGAAAGCGCAACTGTTGCCATTCGAATGATTCTCGGCAGTCCGGTTGCGGTGAGTTGGCCAAGCGCTTCACCTGGCTCAGAACTCAGCATCATTGCAAGATGAGAGTGGGTGCGCAGGAGTGAAGTTGCTGCCGCAACGCTGTGGGCAACAACATCTTCAACGTTGCCGAGGCCATCGATCTCTGCGAGCACCTGCTCAAAAAACTGGTGCAATTCGCGGACGTGCAACGCCTCGAAGAGCACATCGCGACCTCCCGGGAAAAGTCGGTAAACCGAAGCACGCGACACGCCTGACTCTTGGCAAATGTCGTCAATCGTCACCTTTGAAAAGCCAAAACGGTGGATGCAGTCGAGCGCCGCGTCGAGAACTGCGTGTTCAACAACCGCAGAGTCCTTTCGCGATGTGGCATCTGTCACATTTGAGACATTATTCCCTAAAATGTCTCACGTCAACCGTGAGGCAACCCACTCACTTCTCAGGCAGCAGGTAGTCAGCATATTGCGCCCGTAGATCTTTCTTTGAAAATTTGCCCACACTGGTTTTTGGCACCTCGGCGATGAACTCAACCGCATCCGGCAATTGCCACCGAGCCACCCGGTCACGAAGAAAATCAATCACCTCTTCGGAGGTGATGTCGCTACCTTCAGCCCGGACAACACAGGCCAACGGACGCTCTGACCATCGCAGGTGCGGTACCCCGATCACTGCAGCCTCGGCAATCCCTGGATGTGACATCAACTCGTTTTCCAACTCAACCGAAGAGATCCACTCGCCTCCAGACTTAATGAGATCTTTTGTTCGATCTAAGAGTCGAACCCTTCCCCGCTCATCAACGCTCGCAACATCGCCTGTACGCAGCCAGCCATCGGAAGTGAAACTCTCGTTCGCTCGCTCATCGTTGTAATACGTCTTCGCGATCCAGTTGCCGCTTACCTGCAATTCTCCGCTCGACTCGCCATCCCAATCGATGCGCTCCTGCGAATCTGGATCAACCACTCGCATCTCAACACCAAACGAAATCCGTCCAACCGTCGTCCGAAGTTCAGCTTGCTCATCAATCGACAGGTCGTGCTGATCTGCATCGAGGTGCGACACTGCGCAAATAGGGCTTGTCTCAGTCATTCCCCACGCTTGAAGAAGCGGGAGTCCCGTCATCTCGCGATAGCCCTCCGAAAGGCCCCGCGGAACTGCCGAACCTCCACAGGGAATCGCTCGCAAACATGACGTATCGCGACCCTCAAGTTCCGGCAGGACCTGCATCCAGATCGTGGGCACACCTGCGGCAAGGGAAACCCGCTCTTCCACGATCAGGTCAGCTAGCGCCTTGCCAGAAAGGTCGGCACCGGGCATCACCATCTTCGCTCCTGTTGCGACACCCGCGTGAGCGAGTCCCCACGCATTTGCGTGGAACATCGGCACCACCGGCATCA
>DLTS01000053.1 GCA_002501485.1 Acidimicrobiaceae bacterium UBA7830
CCATTGGCCGATGGGCGAGCGCGGCAGCGGCGACCGGGCCGAGCGTGCGCAGGTTGAGTTCCTCAAGGGTCACGGCGGCGAGTGGGTCCTGGAGGGTGAGTTCCGGAACAAGTTCGAACGCCCGATTGCCGAGGAAGGTGTAGGGGTTCGCGTTCATGATGATCGAGAAGTGGCCGCGTGTGCGTTCCTGCCCGTTGGCGTCGATGAGACGCAGCGGCGCGTTGGTGCGATCGACGCGCCGGATCCAGGTGTCGATCGCGGCGTACATGAACAGTGGATGGCCGGCCCACCTTTTCCAGGGACCTCGGCGTTCGACTTGTTCGACCACTGCGGCATCGAAGCCGACACCGCAGTGGAAGAGGAAGTAGCGCCCCTCGACCGCTCCGAGACCGATGCGATTGATTTTGCCCGCATCGAGGGCCTCGAGGAGTACCTTGACCGCGTCGACGCTGTCGTCCGGGAGGCCGAGGATTCGGGCGAAGACGTTGGTGGAGCCCCCGGGGAGGGTGGCGAGGGCGGTGTCCGTGCCGGCGAGACCGTTGGCTGCCTCGTTGAGCGTGCCGTCACCGCCGAGCACAACGACCAGGTCGTAGCTCTCCCGGGCGGCAGATTGGGCGAGACGCGTGGCGTGGCCCCGCCGGCTGGTTTCGGCGAGGGTGACGTCGTGGTCGGTGGATAACGCCTTGTGGATCACGACCCGTCGTCGGGCGGTGACCGACGAGGCCACGGAGTTCACTATGAACAGAATCCGCACAGGCGGTGACGGTACCAGCGGTGATGCAACCCCGAAGGTTCGCGGAATTTGCCGATCGCCCGGTGGCGCGTTTTTTCCGGCCCGGTGGCAGACTCTTGGCTATGAAGGTTGTTGTCTGTGTAAAGCAGATCCCGGATCCGGCGGACCCGGGTGCGCTCGATCCCGAGAGCAAGACGCTCGTTCGGGATGCGAAGCTCATCCTCGACGAGTCGGATTCCTACGGGGTCGAGATGGCTCTGCAGCTTGTCGATGCTGCCGGTGAAGGCGAAGTTCACCTCGTTTCGATGGCTCCAAATAACGAGACGGCCGGTCTACGCACCGCCCTTGCGATGGGTGCTGCAAGCGCCACGCTGATAAGCGACGAAGCCCTGAAGGGCTCCGATGCTCTCGGCACGGCAAAGGTTCTAGCTGCGGCGATCGCTCGCCAGGAGCCCGACTTGGTCCTCGCCGCGACCGAGTCGAGCGACGGCTACACGGGCACCGTTCCGGAGCAGGTCGCCGCCCTGATGGATCTCCCGTCGGTGACTTTTGCGAAGTCGGTCGCCGTTGACGGCGGTGCCGCCAAGGTGCAGCGCCAGACCGAAGCCGGCTACGACGAGGTCACCTGCCCACTTCCGGCACTCGTCAGCGTGACGGCCGGCGTGGTCGAGCCTCGCTATCCGAGCTTTAAAGGCATCATGGCGGCGAAGTCAAAGCCGGTCGAGACCGTGACCGCCGCAGATCTCGGAGTCACCTCAGTTGGCTGGGAAGGTTCTGGTCAGACAGTTGCATCGGTGGAGCAGGCTCCCGCACGTGAAGCAGGAACCATCATCGAAGACGACGGTGAATCATTCGGCAAGATCGTCGAGTACCTCGAGACCATCAAGGTCATCTAAGAAACGCAAAAGGCAACCAACGAGTACAAAAGACAGGAAACTGAACATGGGCATCAGCAACATTTGGGTTTTTTCACAGGAATCAAACGGAACGGCAACATCAGGCACGCTCGAACTCCTTACGCATGCCCGCACTCTTAGCGGAGGCGTGACGGCGTTCGTCGGTGGTGACGCATCCGCAATAGCGGGAATTCTGGGCGAGTACGGGGCAACAAAGGTGTACGCAACCGGTGACCTCGGGGGTGCACTTCCAGGTGCAGCCGTCGCATCGGCAATGAAGGCGGTCATCGACGGTGGTGACTCTCCAGATCTCATTTTGTTCCCCCAGAACTATGAGGGTCGTGACGTTATGTCGCGGCTCTCTGTCAAGGTCGACCGCACCGTGTTGACGAACAATGTCGCTGTTGCAGTCGACGGCGACACCGTCACCGTGACGACGCCGGTCTTCGGTGGCAACACGTTGGTGAGCACCTCATTCTCGGGTTCTGCTCCATACCTCGCTTCATTCCGCCCGAAGTCATTCGCCGCAGAATCAGCCAGCGGGGCGGAAGCAGAAGTTGTGGCCGCTCCGGTGCCAGACCTCGGTTCGACTGGAGGCGCAACAGTTACAGCCGTGCATGTCGAAGAGTCGACAGGGCCGAAACTCGATGAGGCTGACGTGGTCGTCTCAGGTGGTCGTGGACTGGGGGAGTCCGACAAGTTCTCAATGGTCGATGATCTCGCAAAGATCCTGAACGGCGCCGCTGGCGCATCCCGGGCAATCGTCGACGCCGGTTGGGTGCCGTACTCGATGCAGGTTGGTCAGACCGGCAAGGTCGTGAAGCCCAACGTGTACATCGCTGCGGGGATTTCCGGTGCCACGCAGCATATGGTGGGCATGAAAGGCGCGAAGAACATCATTGCGATCAACAAAGATGCCGAAGCACCAATTTTCGGTGTCGCAGACCTTGGCATCATCGGCGATGTTCACAAGGTGCTTCCTAAGCTCATCGAAGCACTTGAGGGTCGGGGCTGAGCGACCGGCAGATGCCGTCACCAGGCCTTTCCTTAATCAACATCATTCGCGCTGAAAGCCCAAGAGACTCCTGTCTCCTTGCATTCGGCCGCGAGTCGCAGTTCCCAACCGGTCGGAGGCTCCCATGAGTCCCACTCGAACCATCGGAGTTGGCTTACCATTCGGCCAAATTCGCTGAGGTTATCTGACCATTCGACGTCAACTATTGCGGATAGCAGCCACCACACACTGAAGCGCCCGATAGCCGACCCTCGTCGCCGCCCGTGTGCACCACCTGATGCCCCTGCCCACATCAGAACGTCCAGCGCTTGTGCGGAGGACATTTCTCGTGTCCTCGCTCGCCCAACGCCTGTCGCAGCGATTGCGTCTCGGGCAGAGCCCTCAACGCAGGTCACTTCAGATCGCCCATTCGACTGGTTTGTCCACATTTCAACCAGTTGCGCGAACGCCACCTGAGTGTCTGTGTCCTCAAGTGACTTCACATCAGCCGGCAACTCGAGAGTGGTCAAAGGGGTCAACAATGTTGGGCGATCGTGATGAGCACCATCGTCGTCGTAGATGGCGACTGAGTAGCTCGGCTCCCATGGTTGGAGCTCGATTGGGACGTCGATCACCGGCACGAGATCGCGGCAAGCCGCTGCCGGAATGTCTTCACCTCGAAGACTTCGTTCATGTGCGAAGTATGTGCTGAGAGGTCCTGGAGCCAAGTGCGAGCCGAGACCCTCCCATGAATGGTGCACAGCTGCAACCTCGCTTAGTGGACCCGGTGTAAAGCGGCCAGCGTCCTCTTCCATCACCATCGCGCACCATTCATCGGGTGCCCACAGCGCGAGGCGATACTCCGCGAGTGTTGCGGCGGGCCATAGCTGGCGTCCGCTACCTAGTGCCGCTATGCACGACCGTCTCGTTCTTGCGAGACCGTTCCAGTCTCGGAGTTCGGTGCGGCGGTCGATGAGCCGAACGAGTTCGTCAAGATCGGCACGATGAACTGCGGCATCGAGTTCGTCGTCAGGGTGAACGTCGACAGGCATCACACCAGGGGCCAGGGGTAGCGTTGCCCTGTTTCATCGATCGGAAATTCTCCCAGTTCTGCTGTGAGTCGACAGCGCTCTTGGAGCGCCTCAATCTCGTGACGGTCGAGGAGCTCATCGAGTTCCTCAGGTGGGTGATCTGCAAGGTTGGCGAGAGCCTCCCGATGCTGAGCCGCAATTGGCTCTCCACCGAAGTCCCAGATGACGGTTCGGAGTTTGTAGTCAACTGAGAAACATAGTCCGTTATCGATTGCCCACACATGGTCATGGGCAAGCAGGCAGTGACCACTTTTCCGGTCGGTGTTATTTGCCGCAAGATCAAGAATCGCGATTCCACGCAGTTCGTCGTGAAGGTCATCTCGCGACTCGTAAATGGTGAAGTAATGCTCCGAGTGATCTGCATCGACAAACCACTGAACAGAGCCGACTCCCAAAGGGCCATCACGGATGACGGTTGGAGGGACGGCGCCGATGCCAAGCGATTCGCTCACTAGGTAGGCGGCACGTTCACGTCGGTGGAGGCCGGGCTCAAAATCCCAGAGAGGGCGCTCGCCGCGAATCGGCTTGTAAATCGCTCTGTGTTCACTATCAACAGAGCGCACGAACACGGCAAACGTTGCATTTGAACTCCATGGCATCCGACCTTCGATTTCGAGGTCGGCAGACATGAGAATTTTTATGCGGTCTAATTCATCCGCGGACATACGTGTCCATCTGGATCAACGACACCATCACACCAAATGCATGGGGGACGTCCTGCCGACACGGCGGCATCAGCGTGCTCGCAGAACGCAATCGCCTGTCCCCGTGTAATGGAAAGTCGAATTCGTCCGAGCTCTTCGTACTCATTTTCCTCGTCGGTTTCACCAATTTCGGCGAGTTCGAGAACGAGGCGGTCGTTGTGAGTGTCGTACCCTAGTGCGATGCGGCCAAGCACAAAGCTTGGATTACTAGGGTTTGACAGGGCCATCGAACTTGCTATCGGGCGCTCATCTGCCGGCGGCAGGTCTTGCAGAACATTCATGAGATATTGCGAGATCGCAGCAACCTGCAACTTCTCGCATTTCACGTGATACTTCGACCCCTCGCCTGACATTTGGAGGAAAAATGTACGTTGGCCCGGCCGTCCGATGGCGCCCGTCGTGAAGACCTCGACGTGTTCGAGAGATGCGTCGATCGGGTTCA
Source organism: Acidimicrobiaceae bacterium UBA7830 (assembly GCA_002501485.1). GTDB lineage: Bacteria > Actinomycetota > Acidimicrobiia > Acidimicrobiales > Ilumatobacteraceae > Casp-actino5. The sequence goes on from DLTS01000053.1 coordinate 4,861, forward strand.
TGACAGCGCAAGATCTCCGATTGGTCCGGCTGTGGTGTTCACTGCGAGCACCGCTGGCCCGTGTGGTGACCATGCAAGAGCCGATATCGAGCATGTCGAGATGACAATTCGTTGGAAGAGGTCAAGGTGTGTGCCGACTGCGTGCGCAACGGCTGCTTTGATTGGGTCGGCGTGTGAGACGCACACGATGGTGCCACCGGGATATGCGCTGCGAAGGCGATCCAGTGTCGACACCATGCGCACTTGCATTTCAGTGAAGCTCTCACCGTTCGGGAACCTGAACGTTGACGGCGCGCGCTGCACCGTCGACCACTCCGGCAACTTTGAAAGCCTCGAAAGTTGGGCGCCGGTCCAATCTCCGAACTCGCACTCAAGCAAGCCTCGGTCAACCTTTGCCTTGAGACCTCGTGCAGCGGCAATCGGTGCTGCAGTCTCGCGGGCCCGTTCGAGAGGTGAGCAGTAAATTGCATCGACACGAGCGAGAGCGGCGATTCGCTCGGCAGCAGTCTTTGCCTGATCTCGTCCTGTGTCAGAAAGTGAAAGACCTTTTGCGCGACCGGGAAGCACTTTGCCAGTTGTTGGCGTGTTCCCATGGCGAACAAGAAGGATTGTGGTGAACGCTGGTGCAGCGGCGCGAGATTTTGCCATCGATCTGCAAACCTACAACGGAAGTAGGAGCGACGCATGAGCGAGAACAACACCACATCGATCGACAGTTTCGAGCAACTCGAGGCCGATATCACGAATTGCCGTTCGTGTTCTCGTCTGGTCGAGTGGCGAGAACACGTCGCCGAAGAAAAGCGTGCCGCGTATCGTGGCGAAGACTACTGGGGAAAGCCGGTTCCGGGGTTTGGTGACCCATCGGCCCGGATCGTCTTTCTCGGTCTTGCACCGGCCGCACACGGAGCAAACCGCACCGGCCGGGTGTTTACCGGTGATCGCAGTGGCGATTGGCTGTTTCGGGCGTTGTATCGGGCAGGGCTGGCCAATCAGCCGGAATCACTGTCGATTGATGACGGGCTTGAACTTCGCGGCGCGTGGGTACTTGCGGCGGTGCGCTGTGCCCCTCCAGCAAATAAACCAACGACCCAAGAACGAGACACCTGTGAGCCGTTTTTAAATCGCGAGTTTGCGTTGCTGACAAATTGTGCCGTTGTCGTATGCCTTGGGGCCTTCGGCTACCAGGCGGCGTGCCGACATTTCAACATCGCGCCACGACCAGCGTTTGGTCACGGCGTTATGGTTCCAGCTTCAGACACGCATCCGACGCTCCTGTGTTCGTTCCACCCGAGCCAACAAAACACATTTACAGGAAGGTTGACCGAGCAGATGTTTGATGACGTCGTTGAGAAGGCGGGCAAGATCGCCGATAGCCTCACTTCCTCGTGAGTACTCAACGGCGTCCACTTTTCTCCTTAGCACTTGCTGCCCTCGTTGCGGTGGCTGCCGTCGGATGCTCAAGTCCCCCTCCGGCGCGCCTCGTAGCGATCGAAATGATTGAGACCCTTCGAGGGACAAAAGACGACAACGGTGTTGACATTACCGATGCAGAGATCGAATGCATGCTCGACGTGGTTGAAGCAATGTCAGAAGAAGAGGTCGAGACGATCGCCCTAAGTGGAGATCAAATCGTTCTCGACTCATTTAGTTCGAAACTTTCTGCCTGCCGCGGCGGCTGATTAACTCGCCGGGGTTGGGACCGGGGCCGCAGCTTTCTTTTTTGGCGGTGGAACGCCAACTGCAGGAGCCGGATCAGCATCTTTAGGCCAGCGACGCCGGCTGACGATCGACAGCATGCGGAGCAACTTCATCGCTTTTTCATCTTCTTGAGCTGGACGGGCTTCAATTGCGCCATCGGCAATCATCCGCTCGATCACCTCAACTCCGAGGTCGGTGCGCACAATCGTCAACGTCCAGTCATTGTCTTCGCCGATACCGCCGGTGGAAATATCAGCATGCTCCGCCGCAAAGTCGGGACAGTGGTTGCAGCCCTGGCGAGTCCAGCCGTGGCATTCCTTGAGATCGATCTCGTGATATGAGCCGTCCTTCATCCAGATCTGGAAGGCTCCTTTGATGTTCATCTTCACCATGTCTTGCTTCTTGAGGCCGTATTTGGCTTCGAAGAGCTCGCTGAATATGGCGTCGTCGAAAGTTTTCGAGCAGAGAAGACCAATGTTGAACTGGAAGGGCTTTGACACTTTGCCGGCCTTCCGGTCCCACATAGTTGGGGGAGATGATGTCTGGCAACCCATTCCCACGAGTGCGAGTCGCTCGTGGCCAGCGGCTTTCGCCTCTGGCAATGCGAGCGGGTTCGCACAGTAGGTGTAGCGACTTCCGGCTGTTGCAAGAATTTCTTCGCGGGTGGAAACAACGACAGGTTTGGCCTTCCATGCATCGTCGTCTTCAACACCGGAGACCAGAGCGGCATCGATGTAATCATGTTCTCGAAGCCAGAGCAGCATCGCTGATACGAAGCCGCCGTCTTGACCCATTTTGTGCACCATGTCGTCACTGGCGCGGGTGAGCAGCAATTGCTGCCAGATACCCGCCAATTCATCTGGCTCACGCACGCGACCAAAGAGGTGCATATCAGCGGCAGGCTCCCACGCGCCGAAGCGAGGGCATGCTCGAGTACAGGTGGTGCAACCTTTCTCACCGTGGACACAGTTGTCGGGCCCGAGTTCGGATTCGAGATGGAATGGCAGGTACTTTCCTTCCTCATGCTCGTAACCGATGACGTCATGCGGACAGGTGACGACGCAACCAGAGCACCCCGTGCAAAGACCTGTGTCAATGACCTCGGCTTTGAGTTCTTTCCATTGGGCGGTCCAACGGCTTGGAGCGGCGGGCTTCTCGGTCGTGCTCATAATTACAACGTAGGCGATGAGGGCTGCAACAGCGCATCTGGCACCGCTGAATCTTTATATCGCGGAAGGCCCCTCTTCACCGGTGCGGATTCGCACGATTCGCTCAACATCGGTGACCCAGATTTTGCCGTCACCAATCTTCTCGGTGCTTGCCGCACTGGCGATGGTGTCGACAACCAAGTCGACCTGTGAGTCTTCGACGACAAGTTCTAGACGAACCTTTGGAACAAAGTCGATCTGGTACTCAGCACCTCGGTAGGTCTCGGTATGGCCACCCTGGCGACCGAAGCCTCGAACTTCCGTTGCGGTCATGCCGTTAATGCCATTGCTTTTGAGCGCGTCCTTCACTTCATCGAGCTTGAACGGTTTGATGACTGCGGTAATGAGCCTCATGTCTACATCATGCCTGATATGCGGACTCTGCGTGTTGGCTTTGGTCGAGCCCGACCCGCTCGGCTGCTTCATTGATACGGAGGCCCATCGTTCCGTCGATCACCTTCGCAATGATGAAGGTGACCACGAATGAATAGACCATCACCGCAAGGGCAGCAACGGTCTGATCGATGAGGAGCTCTGCGCCGCCGCCGTAGAAAAGCCCATCGACGCCACCGTCATTGACCGAGGTATCTGCGAAGAGGCCGAGCAAAATCGTCCCGATGAGGCCACCGATGAGGTGGACCGCAATGACGTCGAGTGAGTCGTCGAAGTTGAATTTCGCCTTCAGTTGCAACGCGGCGTAGCACAGCACTCCAGCGATTCCGCCGATAATGAGCGGAGATGCCCCGCCGACAAAACCTGCACATGGGGTGATTGCAACGAGACCGGCAACTGCACCCGAGGCTGCACCCAAGGTGGTTGCGTGCCCCGCGATGCGTCGTTCGATGAGGAGCCATCCGAGCATGCCGGTTGCGGCGGCAAGGTGAGTGTTGACGACTGCTTGAGCTGCAACGCCGCTTGCGGCAAGGGCTGACCCAGCGTTAAAGCCCATCCAGCCGAACCAGAGAATACCGGTGCCGAGCACGGTGTAGGGAAGGTTGTGCGGCGGCATTGGTTCAGCACCATGACCGATTCGATTGCCGATCACGAGCACCACCGCGAGTGCTGCCACACCGGCATTGATGTGAATGGCTGCACCGCCCGCGAAGTCGAGAGCTCCCATCGAGAAAATCCAACCGTTTTCGTTCCACACCCAACGGGCGACGGGGAAGTACACGAGGAGCGCCCAAACGCTGATGAGCACTGCATAGGCTCCAAATTTGAGGCGATCTGCGGTTGCGCCAGTGATGAGCGCCGGGGTAATCACGGCAAACATCATCTGGAACGCAACGAATGCGAGCGTTGGGATTGTTCCTGATGCCCCAGAGGTGTCGGCGAGAAACGCATGGCTGAAGTCACCGATCAGCGCTCCTTCGCCGCCGAATGTGAGCGAGTAGCCAACAGCTGACCACAGAACGCTAATGATTCCCATCGAGAAGATGTTTTGCATGAGCATTCCGAGCACGTGGCGTGATCGCACCATTCCGCCATAGAAAAAGGCGAGGCCAGGTGTCATGAAGAGAATGAGAGCGGCTGAGATCAGCACCCAGGCGGTATCACCAGTATCGACAAACATGGCGTGCAAGTTAGGCAGAACATGTTTCTGAAATGTTTCGAGAATGTTCGGATTTGGTCTTCACCGAGCGCGCAACTCCCGGACCGCGATGCGGTCCGGGAGCGGCCCCTACTCCGCACAATGCAGGAAGGGGACGGGCGACGGTGCCTTTGGCCTCGGGTGTTATACGGCCTGTGGCCCCTCCTCACCTGTGCGGATTCGAACGAGCCGCTCAACATCGGTGACCCAGATCTTGCCGTCACCGATCTTCTCGCTGCTCGCTGCTGATGAAATGGCATCGACAACCTGGCCAACGACGGCGTCGTCAACGACTACGTCAATGCTGACTTTAGGAACGAAGTCAATTTTGTATTCGGCGCCTCGATAGGTCTCTGTGTGTCCTCCTTGGCGTCCGAAGCCTCTGACTTCGGTAACAGTCATTCCAGTAACCCCAATGGTTTTGAGTGCCTCTTTGACTTCATCAAGTTTGAATGGCTTGATAATTGCAGTAATAAGTTTCATGAGATGTTGTTTCCTTTCGGGGAGTACTCAGGAGCTGACCGTGACTGAGTCGCCGCTATAACCAGCAAGTCCGTGCTCCAGCACGTCGAGGCCTTCAATTTCTTCCTCAGCTGAAACTCGAAGTCCGATGGTGGCTTTGATGACTGTGAAGAGGATCGCTGTGGTGATCGTGACCCACGCAATGATGATGAGCAACATGACAGCCTGCATGCCGAGCTGATCGAATCCTCCTCCGTAGAACAGACCTGCGTCTTCGCGACCCAAGAATGCATCGTCATATTTTGCAAAAAGCCCAATCGAGAGGGTGCCCCAGATGCCGCAGACACCATGAACCGAGACCGCTCCAACGGGGTCATCAATCTTCACCTTGTCGAAGAAGTACACCGAGTACACGACAATGATGCCGCCAATGCCGCCGATGAGTGCGGCTGGAAGTGGATCGACGGTTCCACACGGAGCGGTAATTGCAACGAGTCCTGCGAGGGCACCGTTGCCAACCATCGCAACGTCAGGCTTGCCTGCCTTAAGCCAAATGGTGACTGCTGAGAACAAAGCGCCTGCCGTGGCTGCGAGCATGGTGTTGACTGCGACTGACATGACGTATTGGTCTGCCGCAAGTTCAGATCCCGGGTTGAACCCGAACCATCCCAGCCAAAGGATGAACACACCAAGGATGGCGAAGGGGATGTTATGGCCGGGGATGGCTCGGGGAGTTCCGTCTGGCGAATACTTGCCTATCCGAGGTCCAAGGAACATTGCTCCCATAAGGCCTGCGATACCGCCGACCATGTGAACGATGCCTGAACCGGCGAAGTCGGAGTACACAGCATCGCCGATCGACATTTGCGCAATGAGGCCTCCGCCCCAGGTCCAGTGAACCACGACCGGGTAGATAAAGGCGCACATGACGAGGCTAAATGCTAAGTAGGCGGAAAATTTTGTACGTTCGGCCATTGCTCCAGATGCGATGGTCACAGCTGTCGCAGCGAATACTGCTTGAAAGAAGAAAGTGGTGGCTGGGCTTAAACCGCCGTCAAAAGCGGAATAGTCGTCGTAGCCGCCGAGGAAGAAGTTTCCACTTCCGAGCCATTTGCTTCCGCCGGAGCCGAAGGCAAACGCATAGCCAGTTGCGAAGAACGCAAGGATGCCAACGACGGCATCTGCCATATTCTTTGCGAAAATATTGACGACATTCTTCGCCCGGGTGAGGCCTGCTTCAAGCAGAGCAAAGCCAGCCTGCATGAAGAACACTAGGATGCCAGCGATAAAGACCCAGATGTTGTTAAGCACAATCTGGACACTTTCTGGAGTGAGTTCCTCGGCGAAGCCGATAGACGGTGTCAAAGCGACCAGCGCCGCCGTTCCACCGAGACCGGAAATAATTCTTAAAGCACGTGATTTCACGTGTACCTCCTCAGTAGTGATGGGATAAGGGGCGTCCCACCGGCCACGCTGCCCGGGACTCAAGTGAAAGGTAGAGGGTTTAGTTTTCTCGAGTGTCGCCGAATTGTTTCGAGTTCGTGACCAGTTCGTTCAGTCGGTCAGCATCCATCCTCGACGGCGAACAGTCACGATGCGGTCAGACCCGAGATGCCCTCGAATCGCAGAGATGAGGGCATCACATCGGCGATCGCTGAGCTCGGTGAGTTGGGCCTCGCGGACGAGGTTGTAGCGGCTCACAACACGTCCCTTGTGAGTTTCGAGGACGGAATACACGGCGTGTTCTTGGGGAGACAGCCCGCTGGTCGTAGAGCTCATCTTCTTATGTTCACCCACGATCATGACGCAAATGTTGGAGAAAAATGAACGGTGTGTTTCGAGGTCGGTTGCGGCGTCCACGAAGAAGCAGGGCAGAATACGGTCATGGACTTGACATATCCTCAAGAAGCCGAAGATTTTCGCGTCGAGATCAGTGGATGGCTGAAGGACAACTTGCCGGAGGGATGGTTCGATCCAGGATTCTCAATGAACGAAGAGGAAAAGGCGGCTTTCAACCGTGAATGGCCGAAGAAGCTCTTCAAAGGTGGCTGGATTTGCGCAACGTGGCCAACCGAATACGGCGGTAGGGGCCTCACTACGATGCAGGGTGTTGTCTTGGCAGAAGAATTTGCTCGCGCCCGGGCCCCTATGCGTGGCGACTTTTTCGGCGACACGCTGGTTGGCCCAACATTGTTGCAATGGGGGACCGAAGAGCAGAAGCAGGAGTTTCTTCCAAGAATTTTGAAGGGCGAAATCCGCTGGTGCCAAGGCTTCTCAGAGCCGAACTCGGGGTCCGACCTAGCGAGTTTGAAGACGACGGCAGTCCTCGACGGGAACGAATGGGTGATCAATGGCCAGAAAGTGTGGACCACTCAGGGTCATCACGCTGACTATTGTTTTTTGCTCACCCGCACCGATGCAGAATCGCCAAAGCATGCAGGAATTTCGTATCTGCTCGTCCCTATGCGTCAGCCCGGTATCGAAGTCCGTGGAATCACGCAGCCTGACGGCACCGCTGAATTTTGTGAAGTGTTCTTTACCGACGCTCGCTGCCCGGCGGACAATGTGGTCGGCGGGATCAACAACGGGTGGAAGGTCGCAAATTCGACACTCGCATTTGAGCGAGGTCAGTCTGCAACCACTGGCTACCGCAGGTTCGAAGAGGAGTACCGAATCCTCGCCAAGGTCGCAACCGAAAATGGCCGCATCAACGATCCGTTAATCCGTCAACGGCTAATGGAGTATTACACGAAGGTCCAGATTCTTCGCGTCAATGGACTTCGCAACCTCACGAGCACTCTCAATAAAAGCAAAGACATGGGCACGATCGCCCTTGGTGCAACGAACAAGATGTTTTGGTCAGAAATGCATAAAGCAGCGATGGAACTTGCTCTTGACGTTTTCGGTGCCGAATCAATGCTGATCGATTCAGGACCCGCAAGTGGCTCATGGCCAGGGGCGCTTCGTGATCGTCGACGCGACGGATACCCGGTCAGCGCAATGATGTCGTCATTCTTCTTCTCACGGTCAGAGACGATTTGGGGAGGAACAAGCCAAATTCAGCGAAACATCGTTGGTGAACGTGTGCTTGGCTTGCCAAAAGAACCTCGCCCTGAGTGAGCGCCGATGAATCGATCGGCGACAGGCGTCGCTGAGAGCACAGCGACATCAACTCGCCTCGTGTCGTTGCCGTTCGTTGCGGTGACAGCATCAATGCTGTTGTTTTTCCTTTATGTGGGAATGGCAATCGTTGCGATTCCTCGCTTTGTTGAGTTTGAACTCAACGGTGGTGAGATCGGTATCGGAGTTGCGATTGCGGCGTTTGCCATCGCAGCGATCGCGGTACGTCCATTTGTTGGTCGACTGAGCGACCGGTACGGACGACGAGCATTGATGACATCTGGTGCATTGATCACTGCTGGCGCAGGGGTGTTGGCCGGCTTTGCGCCAAACCTTCCGGTGTTCTTGGCATTCCGAGTGATGACGGGTTTAGGTGAGGCAGCGATCTTTGTTGCCGCAGCAACATTGATCGCAGACCTTTCGCCGGAGGGCCGGCGAGCAGAAGGTGCAAGTTATTTGTCGGTAGCGGTCTACACAGGTATCGGCCTAGGTCCCGCGCTCGGTGAGTGGGTGCTCGCCGATGATCGGTACCGCTTGCTCTTTGCGGTGGCGTCATTGTTTGCGGTCGCGTCAGCGCTGGTGTCTCGGCTTATTCCTGCGAGGGTCGACCGCAAAACACCAGTTTCAGGTACGAAGGCCTCACTCTTTCATCGCGCTGCAGTTGCGCCGGGCCTCGTGCTGATGTGCACAATTGCCTCATTCGCAGCGTTTGGGGCTTTTATCCCAGATCATGCTCGTTCGGTTGGGCTGTCGAGCGCCGGAGGGTTATTTTTCGCCTACAGCTCCATTTCATTGTTCTTGCGTTTGATCGGTGCCCGACTCCCTGACGCCCTCGGAGCGCACCCGATGGTGACGATCGCATTGTTGTTCATGGCGGCTGGCATGATGGTTCTTGCCATGGTTCCGACGGTGTGGGGGCTGTGGACTGCGGCAGTCCTAGTCGGTATCGCGATGGCATTCAATTACCCGCCGCTGATGGCTGCGGTGATCGATGCAGTTCCTGAGACTGAGCGCGCAGTCGCGGTGGGCTCGTTTACTGCATTTTTCGAGATCGGCAGCGTGGCAGGCGGACTCATCCTCGGCACCGTTGCCGAGTTTTATGGAAAGCGAGGCGGGTTCGCAGTAGCGGCAGTCATCGCTGTTGGCGGACTCGTAATGCTGTGGACGATGTTGCCGAGGCGAGCGGCTCAGCGACCTTTTGCGCGCTGAGCTTGTTCGCGTCGCGCTCGCGCCTCGGCCTGCTTTTTTGCTTTGGCTTCCTTGCGGCGGGCTTTAATCTCGTCACGATCGTCAGAGTTGTCGTCATGGCGCACTGGAACAACTGAACTTGTTTCAACCGCCGGAAGGCCGAGTGTTTCGTCAGATTTGAGAATCTCTCGAATAATTGCTGCGGCAGGAGCCTCGCCAGCGATTGTCGCTGCGAGCATGATGCGAGTCGCAGGGATGCCATGGCGTTCGATAATTTCCGGCAGCACTTCATTGAGGTCATCTGTGCTCGGGTAGTCAGCGGCATCGCCAAGTTTTTCGATGCAATCGGCGAGGCAAGCATCGGTGAGAACGATGGCTATACCTTCCATCGTGCCGTCGAGACGTCCTCGGCTTACTCCATCTCGAACTCTCACCGCATCGGGCTCACCGCCGACGAGTTCGGTGAGCGCTTCCATGTGGTCTTCATCGAGAGCTTCGACAAGAGCGGTGATGTCTCCATCGGTTGCGACAGCAAATGTCCGATCGAGAAGCCCAAGAGTCTGGAGACGGTTCTTCACCTGGTTCACCTGATGAAGGCTATCTGTAGCTGTATGACGGCAGTTGTTTGCACCCTTCAGGAGGCAGAAATATCTTTTCGGCGAGGTGAGGGTAGCAGGCGGCAGGCTAACGAGACGCCGCCCAGCGTGGCTTCAGTGCTGTCGTAATCGTCGTCAGGAGCGCCTTACCCACTTCGAATCTGCGCTGACGTCTTCAACTTCTCCACCAGCATCAGCCCAGCCGTTGAAGCCGACCTCGAGGTGCGCCACGTTGGTGTATCCGATGTCGTTCAACACCGCTGCGGCAAGTGCTGACCGCTGACCGCCGGCGCAATACAGCACGTATCGATTGTCGAACTTGAACTGCTCTCGGTAATACGGACTGTCCGGGTCGAACCAAAATTCGAGCATTCCGCGTGGGCTCGAGACCGCCCCCGGAATAGCGCCTTTTTCAAGGCGCTCGCGGAAGTCGCGGATATCGATGACAGTACACAATCCGGCAGCAACTTCGTCTTGGAGTTGCTCAACGGAAAGTTCTTCAATTCGTGCCTTCGCTTCTCGCACAAGGTCGTTCACAGATGTTCTCATGTGCTCGACCGTAATTTCTCTGGCCACTGGTAGTCGCCATTGGAGCGCTGCCGGTACACCTCGGCGTTCGACGGCCTGGCATATCTTGCGAAGATTGCAGCTGGGGGTTCGATCGGTTGCGGCGTTGCGCCGGACCCTTATCGGGTGCAGTAATCGATCATCTTGTGGGGCCAACACCTTCTGACAAGGAAGATCTCTCGCACGAAGTGCAATAAGCGAGCTTCACATCACAAACTGTGGGGGTGGAAATACGCAATTCGGCGGTGTTGGTGTTTGGCGGCACGGGAGGCCTCGGCAGAGTGATTACTGCGGCTGCGGTCTCAAGAGGGGCTCGTGTGGTGACATCTTCGCGTTCTGTGGAAGGTCCGGGATGCGAACAATTGCACGTGCCGGGCGATATCACCTCTGCTGATGACCGAGAGCGCATCGTGGATGCTGCGCTCGATGAGCTCGGTCGACTCGATGTCGTCATAATTGCGAGCGGTGTTGTTGGTTTTGGGCCGGTCGACATGACGCGATCTGATGCAATGCAGTCTCTTGTTGACATCGATTTGGTGGGCCCGCTCGCCCTGTGCGGCCTCGTTGCGCCGATGATGACTGACGGTGGAACCATTGGTGTCATCACTGGCGCTGTTGCCGACACGACCATGCTGGGTACAGGTGTGTATACCGCGGCGAAAGCAGGCTTATCGGCAGCGGTTGCGGTGATGGCGCGAGATTGGCGTCGGCAGGGGGTGCGCTGCATTGACATCAGACCCCCGCACACCGAAACCGGCCTGTCAGATCGCCCAGAATTTGGTTCAGCCCCAAAACTTGGTGCTGGGCTGTCTGCAGAAACGGTCGCAGACCGAATCTGGACGGCCATTGAAGGTGGCGAGGCAGTTCTCTCCCCAAGTGATTTCACCACGGCGTCATGACAGAGCCACGTCAGGTCTCCCTTCCGGCTGAGGCAGCCTCATCGATTGACCAGATCCTGGGCATCGTGCTCGATTCATTTATGGGTGGCTCGGCCTCTTCGCATTTCGGCGCATTTAGTTGGGGTTTCGACTTGGAGCGCGTTGTCGACCTCGAGCAGCGACTCCGTGATGTGTGGAGCCCAGAAGAACTGTCTCGGGGTGATGGTGACGAGCGTCAGATGGAGCTCACGATGGAAGACGTCGCTCTCATTTTGCAGGGAATGGCATTCACCGAAGTGATGAGCGCCGACCTTCCCTGGATCGACATGGTTCGATGGACGTCAGACTTTGTGACCACCCAATTACGGGCGCCGTGGACCGATGAAGAGTGGGAAGCATTCGGGGCGATAGGCGGTTAATGACGCGACCGTCACTGCGGCATTTCGGCATAGTCATCATCGACAAGCGACACACCGCTTGAAAGGGCTTCGAGAGCGAAGCCAGCGGTTCGTCGATAGCCGTCGGTGACATCGAGGATTTCCCCGGGGCTGATGACGTCATCGATGTGATCGAAGCCCCCTGGCGCACGCTCATGGACAAGACGCATAGGCATTTCCGGACCGAGTCCGCGGTTTGCGAGCACGATTGCAGAGGTTGCTGGCCGCCGATGCGCCTCATAGATCGCAAGCGCGCGGTCGGGGTCGTTGCGATGCGACCGAATACACCCCGTGAGTACTCGTGCATCGAGAATTCCCTGCGAGGCACCGTTGGATCCGATGGGGTACATCGGGTGTGCCGCATCGCCGATGAGGGTGACTCGACCTTCGGTCCAGCGGTCGAGGGGATCGCGATCAACCATGGGGAAAAGGAACGTTCCCGGAGCGGCGCGGAGCAACTTCGGGATGTCGAGCCAGTCAAACACCCAGTCATCGAAACGCGGGGCAAAATCGTCGAGATTGCCGGCTCTATTCCAATCTTCCCGTTCGAGAAGTTCGCGGTCGTCGGTGCGGTACTCAGCAATGAAGTTGACAAGTTGCTTTCCGTTGTCGAGGTCGCGAATTGGATAGGCAACAAACTTCTGGTCAGGGTGACCTGCCCACACCATCGTCCGGCCCTCCAAAATGGGGTCATATTCGACTGCGCCACGCCACAGTAAGGCTCCATTCCATAACGGCATTCCCTCGTGAGGGAAGCGTTGTTGGCGAACCGTTGAGTGAATTCCGTCAGCGGCGACAACGATGCCAGCATCTACCGACTCGGTGTCACCGCTACCGTCTCGACATTCAAAATGGGCGGTGGCGCCGTTGTCGTGGTGATCGATAGCAGTGAGGTGGCGTCCAGGAACGACTCGGTCGGCGCCAAGTCGCTCGATCGCCGTGTGGTGAAGCACCATCTGGAGAGTGCCACGGTGAAGTGATAGCTGTGGCCATTGGTATCCAGCTGCACGTCCCCGGGGTTCCTCCCAGATCAGCTGACCGCGTGCCGAGAAGTAGGCGAGGGTTGTGCTCGCAATGCCAACGCTTTCAAGTTTGTCGAGCACGCCGAGCGCATCGAGCTCTCTGATGGCATGAGGGAGCAGGTTGATGCCGACTCCAAGTGGTTGTATCTCAGGCACGGATTCGCGGACGGCGACATCGATTCCCTCGTCGTGAAGGCTCAGCGCAGTTGCGAGGCCAGCTATGCCGCCACCAGCAATGAGTACTTCATGCCCCATGATCTTCTCCTAAAGGCGCTTCTTACACGACAAAAGTCGTTAGGTCGCAGACGAGCAGGATTGACAAACGCCTGAGATGCGGACGTCGATCGACGTCGGGGTGAAATTTGTGATGTTCCCGACCTGCTTACGGAGGTTGTTGACGGTTGGCGCGTCGAAGTGGATGGTGGTGTCGCAAAGCTCGCAACGCAGGTGGATCACGGCGTCATCGTGAGCAGGTTCCCAGGTGCTGAGTTCGCCCTGGCGTGTTTCTCTCACAAGTTCGAGTTCTGAAAAAAGTGACAGCGCTCGATACACCGATGATGAGTTGATCGATTCGTCATGATCGTGAACTCGCTGCAGAATGTCGGCTGCACTGAGGTGCGACTGTGCCTCGTCGAGAACCTGCCAGACGAGTGTACGGGCACGGGTGACTCGGAAGTCCTGAGCGCGCAGTACCTCATCAATACTCATGTCGTTACCTTACGGGCTGAGAAAGGTACCGAGTTACATGTTGTGCGGAAGCGGGTTTGATCCCCTCGGAGGAGACGGCTAAGCACTCGGCCGAGAGTAAACTGCGAACGATTTGCAGTAAGTGAACCCCCTCGCTACGGTTCAGAGACGTGACGCACATTGCTATGCATGCTCCAGATGGGTTTTTGGAGCCTTCTGTCGCTGTTATCACTGCGGTGATCGCGTTCGTAGCGGTGTCAGCTGGGGTCCGTTACGCCGGTCGTGAACTTGGTGATCGGCAGGTGCCGCTTGCCGGGGTTGCTGCGGCCTTTATCTTTGCTGCACAGATGGTGAATTTTCCGGTAGCAGCCGGAACTACTGGCCACTTGGTCGGTGGGGCGTTGGCGGCGGTGCTTCTTGGCCCTTGGGTTGGCATGTTGGTGGTTTCAGTCGTCGTGCTGGTGCAAGCCGTGTTGTTTGCAGATGGTGGATTGACGGCGCTTGGTTATAACACGCTCAATATGGCGATTGTGACTGCGTTCGGCGGATGGGCGGCATTCGTGCTGTTACGGAAGTTGATGCCGAGTACCTCTGCAGGAGTTGTCGGTGCTGGAGCGGTTGCGGCCGGAATATCGGTTGTGCTTTCTGCGGCTGCGTTCTCAATCGAATGGCTGTTTGGCGCCACTGCTCCGGTTGCATTTGACACTGTCTTCGGAGCCATGGTCGGTGTCCACGTGTTGATTGGCATTGGCGAGGCGGTGATCACTGGTCTCGTGCTTTCGGCGGTGATGGCATCTCGACCCGACCTGGTACGGGGTGCAGCGCACCTGTCTGCTGATGAGTTGAAAGTGACTTCTCGCGTCGGTTTCCGACCGTTTGTGATCGGCAGCGTCTTTGCTGCGGTGGTGGTCGGCGTCGTGGTCAGTCAATTTGCCGCCTCAAACCCAGACGGCCTTGAGCGCGTTGCGATTAATAACGGCTTTGAAGAGTCAGCCACAGATCATGCATTGGCTTCGATTTGGTTCTCCGACTATGCAACGGCAGGAATATCGAACGAGTCGGTGAGCCTGGCAGTTGCCGGAGTAGTAGGAATTTGCATAACGCTGCTGGTCGGTGGCGGCGTAGTGAGCGCATCCCGTTCAGCCCGTCGTCGACAGACTGCGTAGGTCGGGTACCTCATGTCGGGAGCTCATGGTTCGACCGTTTCGCGGCTCTTCATACCCGGAGACTCGCAAATGCACCGTTTGTCGCCTGAGGCGAAACTGATTGCGGTCGTTGCGGTCGTTGCCGTGATTGCGATGACGCCCCGAAGAGAAATGATTGCGTTCGCCCTCTATGCGCTAGGGGCGTGGGCCGTTATTGCGACGACGAGAATTGGCGTGTTGACATACCTGAAGCGTTTGTCAGTGATTATTCCGTTTGTCATGTTTGCTCTGATTGTGCCGTTTATCGGTGGTGGCGAGTCAGTACGCGTGCTTGGTGTCTCGCTATCGGTCGACGGACTCTGGGCGACGTGGAACATCCTTGCGAAAGCGGGGCTAGGCGCAACGATGAGTATTGCGTTATCGGCAACGACTGCTGTCCCAGAGCTCTTGCATGGCATGACTCGATTGAAAGTTCCCCGACTGTTGGTGGCGATTATTGCATTCATGCTGCGGTACATCGATGTCCTCGTTGAACAACTCGGGCGTATGCGTCGCTCGATGGTGGCGAGAGGTCACGACCCGAGATGGCTGTGGCAAGTTAAGCCGATTGCGTCGTCTGCAGGGGCTCTCTTTGTTCGTTCTTATGAGAGAGGAGAACGTGTGCACCAGGCGATGCTTGCTCGCGGTTACACCGGAGTGATGCCAACGGTGTCTGAGCAGCGAGCTTCAATAAAAGAGTGGCTGACCGTATTGCTGTGCCCGGTTGGTGCCGCATTGGTGCTCATCGTGGCGGTGGTGTGATGTCAGCTTCATCGATTTCGGTTCGCGAACTCGGTTTTCGTTATCCGGGGGAGCATCAGGATGCATTGAGAGGGCTCACCATCGACGTCAATGCGGGTGAACGCGTCGCAGTGCTTGGGCCAAACGGTTCGGGCAAAACCACCTTCGTAATGCATCTCAATGGCCTCTTGGCAGCTCAATCTGGCGAGGTGTGGATTGGTGATACTCCTGTTGTCGAATCGAATTTGATGGAAGTTCGTCGTCTGGTTGGTGCAGTATTTCAAGACGCAGATGATCAACTTTTCATGTCATCGGTTCGCGAAGATGTGGCGTTCGGTCCAGCGAATCTCGGAATCCGCGGTGCGGAACTTGGTGAGCTTGTAGAACGAACGCTCGAACGGGTTGGAGCTGCCGGCTATGCCGATCGAAACCCACATCATTTGAGTGGTGGCGAAAAGCGAAGGGTCGCGATTGCAACCGTGCTCTCAATGGACCCCGATGTCCTCATTCTTGATGAACCCACCTCAGGTCTTGACCCTGCGGGTAGGCGCGAACTCATTGATTTGCTTTCTTCCCTAACGCAGACGCAACTCATTGTCACTCATGATCTTCCCCTTGCTCTGCAGCTATGCGATCGGTCGGTCATTGTGAGTGACGGTTGTGTGGTGGCCGATGGTCGCACACCAGAATTACTTGCAAATGTTGACCTGCTGGCGGAACATCGCTTAGAACTTCCTTTGGGCTTTGACCCCTCTCGGCTCTAGGCGTTACGGCACGGTGCACACCTGAAAGTGTGTGCGCTACGATTCCGACCAGAAGGCAGTTGCGTCGGCAACATCATCGAGGGGGAATGATGACCGCAGTTGATCCAGTATCAGATTGGGCAAATGACTTCGAGATCTTTGATCCGGAGTTCGTGAAAGATCCGTATTCGGTATGGGGTGATCTACGTGAGCAGGGGTGCCCGTTTGCCCGCACTGAGCGCCGCGAGGTCACATTCATGCCCACGACCTATGAGGGAGTGAGGTCGATTGCGGCCGACACCGAAACCTGGTCGTCGCACTCCATAACCGTTACCCCAGTTCCACAGTCGTATGACGCGAACGGCGACCGTATTCGCTCGATTATTGCCACCGATGAACCTGACCACACCCCCGAACGCCGGCTCATGCTGCCGTTCTTTTCGCCGAAGGCGGTTGAGAAGTACCGAGAGCACACCCAAGAGTTGTGCCGACAACTGATTCGGGAATTCATTGAAGAGGGATCTGCTGACATTGCAGAGCAATACGCACGTCAGGTCCCGCCCCGAATCATTGCCGCAATTCTTGGCATCGAACCTCAGATGGCAGAGGAATTCACGACATGGGTGCAGGGCGCACTTGAACTCGGATTGCAAGATGACGAAATTCGGGAGCACTACGCCTCGATCATCAGAAAATTCTTCTTGGAACAGATCGAGTACCGGCAAGAGAACCCAGGTGACGATCTCATCTCATTCCTGCTCGATGCCGAACTTGACGGCGAGCCCGTTCCGATGCCAGTCATTCGAGGCAATGTCGGTCTCATGCTCATCGCCGGAATCGACACGACGTGGAGTTCAATCGGCTCAGCCCTGTTGCACCTCGCAACGAACCCCGAAGATCGAGAGCGACTTGTCGACGAACCTGACCTTATTCCGACCGCGACTGAAGAATTTCTCCGCGCGTATTCTCCGGTGACGATGGCCAGAGTCGCAAATCATGACACCATGCTCGGTGATCGTGAGGTCAAGGCCGGCGATCGAGTGATGCTCACCTTTCCTGCCGCGAACCGCGATCCGGCAATGTTCGACAACCCGGAGGAAGTGATCATCGATCGTGAGCACAACCGCCATATTGCATTCGGTTCAGGTATCCATCGTTGCGCTGGATCAAACCTTGCTCGCATGGAAATGCAGGTAGCCATCGAAGAGTTCTTGAAAATGATTCCGGAGTTTGAACTCACTGATGCTGATGCAGTGACATGGGCGGGTGGCCAGGTTCGAGGGCCGCGCAACATCCCGGTGACATTCCCGACACGTCACCCTCTCTGATTCCGACTCACGTTTTTCATGTCGCCCCCTCAGCACGTCCCTGAGTTGGAGTTTGTCGCTCATGTCAATGTTGAACTTGGCGAACCCTTAGAACTCGGGTCGGTTCTTATCGGGCAGCGCCGGATCATCCCCATCACTGGCGGGTCAATAACGGGTCCGCTGCTGAATGCTGAAATTCTCGATGGCGGTGCCGATTGGCAGATGGTGTCCGCTGATGGCACCGCAGTAATCGACACCCGCTATTCCGCGAGGACTGCTGATGGCTCTCTCATCTATCTCGCAACGAGAGGATTTCGGCACGGGCCTGCTGAGGTGTTGGCAAGGGTTGCAGCCGGCGAGAATGTCGCTCGAGACGAGTATTACTTCAGACTCCAGGTCAACCTCGAGAGTGGTGGCCCCGGGCTTGAATGGCTCAATAACACCGTCTTCATTGCGTCAGCAGGTCGTAACGCAATGTCGGTTGTCTACGACTTATTCGCCGTGCGATAGCTCCATTGCTGGTGCCCTCGGCAGGATTCGAACCTGCGCACACGGCTCCGGAGGCCGATGCTCTATCCCCTGAGCTACGAGGGCGGGACGACGTGGAAAGGCTACCGCCGCCTGAAGGTGTCGGTTGCAGTGAGAATGCTGGCCATCACCAGCATCGACGTCACACCCAGCACCTACGATCGTAGGAATGGGAATGCACCTCGTCGTCGCCAATGACCTCGAGACGCTTGCCGACCGGCTCGTCGACCGTTTGAACGAGGTGCCCGATGACCCATTTCTCCCCGAGACCATTGTGGTCCCAGGTGACGGGGTTCGTTCATGGCTAACCCACGCAATCGCCCTTCGCCTCGGCATTTGTTCCAATATTCAGTTCTCGTACCCGGCGCGATTCCTCAAAGAAACCTTCAGTCTCGAATCAAAGATGGGCACCTGGGAGACAGGTCCGTTGACGTGGGCGATCCATGCCATCCAACAAGAAGGTGGCGTCGACGATCTCACGCGGGCACGTGCGATTGCCGATGTGTTCGATCGTTACATCCTCTACCGACCCCACATGGTGAAACGGTGGTCTGATGGAGAAGATGTCGATGGATCGCTACAGGCCCTCGCTGACCATCAGCTCTGGCAACCGGAACTCTGGCGGCAACTCGAAACGCGTTTAGGGCGATCAGACGCCCGCGTGTTCGAACAACTCACGAATGCTTCTGCAAATGAGATCTCATTCACTGGTTCAATACCGAAACGGGTGTCGATATTTGGCTTGACGTCGATGCCGCAGCCTCAACTCGATTTGTTTCGAGTGTTGTCAACAAAGAGCGAGGTCGCAGTGTTCGCTCCAGTGTCATCGTCGTCAAAGTGGGATTCTGTTCGATCAGCGTGGCGAGAAGAGTTGCGATTTCCAGCGTTGCGCGATGCACATCCTCGCTCAACAGGCGGGTTTCGACTCAATGAGGTTTGGGGTCGTACCAACGAAGAAGGCCACAAGCTGCTACTCGATTCTGTGTTGGTGACCAGCGGGGAAGTGGAGGGGCCTCTCGATATCAAACGCGACTCTGCAGGCGAGGACGACTGCACTCTCCTGTCATCTCTTCAAGACGCCATCGATCATGACACCATCCCTGATGCCGAAGTGCAGCTCGACCGTACCGTTGTCGTTCACCGCACTTTTGGGGCAGCACGCCAGGTTGAGGTATTGAGAGACCATCTTCTTCACCTTTTCAATGAGCGGCATCGTGACGGGTCGGTGGTGTTTGCACCAAGGGACGTTGTGGTGCTCACCAACGACGTCGAACGTTTCGCTCCACTGGTGCAGTCTGTGTTCGCTGGTAACCCAGCGGCCGGTGTTCCCAACATTCCGGTGCAACTTGCTGATCGTTCGCTTGGGGTGACGAACCCGATTGCGACCGTCGGCCAACAGTTGCTGCGGTTACTCGATGGGCGTTTTCGAGTAAGTGATGTCGTTGAACTCTTGGCTCAGCCGGTTGTCGCCAAGTCGTTCGACATCGAACCCGCTGATGCTGATCGTGTCAGCGAACTCCTCGCCATGGCAAATGCTCGTTGGGGCCTTGACGGAGATGACCAGCGTGCGGTCGGCATTGAGCCTCTCGGTACATTCACGCTGCTCGACGCGTTGAACCGTCTCGTCTCTGCTGTCGCGACGGCCGCAAGCGGGCCTGAACTTGTTGGCGATCGCATCGCCCCGCTCCGAGAGGTGAGTTTCGATGACGTTGCGCTACTCGGGAAAACTGCTCTTTTCCTTCAGCGACTGCACGACAGTTGTACACAACTCAATCTGTTAGCAACACCTCTGGAGTGGTTTGTCACATTCCGCGAAGCGCTTGGTCACCTCGTGTTCGTGCGTGACGATGAGGTGCTGTGGTGGCGAGCAATCGACCGCCTGTGTGAGCAACTTCGCGACGAGGTCGAACTCGCTGGGGACTACTCCGCGTCGGTGACGGTCAATCCCGCTGATCTTGCTGGGTTGGTCAACTCGAGACTGGCTTCGACAGCGGGAATGCCTCGTTTTCAGACTGGGCGAGTAACGGTCTCTTCGCTTACTGCGTTACGCAGAGTACCTCATCGCGTTGTTTGTCTTTTAGGAGTCGACCGAGAGGGTGAACCAAATACTCTCGGCAATCCCGATGACCTCACTCAATCTCCACAGTGCATCGGTGACCGGGACCCGAGAAGTGAATATCAAGCCCAACTCCTAGACGCTGTCATGTCGGCCCAAGATCGGCTCATCATCTGTTCGACCGGATTTGATGTCACGAGTGGTGCCGAGGTCTCACCGTCTGCTGCACTGAGCGAACTCATCGATGCTCTTGGTGACCTTATTGGCGGCAAGTTCCCCCTTGTACACCACCCGCGACAGACGTGGTCGGAAGCAAATTTTGTCATTCGCCCTGAAGTAAGCGATCGACCCTGGAGTCATGATCGAAGCGCGGTCGAGGCTGCGATTTCCCGTCGCAGTCAACGTAAACAGCAACCTGAGTCACTGGTGTTAGCTGCGCGCCCCGATGGGCCCTGCACCATCGCCGATCTTCGTCGTGCATTTAGCCAACCGGTGCGAACGTTCTGCGAGGATCGTCTTCATTTCGCCGCTCTCCGAGAGTTTGGTCGCGAGCGCGGGTCGAACATCCCGCTTGTCCTTGATGGGCTCGATCGCTTCGGGTTGCGTCACGGCATGCTGTCATCCGCCATCAGTGGAGGGCGTCCAGAAGACTGGACCGATTTCCTTACTGCATCAGGTGATGTTCCTCCCGGTGTGTACGGAGCCGCGTCACTACAGACAGCACGAGACGATGCAGAGGCAATAGTTGACGCGTTGTCAGCTGAGGGAATGACCTTGCCGCTTGTCACGACGCCTCTCAACGTTCACATCACCAGAGAGGATGGCGACGTCGAATTGACCGGGGTGATCGATTCGCTCCATGGCTCAACAGTTCTTGACATTGCCGTCTCATCATCGTTTGCCAACCGTTTCTGTGAGCGATTGGTCGATCTGGTCGTTCTCTCGGTTGCGTCTCCTGAAACACAGTGGCGCCTCTCCATGTACCGGATGGGCAACACTAAAGCGCGCGTTCGTCACCTCACGGCCGCGTTGACTCCATCAGCCAACCCTCGTGAATTACTCGATGGTTTAATCGAGTTACGTCGAGAGGTTCTCATCCGGCCGGTGCCCCTGTCTGCAGGTGTCGCACTTGCACAGTGCTGTGGCGGTGATCCAAAAGCCGAATGGGAGGGTCATCAGGCCCGACCGGGTGAACGTGAGCAGATCTTCAACCGTTTGTTTTTTGACTTTGGCTATGAAGAGTTACTCGACCAGACAACAACTTTGCGTGATGTTGGCAAGTGGTTCGCTCCTCTTCTCCGCTCTGTTGAGATCAACGACAACGGAGGAAAATTGCAGTCAATGAACGAGGACCCATCATGACCTCGAGCTTGCCATTTGACATCTCGCAACCGCAAGCCCCTGGTCTTACGGTGATCGAGGCATCTGCGGGAACTGGGAAAACCTACTCCATCACAGGTCTTGCACTACTTGGTTTCGCAAGAGGTGAGTTCAGTCCCCGCGAAGTGTGCATGGTGACATTTACTGACGCTGCGACGGCAGAGCTTGCAGGTCGACTTCGCGCCCGCATTGTGCAAGGCGTTGATGCCCTGATGACCCCGCCCGAAGACTGGGTGCACATCACCGACACGGTTGACATCTTGCTGATTGAGCCTGATAGTGATGATGAGGAAGGTCGCCGGTCTCGCCTTGAACATTTACGACGCGCGCTCACCGAATTCGATGCGATGACCGTGTCGACTATCCATGGGTTCTGTCATCGGTTGCTCACCTCGGTGGGTGTAGCAACCGCTGAAATTTCCTCCGATAGTGAAGACATCAGTGAGGTTGTTCACGATGTCATCCTCGCGGGCCAACACACGGTCACTGATCCCTCTCGGGTCATCGATGCGGTCAAAACCCGTTTGACGTTGCCTGATGCTCGCATGGCGACATTTCCTGATGCTCCAGACGAGGTTCAAGCTGAGATCAACGACCTTATTGAGATCATCGAAGCCTCGGTGGACGAGGTGGTTCGTCGACGACGACATTGGAGGCGCGGCACGTTCGATTCAATGCTTGTCGACACTCGCGACCTCTTATGCGATGAAGTTCGAGGTCCCTCGATCATCGCAGAACTCCGCTCGCGATTCCGACTTGTTCTTGTTGATGAGTTTCAAGACACCGACACAGTGCAATGGAAAATCTTCCGGACGGCGTTCATCGAGCAGCACACAGGTATTCCCGCCGTTCCTCTCGTCGTTGTTGGTGACCCGAAACAATCGATTTATCGCTTCCGTGGAGCCGAACTGTCTGCCTATCTCGAGGCAGTTGAGTATGCCGATCAGCATGGCGGTCGGCGCTTTCATCTCGACACGAATTACCGTTCAGACGCCGACATGCTCATTGCTCTTGAGCATATGTTTGGGCAGGTGACCTTCGGCGATGATCGGGTTGGTTTCGAGCGTGTTCTCGCCGGTAAAGAGATGAGCGCATATGGCCTGAGCGATGGACAGCCTCCAATGCAGATTCGGTCGATAGAGCCTCCACTTGACGCGGAAGGCTCGGTCGATGCAGGAACCGCACGTAACTGGGTGCTCGCAGACGTCGTCGCTGAGGTGGTAAGGCTTCTCGGTGAGAGCCGAATTACCCGACAGCACGACTCTTCTGCCGAGTCGCTGCGACCCTCAGATATTGGCATCGTCGTGAAGTCGAACTCTGATGCAGAGCTCTACGCATCGGCTCTGCGGGCGGCCGGCATTCCGGCAGTGACAAGCGGTACCGACTCTGTGCTCGAGTCTCCGGCTGCTCTTCAATGGCGACTTCTTCTGCAAAGTCTGTTGCGTCCGACAGACCTTCGTGCGGCGCGAACGGTTGCAATTGGTGTCTTTGGTGATGTGGATGTCAGCCAAGTTGATGACTTTAAGAGCGAAGATGAGGCTGTGTTGCTGGGTCAGCAGCAGCAACGGGTTCGAGCCCTCGCTGTGGGTGGAGTTGCGCACCTGCTTGCAGTGTTGCGCCAAGACGGATACCAACAACGGGCCCTCGCTCGAGTCGGTGGCGAGCGATTGCTCACCGACATTGAGCACATCGGGGAACTTCTGCATCAGAGGACCCGAGGTCGTTCATGCAGCCCTACTCAGGCCGCGGCAGCGTTCCAAGAATTGCGAGAGATTTCCTCTGATCGCTCAACAAGTGAGACGCTGAATCGTCGCCTCGATTGTGATGACGACACGGTGCGCGTCATGACCATTCACAAAGCGAAAGGTTTGGAGTTTCCTGTGGTGCTCTGTCCAACCTTGTGGACGACACAGAAAGGCTCTCAGGGGTTACCTCATGCTGAAATGCCCGACGAGGGCGGCAGGCTTCTGAATACCTATTGGGTGGCTAGTGGTTCCTCAAGGGCGAAGGCGGTGATGCGTGTCAAAACGTGCGCCGACGCAGAAGCCCGAGGTGAGGATCTGCGAAATCTGTATGTTGCACTCACCCGAGCAGTCCACAAACTTGTGCTGTGGACAGTGCCCGGCTTCTCAAGGGGCATTCGGCCGCTTGCTGATCTTCTTGAGCAGTCATGCGCCGGAGACGTTGCACGACTGGCGTCGGAAATCCCTGAGGCGCTCGAACTGGTTCGCATTGACTCCCGCCCGGCTCGGATTCAACCCGTCGCCGAATCAATTGATGATTCGTCGTTGTTGGTGAGCACCAACGACCGAACCTTCGACGAGCCCTGGAAGGTGTGGTCGTTCACCGCAATCGATCGAGCATTGCAGGCTGACAGCGACCGCTCTCGCCTTGACGTTGACGTGGCACCTCACATTGGCGGACTCGATGAACCTGGCGAAACCACCGAGGAACCCATTGCGGTTGGGCCGACCGAGATGACGCCGCTCCATGCAATTCCTGGTTCTGCTGCCTTTGGAACGCTGGTCCATTCAGTTCTTGAAGATGTTGAGTTTGATTCGGCATCAGTTACGGCTGACCTCCTCGATCTTTGCCGCGAACGTCTTCGCTACCAGCCCATTGAGTGCGATCCGGAGATCCTTGCGGAGGGGCTGTCAACAATGCTGTTGGCGCCGCTCGGAGGCCCATTTGGTGAGACAAGCCTGAGCACAATTTCTCGAGTTGACCGTCTCGATGAACTCGAATTTTTGTTGCCTCTTCCCAGCACGAGTGCAAGAACAATTGCGGAGGCGGTCGTTTCTCATTCCTCACATGACGATCCATTCCGATCATGGTTCCACCAAGTCGCAAATGGTCAGATCGCGGTGCCAATCGCAGGAATGTTGACCGGGTCAATTGACCTCGTCGCAAGAGTTGACGGCTCGTTTTTCATCGCTGATTACAAAACAAATCGGCTGAGTAATGATGCAGTATTCACCACCGCTGAATTGGTCGACGAGATGAATCACCACGGCTACCCACTTCAGGCATTGCTTTATCTGGTTGCGTTCAGGCGTTACTTGCGTCGTCGGGAGCCACGGGCGAACCCAGATGATGTGGTGGCTGGTGTGGCCTACCTATTTGTGCGAGGAATGGACCCCACCTGGCCTGCCAGCGATACGCGCGGTGTGATCTGGTGGCAGCCATCGGGTGAGCTCATCGACGCAGTCGATCATCTGTTCGCAGTAGAGGGGTCGACGTGACACAACTAGAGCGTCGAAGAACTCTGTACGACCACTTCGAACCTTGGGTTCTTTCCGAGGCCCTGACACGCCACGACCTGGCGGTTGCCGTTGCGCTCGCCGACATGTGCGGTGAAGACGACCAACACCTCATTCTTGCTCTTGCTTTTGCAGTCGCTGCGCCCCAGTCAGGCCATACAGCGATTGATCTGCGGGAGATTCGCAAGCACACGTTGGTGAGCGCAGAATCGCGCTCGCCAACGCGAGTGACCGATGTGGAGAATCTCTCATGGCCCGAAAATGCAGCCAAATGGCTCGAAGATGTGTCGAAAAGCCGCCTCGTAACGTCAACGCAGTCGCCGCTGGTGGTTGACCGTGGCCTCATCTACTTGCGACGATTCTTTCATCACGAGGAGCGGGTGGCAGAGCGTCTCAGTGAGCTTGCGCGGGCGTCACGACCAACGGTGTCAAACGCTGACGTCAGCAATGTCCTTCATCTTTCCCGAAACCAACAACATGCAGTTGAGGTCTGTGGGCGTGCGCGACTTGGGGTACTTACCGGGCCGCCGGGGAGTGGAAAAACTCGTACGGTAGTCGCCCTTGTCGCAGACGAGTTTGTCACTTCTCCGACGGCACGTGTTGCGCTCGCCGCACCGACGGGTAAGGCAGCAGCCCGAATGGCGGAGAGTGTGGCCGAGTCGATTGATCTACTTTCCTCAGCTGATGACGAACCGATTTTTGCCGCAGCATCTGCCCTTCAACTCATAGTTCCCTCGACAGTTCACCGGTTGCTTGGAGCAAGAGGTTCAGAAAGCTTTCGTTACGACGTTCACAATCCGCTCCCGTTCGATCTCATTGTCGTTGATGAGGCATCGATGCTGTCACTGCCACTCGTCGATGCCCTTCTCCAAGCACTGCATCCCACTGCGAGGTTGGTGTTCGTTGGAGACTCAGGCCAGTTGGCGAGTGTCGATGCGGGTTCGGTACTCGGCGACATCGCTGGGGCGGACGGCCCAATTCATACATGCGTAGCTGAACTCACTGAAACCCATCGGTTTCCTGCCGACAGCGTCATCGGCCAATTTTCGAGTGCGGTGTTGCAAGGAGACAGTGATGCGGCAGCACACGTACTCGACGAGGCGCTCGGTACCTCGGCATTGAGCACGTCTGAGATTGATGGAATCGTTCTCGAGATGTTCGAAGAGCCTGCCGATGTCGACCAATTTGTGAGAGACCACGCAGTATCTCTTGTCACAAAAGCTTCTGATGGTGATATCGCAGGTGCGTTACGACAGCTCGACGCATTTCGGGTGCTGTGCGCTCACCGCAGTGGGCCATTTGGGGTCGACGGTTGGAACTTTCGCGCCGAACGACTTCTTGAGCGCGCAGAAGTTCAAACGCGTGGGCACTACCCAGGTCAGCCGATCATCGTCACAGCGAACGACCCATCAAGGCGACTGTTTAATGGTGATGTTGGGGTGGTAGTAAAAGATGAACGTGGTCTCTGGGTCGCATTTCCCAACTCAGACCTTCCGCTGATTGAGCCAGTTTCGTTGTCAGACCACGCAACAGTTCACGCAATGACGATTCATAAAAGCCAAGGGTCTGAGTTTGACCATGTCGTCGTGGTACTTCCGCCTGATGGTTCTCGACTTGCAACGCGCGAGTTGCTGTACACCGCAGTGACTCGTGCCCGACGACGGGTGACTCTGGTGGGTTCCCGGGCGTCAGTTCTCGCGGCTCTCTCCCGCTCAGAACGCCGCGTGAGCGGTCTGCGCCACCGTCTCGAGAGGGTGCAGGAGCACGGCTGATCTTTTTATCTCGATGCTGGCCAAGGTCTTCGCTAAAGAAGATCTCCACTCAAGATGACGGCGGTTTGGGCGAACGTGGAAGGCCGAGCAGTCGTTCGCCAACAAGATCTCGTTGCACTTCGCTTGAACCTCCAGCAATGCGCATCCCGGGGGCGTACAAGAACGGTTCCGTATCGTCATTAGTGAGCATTGCATCAGCACCGTGCGTGTCGAGAACAGCACGGCTGAGTTGAGTCTCAAACTCGGTCATCGCAAGCTTCGAGAGAGGGCCTAGCCGAGGGTTTGTGCCCGATCGGTCGAGTAAACGGCGAAGGGCAAACCCTCGATCGCGGAGTTCAGTTCCAGGGTCATCACCCAATCGATCAAGTTGTCGATCGAGTTGAATCGATGCGGCGCCCACCGCCGCCCGCTCATCAGCAAGAACACTTGTCGCAACCTGCCAACCCGAATGCGCATCGCCGATTAGACCTTCAGAAGCAACATAGGCGCCGTCGAGAAAAACTTCACAGAATTCTGTGTCGCCGGTCATCTGTCGAATCGGACGAACATCGATCTCAGGCTGGTTCATGTCAATGAGCATGAACGAGATGCCTCGTGCCCCCCGTGAGCCTGGGTCAGTGCGGGCAAGAAGTATTCCCCATTGCGAAACTTGCGCAGTGCTCGTCCAAATTTTCTGACCCGTGATGCGCCAGCCGTCCCCGTCGGGTTCGGCTTTGGTGCGAAGACTCGACAGGTCTGACCCAGAGCCCGGTTCTGAAAATAACTGGCACCAGATTTTCGATCCATCGATGATGTGTGGGAGGTGGGTATTGACTTGTTCCTGCGTGCCAAATGCTCGCACTGCACCAGCGGTGAGCACATACCCTTGGAAATTGGCATAGGGAGCAAGCGCGGCGTGGGCGCATTCTTCGTACCAGATGACCGAGTGAGCCTCAGAGAGTCCTTGGCCATGATGTGATGTGTCCCAGTCGATTCCTGCAAAACCTGCTTCGGCGATTGCGTGTTGCCACACCTTGGCGTCATTGATAAGGGCCGGAGGAAGAATGGTGCCGTACTCACGACATCCAATGCCGGCATCATTCGACTCGCGCAGAAACTGCTGCACTCTAAGCCTGTAATCGCTGAGGTTCAGGTCGTTAGCCGCCACGCGATCACCGTAGCGTTCGGGGTATGTCAAACCCCATTCCGACAACGCCCCCACCACGCGACCCAGATCGCACGATTGAGTTTTTCTGGGACCCGGTCTGCCCGTTCGCGTGGTTGGCCTCCCGCTGGATTGAGGAGGTGCGCTCCGAGATCGACCTAACTGTGGACTGGCGGTTTATTTCGCTGCGACTCATCAACAAAGACAAGGATTACCCCACCCATTTTCCTCCAGGCTACGAATTCGGCCATACCGCTGGTTTGCGGATGCTTCGGGTCGCTGCCCGTATTCGATATGAACTTGGGAGAGACGCGCTTGACCCTGTCGTGACTGCGTACGGGGAGTCATATTTCGACAAGCCGAGGGGATCAGGCATGCGAGATCGACTTTCGACACCTGATCACCTCGTCGAGGTGCTTACCACGGCCGGCATCGACCTCGACTTCGCAAGCGCAGCTGATGACACCGCGTGGGATGAAATGATCGACGCCGAAGGCGAGATGGCCCTGTCTCGCACGGGTCGAGACGTTGGTACGCCGATCATTTCGTTTGGAGAGGACGGCCTTTCATTTTTCGGGCCGGTGATCTCTCGAATTCCACGGGGCTCAGATGCGGTGAAGTTATGGGAGTCGGTGAATACCCTCGCTGCGTTCCCTGGTTTTGCAGAAATGAAACGGTCGCTGCGAGAGACGCCTCAACTAAACATTCTTGGCGGACTTGTTGAGCAACCAGTGGAAGAAGACTGGGAGGCTGGTCACCGTCGCATGAATGATTAGATGACTGTCAGCACAGAAGACCAGATTACTGCCTGCGGGAGATACCAGTCTGACTACCCTATAAGGGTGCTGTTCAGAAGAATCATCGTCGTGATTGCGAGCATCACGATGTCGATTGGCATCGTGGCCTTCGCTCTCGGACGTGTGGTGCTCGGAATTGCAGGTTCGGCCGAATCGGTGACGGCAATTGTTGGCGAGGTCACTGACTTGCCCGAAGTGCGGACCGAAGTTGTCAATGAGATCGCGAATCAGTTCGCCTCTGATCCGATGATCAGCCAATACGCTGATGACGAGACGGTTCGCTTCGCAGTCGAAACGGTGCTGTCGAGTAATGAATTTGCTGCGTTTAAAGATGCCGTGAGCGTTGCTGCGTATGACGTCTTCTTCGAAGGCGCGGAGTCAGCCGAAGTTGACGTCAACAAACTTGCCTCGGTGGCCCTCAATCAGCTTGCGGCCATGACCGAATCGAGCGAACTCGCCGACGTAGCAGAAGAGTTTGGAATTGAAGTTGACGAGGGCCTTATTGAGACGGCTACCGATGAAGTGATTGATGCGATCGACGAAGGATCGTTACTTGAAGGCATTGAACCAATCGTCCTTGAACGCACGGAGAGCGACGTCGATCTTTTAGGTGTCGTCGATTCGGTTCGAATGTGGTCGAACATCGGGCTTGCTCTTGCGGTCGTATCTGCAGCGTTGATGCTCGTGCTGTCACCTGCTGCATTTCTTCGCAGATTGCTTCCTCTGGGCGTTGCCTTGCTTCTCGCCGGCGTCGTTCTTTTCGGCGT
Organism: Acidimicrobiaceae bacterium UBA7830; assembly: GCA_002501485.1. Classification (GTDB taxonomy): domain Bacteria; phylum Actinomycetota; class Acidimicrobiia; order Acidimicrobiales; family Ilumatobacteraceae; genus Casp-actino5. The sequence goes on from DLTS01000053.1 coordinate 33,994, forward strand.
GAGTCGAATCTCTGGTGTTCTGCCTATCGACGGGGTTGCACGCGTTGACATGATTCGCGCCATCGCCGACAGTCTGGTCGGACGCGTAGCTACACCGGCCTACACAATGCTTATCGCAGGAGCGGTTGTCGTTGGAGTGAGCGTGAGCGCTCGATTCGTTAGCCGTAAACCTTAAGAGCCAGCCGCGACGATCGCATCAAACTCGGCTTCGGTGAGTGGTATCACCGAGAGGCGGTTACCTCGTGCGAGTAGTCGACACTCTTCGAGCTCAGGCATCGCACGCAACTCGTCGAGAGAAACAAATTTCAAGCGCCTCTTTGGCCCAAGGGTCACCCAGTCCCACCTAGGGTTCTCGGAGGAACTTTTCGGATCGAAATAGTTCGATTCAGGATCAAATTGTGTCGGGTCGGGCTCCGCCTCTTTAACGATCTTGGCGACGCCAGCAGCCCCGGGAGGGGTTGCGTTTGAGTGATAGAAGATGACGAGGTCACCTTTCTTCATTTCGCGCATGAAGTTTCGTGCTTGATAATTTCGGACGCCATCCCATCCTTCGCGTTTTACCTTTATGAGGTCGTCGTAAGAAAATACGTAGGGTTCAGATTTCATCAACCAATGGGCCATGTGACCGACGCTAGTTCTCAGCGGTTACCGTCGTCGCCGTTATGTCGATCAAACTCGAACAGGTTCAGATTCCGGAGGAGTTGCCGATTGCGCACTATGCCGATGAACTTGTCGATGCAATTCGAGATCATCAAGTCGTTGTTGTCGCCGGAGAAACCGGATCAGGTAAGAGTACGCAACTCCCAAAACTCTGTCTACGGGCTGGCCGCGGCATGGCCGGCCTCATCGGCCATACCCAGCCTCGTCGGGTAGCCGCGCGCTCGGTTGCTGATCGAATCGCCACCGAACTCGGGGTGGCGTTGGGTTCAGAGGTCGGGTTCTCGGTGCGGTTCAACGATCAGGTCAACGCAGAGACACAGATTCGGGTGATGACCGATGGCATTTTGCTTGCTGAACTCTCTCGAGATCCTGATCTCAGCCGATACGACACCATCATTGTCGACGAGGCGCATGAGCGCAGTCTCAATATCGATTTCATCTTGGGCTATCTCCGGCAGTTGCTACACCGACGTCCTGAACTCCATCTCATCGTCACGTCAGCAACAATCGATACCGACCGCTTCTCCGAGCATTTTGCTGACCACAACGGCAACGTAGCCCCGGTGTTCACCGTTGAGGGGCGGGCCTACCCCGTTGAACTTCGGTATCGGCCGGTTGCTAATGACACTGACCAGGTTGAGGCCATCATCGATGGTGTCACCGAGTTGACCAAAGAGGTCGACGGAGACATCCTCGTTTTTCTCTCAGGAGAACGAGAAATTCACGATACGTCAGACGCACTTCGACAACTTGAGTTACCTCGAACAGAGATTTTGCCGTTGTACGCCAGGCTGTCGGCGGCAGAGCAACAGCGAGTGTTCGCTTCTCATCCGGGTCGACGAATCGTGCTGGCGACAAATGTCGCGGAAACATCGATCACTGTGCCTGGGGTGCGAGCTGTCATTGACACCGGTACTGCGCGGATTAGTCGATATTCGCGTCGCTTAAAAGTTCAACGACTTCCAATTGAGGACATCTCACAAGCATCGGCAGCGCAGCGTGCGGGTCGGTGTGGCCGGGTCGCGCCAGGGGTCTGCATCCGTTTATGGGACGAAGGTGATCATGAGGAACGACCTGAATTTACCGAGCCTGAGATTCTTCGTACGAATCTCGCATCGGTGATCTTGCAGATGACCGATCTCAGATTGGGTGACGTGAGTGATTTCCCGTTCATTGAGCCCCCTGAATCGTCAATGGTTCGCGACGGATACCGGCTACTGAACGAACTTGGTGCTCTCACCGAAGGAGACAATGGGGAGTATCGACTAACTCCGATCGGCAAAAAACTGGCGCAGTTGCCGATTGACCCGCGCAGTGCTCGCATGATTCTTGCTGCAGAGCGGCATGGCTGTGTGCGTGAGATCTTGGTGATCGCAGCTGCCTTGTCAATTCAAGATGTTCGGGAGCGTCCACGAGAACAGCGAGAACGCGCTGACGAATTACATCGCCGTTTTACCGTTCCCGGGTCTGATCTCATGAGCATTGTTTCGCTTTGGGATTACGTGAAAGAGCAGCAGAAAACACTGTCGGGTAACGCGTTCCGGCGGATGTGTCGTGATGAGTATCTCAACTGGTTGCGAGTGCGTGAATGGCGCGATCTCTACAGTCAACTTCGGCAGGTCTCCGGACAGATCGGCATTCGACCTGGCACTGATGCGGGCCACCCCGATCGGGTGCATCAGGCTGTGCTGTCTGGTTTGTTGTCGAACATCGGTCGTCGAGACGATCGCCGGCCGCAACGCGATCGGCGGACACGAGTCGAATACCAGGGTGCTCGGGGAGCTCGATTTGAGGTTGTTCCCGGCTCGGCGGTTGGTCGGGCAGGTAGCGAATGGGTAGTCGCCGCTGAAGTCGTTGAAACCGATCGCCTTCGGGCTCGGCGAGTGTCGGCGATTCAGCCTGAGTGGATTGAGCCGATCGCAGGCGACTTGGTCACTCGCTCGTATGGGGAACCCGAGTGGAACGCAACATCTGGTCGAGCGGTGATTCCAGAGCGCGTCTCGCTCTACGGCCTTGCAATCGTTGAGGGGCGCCGCATCCCACTGTCGGCAGTCGACAAGGTTGCTGCTCGCCAAATGTTTATCGAGAACGCGCTCATAGCTGGTGACGTCGATCAGCGATGGCGTCGCCGCCAACGATTTATCTCTCGCAACCGTGAGCGTCTAGAGGAATGGGAGCAGTTGGGGGAGCGCAGCAGGCGCGGCTCTCCCGGAGGTGTAGGTGATCTGCGTCGTCTGTATAACGATGTGCTTCCCCTAAACATCACATCGACGAGGCATTTCGATCGATGGTGGCGCGACCACCGGTCGACAACACCGCTCCTGTTAGATCTCCCTGAATCTGAAGTAGCGACACTCCTTGACGCCGGCTCACCTGAAGTGTGGGTAGATCGTGACGGCGCCGAGTACATGCTGACCTACCGGCACGACGTGGAGAGCCCCTTTGACGGCGTGACATTACATCTTCCCCTGGTCTCGGTAAATCAGTTCAGTGGGGTGAACCTTGACTGGCACGTGCCGAGTCGTCGGCGCGATCTCGCTGAGGCATTGTTCCGTTCACTCCCGAAAGACATTCGCCGGCGCCTCATTCCGGCTGCCGACACGCTGTCAGCGGCAATGAATGTCATTGGTGAACCCGACGGTCGACCATTTGCTGAAGCGTTGGCGGCCGCGCTCACCGAGGTCTCGGGAGTCACCGTTGACCATCACCAGTTTGACCTTGGTCGATTATCACCCGACCTCATCGTTCACATCGTGGTGAGTGATGCCGACGGTGAGGTGTATGCATTTGGTGACGACTTGTCAACAATTCGCGACATCGTGCGTCCCCAAGCCCGTCAGATGCTGGCCTCATCGGCCCCGATCGATGAGCGGAGTGGAATTACCGAGTGGGATCTCGGCACCCTGCCTGACGTTTTGGAGTGGACTAACGGCAACGAAATGCTGCGGGCGTATCCGACTTTGCTCGACCGGGGTGACAGCGTTTCGCTTCGCGTCGTCACCGACCAAGTGCTCGCCGAGCGACTGTTGCATGAGGGTGTTCGTCGGTTGTTGTTGCTCGCAGCGAGTCCGGCGCGAGGCCCAGTTCGAAGAATGATCGATAATGACCGCCAACTCGGTCTTTCGTTGGTCGGGCTTGGGGTTGAAGCATTTCTCGATGATTCGATCACCGCAATCGCTGACCACATCATCCAGCAACATGGTGTCAGTAGATCGCTGCCCGAATTCGAAGTGTTGTGCCAGGCGATGCGGACGAAGTCGCCGTTGGAGCTCATTGACCTCGTGAACCAAGGTCTTGCGATCGTTGACATTGCTCGCCACGTGGTTGAGATACTCGAACGCTTGCGAGCTCCTGGAGCCGGGAGCATTCGAACTGATGCCCATGATCATCTCGATCGTCTCGTTGGCCCAGGGATGTTGGCAAAGGTCGGCATGGAGCGTATCGACGACCTTGAGCGCTGGGTGAATGGAATTCGCTACCGGCTTCAACACCTCGCCGGCCGGGTAGAACGCGATCTTGCCGGTATGCGGGAGGTAGCGCCGGTTGAACGTCGCTTCGCTGAGCGGCTTGCGGAGTACCCGAACGGCGCAGAGCCAGACACTCTTCAGGAACTCGGTTTCATGATCGAGGAGTTGCGGCTCGCAGTGTTCGCCCAAGAACTCGGAGTTGCGCATCAGGTCAGCGCGGTTCGACTTCTTCGTCTGCTGGGGTGAAATGCCAACATGGTGAGATGAATCTTTCAACCATGTCGTACCACGTAGCTGACGGCGTCGCTTATCTTCGTCTCGACCGCCCTGAGGGGGCAAATGCACTGAACGTCGATTTCGCGAAAGATATTCGGGAAGTGATGATTGCGGTCGAACATGATCCGACTGTCAAGTCGGTAGCGGTGACAGCCGAAGGCAACGTGTTCTGTGCAGGTGGCGATCTGAAAGAGTTCGCATCGCTCGGTGATGGACTCCCCGCCATCGCCTCTGGGCTCGTCACCGACTATCACGCTGCGACCTATCGCATGAATCGAGTTCCGAAACCGTTTATCGCTGGAGTTCGTGGCGCAGCAGGTGGTGCAGGTCTGTCGTTTATGTGCGCATTTGATCTCGTGGTTGCTGGCGAGTCTGCGAAGTTCACGGTGGGGTACACCAAGGTAGCGATGACGCCCGATGGAACCTCAACGTATTTCCTTGCTCGCCATATCGGGTTGCGTCGAGCGATGGAACTGACGTTGACCAACCGAGTGTTGAGTGCTCAAGAAGCTCTCGATTGGGGGCTCGTCAACATGGTGGTTCCTGATGAAGATGTCGATTCGACTGCGATCTCACTAGCGGAAAGTCTCGCTGCGGGTGCCTCACGATCAATCGGTGTGGCGAAGCGCCTAATCTACGAAGGTTATGAATCATCGCTCGAAGAGGCGGGTGAGCGCGAAGCGCAAGAGATCGTCAAGGCGATGGCAACCGTTGATGGCCGTGAGGGGATCAACGCATTTGCGTCCCGTCGCGAACCGCAATACCGAGGCGAGTGATTCCTTAAGAGAGGCGGGCAACCGTTGCTGTGAATTCGTCGATTGTCGACTCAATGATGTCGCTCACCGAGCGAACCTCTTCGATACGACCGGCAACTTGACCTGAGAGGGCGATAGCAGCCTCCATTTCACCCTCAAAGTAAAGATCTTTCGCGTTCCCGAAGTCACCGAAGATGTTGTAGTCGGCGTGCGAAAGTCGCTCGGAGCGACCGGTTCGCAATGCGCGTAGCGCTGGGGAGAATCGTTCGTTAAGGAAAATGGTGTCGGTCTCTGCCGCGCTCACAATCGCTTGTTTCCAATTGTCGTGCACTGGTGATTCTTTTGCAGCCACCATCTGTGTTCCCATCTGGACACCTTCGGCGCCCAAAGCGAACGCCGCCGCCATCGTCATGCCGTCACAAATGCCGCCGGCAGCGATGATGGGCACATCGACGTGAGACCGAATGAGAGGCAGCAGCACCATGGTGGATACCGGCGTCGGGCTC
>DLTS01000050.1:0-121 GCA_002501485.1 Acidimicrobiaceae bacterium UBA7830
TGACACGTTGTATGCCCAATGGCAAGTAATTGCGGCAGACCCCACAACGACAACTACTACAACGCCTCCTACGACGACCACCACGACTACGACGACTACGACGACCACGACGACTACGACG
>DLTS01000050.1:423-2964 GCA_002501485.1 Acidimicrobiaceae bacterium UBA7830
GACGACCACGACGACTACGACGACCACGACAACTACGACGACCACGACCAGCGTGGAACCGGTTCCCACGACCACAGCAGTGCCGTCTACGTCCTCAACTACGGTTGCGGTGAGTCCGGTGACTTTGAGCTTTGACGCGCAGGGGGGATCAGGGGAACCTGATGCACATTCGGGGGACTCAGGATCTACTCTTTCGGTCCCACTCGTGACACCAACACGTCAGGGCTACCTCTTCACAGGTTGGAACTCGGAGGCAGATGGAGACGGCACCCAGTATCAACCAGGGGATCCTTTCGTGCTCCCGGCCTCCGGTTCAAGTGTGATGTATGCGCAATGGGTTGCGGTCGGTGCTGGGGGAGGGGAGCCAACAACATCGGTGCCTGCTTTACTTCCCGCAACGGGTATTTCTCAAGAGGCATACGCTAAGTCCTTGCAGCTCGCTCTCTGGTCAGCTCTGTTGGGTCTTGGAGTGGGTGGTCTTGCCATCGCAACACGTCGGAAGGTCAATTAAAAAGGTTCCACTCAGCAGAGCGCCTTTCGTCTCAGTGGTGACGCAGGCCCCGAGATTGCGTTTGGGGGTGACCAAGTCCCTAACGAATGTTGGTCAGAATTTGCTCCAACAAATACGGCTTTTGAATCCCTGTTGAGCAAGATGGAAACTCTCGTTAAGCCCAGTCGAGAGGTTCCTCATCGGTTGAGATGAGTACCCGAGACCACTGAGTGCTGAGATCACTGGCTTCACCGTTGACGTTGAGGCGGAAGCACCCGAGATCAAGTTCAGATGCAGGACGCGAAAGCAGTTGTGCTACAGAAAGCGCTGCTTCGTGAGTTTCAAGCATGCGGGATTGCCACCTGCCGAACACTTTGTCGTTTTCAACATACTCTTCGGTCATCGATGTCCGAATGAAGGGGAACATTAGCGAGCACGCGCTCACCATTTCAGCAGATTTTCCAAGGTTGACTCGAAGGACCTCGGGTAAGCGCAGCACGGCCCAATTCGCGATGACATACCCAGGCACTGCGACTCCAGGGTCAATAGCTTGAGATGAGGACACGTAGACGAGTTGGAGGGGACTCTTGTGGTAGATCGCCTCGCTTGCCCACAGATGTGTCCACGACAGGAATCCATCAATTTTTGTGTTCATGACAAGCCTCGACTCGGTGAGGTTTTCCATGAATGCCGAACGCACACGGGCGCGACGCTCAGCCGTGGCCTCGTCATCAATCTCGGGAAGTGAGCGCCCAAAGCGGTAGCCGCTTTCAGTAAGACCTGAATTGCAAATAATGACGTCAGGGATCTGGCCGCCCATTTGGTCGATGGTGTACGAGCGTGATGCCCAAAGGTCAGTATGACTGGTCACATCAGCTTGAAGCGCAAACGCATGGACCCCTTGGTCACGGATCGCGTCCACAAGATCAAAGCCGTCGCGGTAACTGCTGTTGAAATGCACACCAACTGCTTTCGCGCCGTTCATTGCTGCGGCAAGCGCTAACCCTTGTCCCAACCCGCCATCTTTTCCAGAGCCGGTGATCAAAACTCGTTTACCCTCGAATGCGTGAGGGTGAAGCCCGCCATAATCAAAGTTCGCAATATCAGCAGTGAACGCCATTGAAATCTACTTTCTGCGGGTTGGGATCTCGGAAGAAAAACTTAATTCGTCGAAGCAAGGACAGTTTTAGGAGCCTCATCTTAGAAGTCTTACCCCGCATATCAGTGGGGACTGGGCACAAACGTCCAGTCCTTGAACTCTTGGCTTTCGCAAAGATGGACCGTGGTGACCGACCAACTCACTCGCAACATATTCCGGTCGTAATTGGAGGGGCTGTCGTGAGCCGAGCGTGAGCAAATGTCTGTCATTCAAGGTCTAAACGCAAAGATCGGGCAATGAATCGTTCCCTGGTTGAAAGACTCGTGAAACTAGGTAACGTCAAGTGTTATGAGTTTGCTTGGATTTAATTCAACCTTAATTAGTCGTTTTCTTCGGGTTTTTACCTGTGCGGCGTTGTGCGCAGTGGTAGGCGGGGCAACAACTGTTTTGGCCACGGCTTCAATTGACCAGTTGGGTTCCGACATTGATGGCGAGGCCGAAGGCGACAATTTTGGGGTTCGAATGTCGTTGTCATCTGATGGCACAAGGCTCGCGGTGGGTGCTTATAACAATGACGGGGCTGCTGACGGCGCAGGGCATGTGCGAGTGTTGGAGTTCTCAGGTGGGTCGTGGTCCCAGTTGGGCGACGACATTGAGGGTGAGGCCGAAAGCGACGGCTTCGGACAGTCGGTATCGCTGTCTTCTGACGGCACGATCGTTGCGGCCAGCGCTTTAAGTAACGATGGGAACGGAGCTAGTGCCGGGCACGCGCGGGTGTTTGAGCTCTCGGGTGGGTCGTGGTCCCAGTTGGGCGACGACATTGACGGTGAGGCCGAAAGCGACTTTCTCGGATATTCGATTTCGTTGTCGTCGGACGGCACAAAGCTTGCGGTTGGTGCTCACGGGAACGATGAGGCTAGTAACAACGCTGGGCATGTGCGGGTGTTTGAGT
>DLTS01000050.1:3292-3456 GCA_002501485.1 Acidimicrobiaceae bacterium UBA7830
GGGTGGGTCGTGGTCCCAGTTGGGAGACGATATTTACGGTGAAGCCGAAAACGATGGGTCTGGAAAGGCGGTCTCGTTGTCATCGGACGGCACAAAGCTTGCGATTGGCGCCGTTGGGAACGATGGGAACGGATCTAGTTCTGGGCATGTGCGGGTGTTTGAGT
>DLTS01000050.1:3786-6851 GCA_002501485.1 Acidimicrobiaceae bacterium UBA7830
GGTGGGTCGTGGTCCCAGTTGGGCGATGACATTGACGGTGAGGCCGCAGACGATGGCTTTGGAGGCGACGTGTCACTGTCTTCTGATGGAACGATCCTGGCAGCCAGTGCTCCGTACAACGATGAGGCTAGTAACAACGCTGGGCATGTGCGGGTGTTTGAGTTCTCGGGTGGCACCTGGGTGCAAGTCGGCAGTGATATCGACGGTGCCGCCGCAAACAACAGGTTAGGTATATCGCTGTCACTGTCTTCTGACGGCACGATTCTTGCTGCCGGCGCCAACGGTGCTGATGAGATAGGAACAAACGCGGGGCGTGTTCGTGTGTACCGTTTAGTGGCTGGAGAATGGACGCAGCTGGGCGACAACATTGAAGGAGAAGCCGCGTTTGATGCGTGGGGTGCGTCGGTGTCGTTGTCATCGGACGGCTCGATTCTTGCGGCTGGCTCCTTAGCTAACGATGGGAACGGATCTTCTGCCGGGCACGCCCGGGTGTACTCAATCACGTTGACCACCCTGAATATCACCTATGACAGTCAAGGTGGTTCTGCAGTATCGGACGGTGACGCGACCACGACCTCTGGAGGATCGATCAGCGTGTTGCCAGCTGATCCAACCCGTGAGGGATACACGTTTGCAGGCTGGTTCACCGCTGCATCAGACGGTACCCAAATCACGGCTGGTACAGCGCATAATCAAACTGCGGACTTCACGTTGTACGCCCAGTGGACAGAAAACCCCGTTACAACAACCACGGAGGTCCCTGCGACCACAACGACTGATGTTCCAAGCGATCTACTGTTGCCTTCCACCGGAAGTAAGAACACATCTGAATTCCTTACCCTCGCAACTATGAGCGGACTGCTCGGCGCTGGAGTCGCGTTGATCGTGATCATTAGGCGCCGCGTGCACCCCGCTTGATCTTTAAAAGTGTTAGACGTGACCGAGCTGAAAAGCAGAACTGCCGAGGCTGATACACGGGAAACTCCGAGACCTATGAAGTGAGTGCTGTGTTGATGACGGTCAGATCAATGTGCCCAGAGCGAAAGACACGATGGTCAAGCTTTATGGACGATCGGAAATGCGATGCGTCTCCGCAGGGAGGCCCGAGGCAAAAGTAAGTCGGATCGCTTCGGGGATTTCAAAATTGATTCTTTAAAGAATCAATCCTCGTGTTCTTTGGTCTTCTGTGCCTTGTCGACCGCTTCACCTAACTCGGGGCCAAAAAAGTTGAGCAGTTCGAGCGCACTGGAGTAATCGTGAGAAGTGATTCCTCCGAGGCGAAGCCATTGATTGAGGGCACGTTTTGTATAGCGAATCGCGAATTTTGGTCCTTCTGCTAAGCGGACGGCGTAGTCGCGTGCGACATCCATAATTTCTTCTGAGGAGACAGCAAGGCTTACTAGACCGATCCGCTCGGCCTCGGAACCGGTCAGAGCGTCCGACGTCAACAGATACAACTTCGATTTCGCCATCCCACACAGCAAGGGCCAAATCATCGCAGCGTGATCGCCAGCAGCCAAGCCCATCGCAATGTGAGGGTCAACCAACTGGGCATCTTTCGCTGCGATTGAGATGTCAGAGAGGAGCGCTATCGCAAGCCCGCCGCCTTCGGCGGCGCCGTTGACAGCTGAAATTACTGGCTTATCAATATTGATGATCCCATAGACAATGTCGTTTCCCTCTTTTGCAAGGCGCTGGGCGAGTTCGAAGGTGTTTTCTTTATCGAGGCTTGGGATCGATTTGAGTCCTTGAATGTTTGCGCTTCGGTAGAACTCATCGCCCGCCCCGGTGACGATCACAACGCTGACGGCTTCGTCGTCATCGAGGCGACGCCAGACGGAAGCAACCTCTTTGTGGATCTCTGACTGGTGCCTGCCAACCGACCCCGCAGTTGGGATCCGAACCGTCGCGATTCCATTCTCTTCGACTGTGATTTTAAGTTGTTTGAAATCCTGGTACATGAAAAGTTCGTTCCCCTCAACAACTATGGCTTTGTATGAGACGCTACCTTCAGGCGATCTGAGAAGATCTTGATCGAAGTAGGGTTTTACTCCGCTCCCTGGTGGCCCTCGGAGAAATATTTAAGTAGAATAAAAAAGAATCAAGTTATCTGCCTGGAGATATAGGACTATTACGGGTTAAAAGTGCAAGAGTTAATTCGCAAAACAGGAAAAAGTTCTGCTGTAGCGATCGTGATTACTTTCGCAGCAGGCCTTGGATTCGCTGCGAGCGCCTCGGACGGCACAATCGACTTTTCATCCGAGCCAGCACAGATCGTGGGGGAGTACGTACAAGGGGCGTATGTCGAGGCATGTATAAATGAATATTGCCCAGGCCCAGCAAACGGCGGATACATAGGAGCGTTTTACGCAGAGGCAGCTGACGGGGACAGGGTCTTTGCTTGGTGTATCCAAGCGGGTGCAATAGTCGGAGTCGGAACTTTTGCCACCTACAGTGAAGTAACAATTGACGGTCGCATTTCCTATTTAACTTGGAGATATGACAAGGATCTGTACGACGCAGGCGGAGTCACAAATTACGAACTAGCCGCCGTCCAAGCTCTTGCGTGGGCGTGGGTTTCTGATGCTCGCTTCGATCCAGATGTATTTGACGGTACTGACCCGCTGTCGTGGGACGGTTTAACTCCGAGCCCTTGGACATCCTCGGCATCAAATCGTGTTGGTTTCTCCACAAATGTGAATGAATCCGCAGGTGTTATGAGTTTGGCAACTCAGGCAACTTATGATCTCGCAGTCGAAGCTACGGCCAATGCAGGCCCTTGGAGTTTTACGGCGAGCGAGACTGGGGTCACACTCTCGGGAATAAATGGCCCAATTCAAGGTGAGGAAATTCTGTTCAATGTGGGCGGACAGGTGGTGACGGATTCCTCTGGATTCGCGGCGTGGCCGAACAGCGCCAGTTCAGCATCAGTTGAAGGTCCTGGCTTGTCATTTGAAACACGGCCTTCAAATTCGCAGGATCTTCTCGTGAGCACCGTCGGGGTAGAGCTCTCTGCGAACCGTCCCGCTGACACTCCAGACCCGACGACGACTACGACTGTTGCT
>DLTS01000045.1 GCA_002501485.1 Acidimicrobiaceae bacterium UBA7830
CGCACGGTTGCCCCGAGCAGAGCTTTCGAAGAAATGGAGCCACTCCATACGTTGGTGCCTCCAATACGCCCACGGTCGACTGCAGCGACGCGCAAGCCGAGTTCTCGTGATGCAAGGCGGGCTGCGGTGAGGCCAGCGGGGCCGAGCCCAACAATCACCAAGTCGTATGCCCGAGCCATGGAACTCACGGTACTGCGGGGACGATGGTTGCAACGAGTGACACGATCTGGGCTACGCAGTGTGCTCTCATGTTGATGTGCCCACCGTTTGTCGCCGCTTCGCCGCTATCGCAGTTTCGGCAATCCTGGGTGCCGGAACAGTGGCCTGTGGCGGTGATGATGTTGTCACCGTGCTCACTCAAGCGACGGTTGCTGGAGTAGGGCAGTTGCCAGGGCCGGTCGAACGTGTGACCGCCGATGAACTGCAGCAGGGCCCAGGTGAGCAGGAATCATCGTCGGCGGTGCGTCCCGCCGATCTAGGGCTGCCGAGCCTCGGTGAACTCGTCACCGGTAGCCGAGCGATGATGGTTGGAGATTCAATCTTCGCGTCCACCGCTCCACGGTTCGGCGGTTCGATGTGTGAGCGGTTGAATGAGGCCGGCTGGAATGTTGAAATCAACGCCGAACCGGGTCGGTTTATCGCATTTGCGCGAGACGTACTCAAGGTGAGGTTTGCGCCAGAGCAGGGCATCGATTGGGACGTAGCGGTCATGTTTTTCGGGAGCAACTACAACGAGAGCCCAACCAGTTTCCGATCGACGCTCGAATCACTTCTTGATCAGCTCTCGCCTCGGCCAGTGCTATTGCTCACGGTGACCGAGTTCCGGCAGAGCAGAAAAGAAGTGAATGACATTATTCGCGATGTCGGTGCGCAGAACACGAATGTTCAGGTTCTTGACTGGGCGCGCATCACCGCCACCGAGCCGGGCTTGTTGAATGCAGACGGGCTTCATCTCTCAACTGCAGGGAAGAGCCGAATCACCACAGAGATCGCTCTCGCACTCGGCCCTGCACCGACGTTGGTAACCGACGGCGAGGGTGACTGTTTGCCCACATTGTTTATTGAGGATGAAACACAAGCTGCTCACGAAGCGGCTGAGCAATCCTCGCGCTGACTGCTCGTAGCCTGTCAGGGTGCTGCAGGCTCGAAACCTTTCCGTCGAAGTTGGCGGACGACACGTTGTTCAGGGAGCAACCTTCACGGTTTCACCCCGCGACAAGGTAGGCATTGTTGGGCGAAACGGTGCCGGGAAAACGTCATTGTTCAAGGTGTTAGGTGGCGAAGCGGAAGCAACTCAGGGTTCGGTGGTCCGCAAAGGAGGCTTCGGATATCTGCCTCAGGATCCGAGAATCGGAGGTGTACACGACTCCCGTCGGGCGGTCACCCATGTGCTGTCGGGCAGAGAAATTGATGATCAGATCACGCGAATAGAAAAACTGCGAATCGCAATGGAGGAGTCACCCTCAGACGGGGCTGTCGCCCGATACTCGAAGGCTGAAGAAACGTTTCGCGTCAACGGTGGGTATGCCGCCGAGAGCGAAGCAAGGGCGATCGCCGCGGGACTGGGCCTTGGTCAAGATCGTATGGAGCTCGAGCTCGGGGTGCTGTCAGGTGGTGAGCGCCGCCGTGTTGAACTTGCTCGCATCTTGTTCGCGGGTTCAGACGTACTGTGTCTCGATGAGCCCACCAACCACTTAGATATAGACGCCAAACAATGGTTGCTTGGATTTCTTCGGCAATATCGGGGTGCGCTTCTCGTCATTAGTCACGATCTTGAGCTTCTCGATGAGGCGATCACCCGCGTGTTGCATCTCGATCGACCAAACGAGGAAGATATCGGCCATCTCATCGAGTACCGAGGTACGTACACCCAGTATGTTTCAGCCCGGGCCGAGGATGAGCGACGGCAAGCCAAATTGGCAGCTCAGCAAGAGCGCGAGATCGCTCGAATGCAAAAGGTTGTCGATCGTTTTGGGGCCAAGGCGACAAAGGCCGCAATGGCTCACAACATGGAGAAGCGAATTGCCCGACTGGAATCTGACCGGGTGAGCGCCCCTGATAAGGGTCGACGGATCGAAGTGCGCTTTCCGGAGCCCCCACCGTGCGGCGTTACCGTCGTCACCGTGGCCGAGTTATGTAAGGGGTATGGCGGGCCGTCTGTGTTTGAAGACGTCGGGTTCGATCTTGGGCGCGGGGAACGCCTGTTGGTGCTTGGTCTTAATGGGGCAGGAAAAACGACGATGCTGCGCATTTTGGCTGGCGAACTCGGTGCAGACCTTGGCAACGTCGAGTTTGGCTACCAGGTTGAGGCGGGTTACTACGCGCAGGAACATGACAACCTCGATCCCGACAGAACCTTGTTAGACAACCTTCGAGGGTCGGTTCCTTCCGGTGCGGGACTCACCGAGACTCAATTACGGGGCCTACTCGGAATGTTTGGTTTGAGCGGTGACAAGGTGATGCAGACCTCTGGAACATTGTCTGGTGGAGAGAAAACCAAACTTGCACTCGCCATGTTGATGACGGGTCGTAACAACCTGCTGCTCCTTGACGAGCCGACGAACAACCTTGATCCTGCGTCTCGAGAAGCGGTTGGTGATGCGCTCTCTGAGTGGCCAGGAGCGATGATTCTTGTGAGTCATGACACCGAGTTCGTCGAGCGCCTTTCTCCAACGAAGGTGCTGTTGCTTCCCGATGCCGATGTCGACTACTTCAATGACGAGTGGTTAGAACTCGTCGAGTTGTCGTAGCGCAATGTTGACGACGATAAGACCTCGTCGAACTACTTCAAGTTGACGCCAACGGCACGAGTTGCTGCCTCGGCCTTTACCTGCTCGAAGAAATCATTGCCTTTGTCGTCAACAACGATGAAGGCCGGAAAGTCTTGAACTTCGATTTTCCAGACGGCTTCCATACCCAGTTCTGGGTATTCGAGAACCTCAACCGAGGTGATGTTGTCTTGAGCTAGTCGGGCAGCGGGGCCGCCGATTGAGCCGAGGTAAAACCCGCCGTAGCTGTTACAAGCGTCGGTGACCTGTCGTGAGCGATTTCCTTTGGCGAGCATGATGAGCGACCCGCCTTCGGCTTGGAACTGCTCGACGTATGAGTCCATGCGGCCGGCCGTTGTGGGGCCGAATGACCCTGATGGCATGCCCTCTGGAGTTTTTGCGGGTCCGGCGTAATACACGCAGTGGTCTTGTAGGTACTGGGGCACCGGTTCGCCGGCATCAAGTCGTTCTTTAATTTTTGCGTGGGCGATATCACGAGCGACAACCATCGGGCCGCTGAGCATGACGCGAGTTTTGACGGGGTACTCGGAAAGCTCGGCGCGGATTTCGGCCATCGGTCGGTTGAGATCGACGTGAACAACGTCGCTTCCGTCGAGATCGCTTGCCGTGGTGTCAGGAAGGAAACGAGCGGGGTCGTGCTCAAGCTGTTCAAGAAAGACGCCTTCTGCGGTGATTTTGCCGACCATCTGTCGGTCTGCCGAGCATGAGACCGCCATCGCCACCGGGCAGGATGCGCCGTGGCGTGGAAGCCTCACGATACGAACGTCGTGGCAAAAGTACTTGCCACCAAACTGGGCGCCGATCCCGGTGTTACGGCTGAGTTCGAGCACTTTTGCTTCAAGGTCGGTGTCGCGAAATCCGTGTCCGAGGGCTGATCCCGAGGTTGGCAGCCCGTCGAGGTACTTTGCTGAGGCCAGCTTTGCGGTCTCGACTGCGAATTCGGCTGACGTTCCCCCGATCGCAATTGCGAGGTGATAGGGAGGGCATGCGGCCGTGCCGAGGGACTGCATCTTTTCGTAGATCCATGGCAGCAAGGTCGCCTCGTTGAGCAACGCTTTGGTTTCTTGAAACAGGTAGCTCTTATTTGCGCTTCCTCCACCTTTCGCCATGAAGAGAAACTTGTAGGCGTCGCCGTCGGTTGCGCTGATCTTGATTTCAGCCGGAAGGTTCGTTCCGGTGTTCTTTTCTTCGTACATGTCGATCGGTGCCATCTGGCTGTAGCGCAAGTTGGCGGTTTGGTAGGTGTCTTGTACTCCCTGAGCGATGGCAACTTCATCGCCGCCACCGGTGAACACCATCTGGCCTTTCTTGCCTTTGATGATTGCTGTGCCGGTGTCCTGGCACATCGGCAGCACCCCTCCTGCGGCGACCGACGCATTTTTCAGCAGGTCAAGAGCGACGAATTGATCGTTATCGCTGGCCTCAGGGTCATCAAGAATCGCCCGAAGTTGTGAAAGATGGGCAGGCCGGAGAAAGTGTGCGATTTCACGCATTGCTTCTGCTGTGAGCAAGCGGATCGCCTCGTTGTTGACCTTCAGCATTGTACCGAGCGGCGTCTCTAACGTTTCAACGCCATCGGTGGTGAGAAGGCGATATTCGGTGGTGTCCTCGCCAAGTGGGAGGAGCTCGGTGAACCAGTCGGGAGAGTTCTCGATTGCCATGCCACTACCTTACGACGGCAAGGGTTTAGCCGAGCGTTTCGATGGCGGTCTCGATGAGAAGGAAGATTGCTGAGAACGAGCATGTCGTGAGCAATGCGATGCGCAATCGGTGTTCTGGGAATCGAGAGATCACTGGTCGAGACAGCGCAAGACCGACGAGCACTCCAGGTAGCAGCAGGAGGCACAGAGAAATATGGCGCTGATTGACCTCGCCGACGGCGGAGAGCCCGGAAAACGAGATGATTGAGCCGATGCCGAAGAACACTGCGAGGGTTGCTCTTGTCGTAGCGGGTTGTGCATGTTGGTACGCGACTGCGAGGGGTGGCCCACCGATTCCGGCGGTGGTACCAGAGAATCCAGATGCCATTCCTGCGATGAGGAGGTTTCTCGTGCTCGTCGTAACGTGAAAGCGCGTCGCCGATGCCGCAACCGCAAGAAGTACGGAGATACCGACGAGCAATCTGACCGTGCCCGATCCGGTAGATGAAATCAGGAGCGCTCCGATGGCAACGCCGGGAAGACGCCCGCACAACGCAAGTCCGGCGGCTGACCACGCGATGTGTTCGCGCTCGCGTCGGGCAACTCCGAAGCTCAACGGCATGACCATCACGATGGTGGTGACCGGCAAGAAATCTGGGTCGATGAGCGCCAATATGGGAGCGGCGAGCACAGCCATACCGAGACCAATCGTTGCCTGAACCGCGGCGCCGATACCGATGGTGATGACGGCAACCACGGCAAGTGGCCACGCAATACCTGCGATCTCAGTGGCGGCGATCAACATCTAGTCGTCGTCGTTTCCGAGGCGTCCCGGTGTTGCCTCATGGGGGTGTTCTGGCCAGCGATGTTTCGGGTAGTGACCAGCTAACTCTTTGCGAACATCAGACCATGATCCTCTCCAGAACCCGGGGAGGTCAGATGTGATCTGTATTGGACGATCTGCCGGTGAGAGCAATTCAAATGTGATGGGCATATGTGCAACGGCGGGGTGATTGTCGAGCCCGAAGACATCTTGGACTCGAGCTCGGACACTTGGTTGTGGTTCGCCATTGTCATCAAGGTAGGAGATCTCGGAATCTCGGCCGTTTGGCAGTCGAAACACAGCCGGAGCGATGTTGTCGAGGTCTGCGCCCTCGGGCCACGGAAGGCTCGCTCGCAACAGTGTGGTGAGATTGAGCTGATCGATATCGGCTTGGCTTGTGGCGCTCATGAGGTAATCGGTTAGCCAAGAGTCGACGGTGGTGAGAAGTCCGTCGATACTCCAGTCAGGCCATGGTGCTCCAAGCGCAAGATGGCAGAACGTGACGCGTTCTCGGAGGCGGAGTGAGTCTGAGGTCCATGGAAGTGCAGCCAATCGGGTGGCTCTCAACCGGTTAAGGAGGGCTTCGGTTGTCTCAGGTCCGGGTTCTGGGCGCCGAAGTTGTTCGTCGAGACGCAGCACACCGAGTCGTCGCTGAACCCTCAAGACGAGATCATTTCTCTCAGAATCCCATTCGAGGGTTGATCGTGTAGTCAGCCCCTGCCCAAGGTGTTCAAGAGTGTCGATCACCCGTTCTTCTGAAATCGGTGCAGCAAGACGAATACGTGCTCCGTCTCGTCGACCGTCGAGATCGATGGCAATAACAAATTCACTATTGCTGAGGGGGTCACTTTCGGGCATCCAGGCTCCTGAGCCGGAGGTCAATTGAAATTGGCCACGCCGGCGCAGGCGGGCGATGCGATCAGGAAATGCGTGGGTGAGAAGTTCACCTGCCGTATCTGGCCGTAGAGCCCCAAGTGAGAAATCGATTCCTGCGCGTTGGGCGAGATCTTCGCTTCGTTGATGCACCCGGCGACTTCGCTGACGATCGAATCGCAATGTTGTTCTCGACGGGTTGAGCACGGCTTCAAGGCGTTCTGTGAGATCGGTGGGACGCTCATCAGGCCGACCGATCGCAATGTCGCCGTCGTCGAGTAGCGCAGCGATGACCGCAGCCGTGGAGGTCGGTCGTGCGATTACCATTCGTGCGAGGCGGGGGTGAACGGGGAGGTGGAGCATCTGTTCACCGACTGGTGTGAGACCCTCTTCAGTGACGGCTCCGAGGGTGTGAAGGAGTTTGTTAGCGGATCGCAGCGTGGCTGCGGAGGGCTTTGTGGGAAGGCGAAGAGCCGAGGGGTCTCCTCCCCATTTCGCAAGTTCGAGTGCGAATCCACTGAGTTCGACCGAATTGATCTCGGGTTCAGGAAACGCGAGACGGCTTGTGTGTTCAACTTTGCTCCATAAGCGGTAGCACACTCCGGGGCCGGTTCTGCCGGCACGTCCAGAACGTTGTTCTGCCGACGAGCGGCTGGACGCGATGGTGGTTAACCGGGTCATTCCGGTTCGGCTGTCAAAGCGGGGCACACGAACGAGCCCTGAGTCGACGACGATGTTGACGCCGTCGACTGTGAGCGATGTCTCTGCAATATCGGTGGCAAGAATGATGCTTCGATGTTGATGCGCTCGGCGCAATGCGGCGTCTTGTTCCTCTCGAGGAACTGAGCCAGCAAGTCGGTGAATGAAGATGTCGTCGTCAATCACCGAGGAAAGGGCATCTCGTAACCGGTTGATTTCACCAATTCCGGGAAGAAATACGAGCACATCGCCGTCGTCGCTGTCGAGAGCGTGAGTGATGACATCGGTAATTGCGCTGATGAGTTCGTTTGTGGTGGGGGGTCGAGTATTGCGGCGGTTGATTATCAGAGGGCGCCACCGAATGTCGACATCGAACTGCCGTCCATCGCAAGTGAGCACTGGCGCTCCATCGAGCAGGCGGCTCATCCGATCGGTGTCGGCGGTTGCTGACATCGTGCATATCGCAAGGTCGGGGCGAAGTGTCGATGCAACGTCAATGCTGAAGGCAAGCCCGATATCGGTGGTGAGGTTTCGTTCATGGACCTCATCGAAAATAAGGATGCTTGTTCCCGGCAGCTCAGGGTCGTTTTGGAGTCGGCGGGTCAGGATGCCTTCGGTCACCACTTCAATTCGAGCGTTTTCGGTGATCACCGCGTCGTCGCGAGTTCGATATCCGACGAGTTCCCCGAGCGCAGTGCCCGAGAGTTCGGCCATACGCTGAGCAACTGCTCGAGCGGCCACTCGACGCGGCTCGAGAACGACGATGCGGCCGCTGACTTGACCGTCGTTGAGAAGGTGAAGAGGGACCAGCGTCGATTTACCTGCGCCTGGCGGGGCTGAGATCACGCAGCGTCGTGACGTGGTGAGGGCTTCTTGAATGTCGTCGAGGATTCTCTGAATGGGAAGGTCAGGAAGCGCGAACGAGTGTTGATGTGGAAAGTTCACAGGGTGGTTAGCCGAGAGCTGGGGAACCAGCAAATGCAGCTGGGTCGCCTGGCAACAGGATTGTTGGCGTACGCCATGCCGTTGCTGCGGTAATTGCTTCGGCGACCCGGCGCCACTCGGCAGGGTTCCAGCCTTCAGCGATGGCGTCTATCGTGCCATCGACACGAATGAATGCGAAAGCCGGAATCGTTGCGATGCTGAGGGCTTTCACCACTGATCGGTCTGGGTCGGTGAACGTGAGAAAGTCATCGGTGATCGGGCCTAAGAACTGCCGGGTTTCGGTCTCATCAGCGGTGACGAGCAGGTTCACTCGGGCGTGGCATCCTCGGAGTTCCTCGAGTAGACGAACAGCAGATTTGAGCACCCATGAACTTTCGTTGGTGTATGGGTCAAGAACGACGGTCGCCATGTGGAACGTTGTCAACCATTCGGAGAGCGGACGAGCGTCCGTTCCTACGGGTTGCAGAGAGAGATCATCAGCAAGTTTCATTGCCACAAGATGCGATCGTAGCGACTTAGAGGTCGGGCCGACCAATATCAAAGGTCAACTCTTGGCTCACTCAGACAGCCAATGGTTGTTGTCGATACTGTGTCGTCGTGCACCCGCTTGAGTATCTGCGCTCAGTAGCCCGCCATCAGCGAGCTGATGCCTGGTCGGTTGCGCTCGAATTTGTTGACCTTGTTGCCGGCTGGGGTCTTGAAGGCGCTGAGCTTTCGGTTGCTGCTCGACGTCTGTTGAATCGCCGGCCCGACGCGGCTCCTCTGTGGTGGGCGGCGTCTCAGCTGGTGCTTGCTCCTGACCCAATCAGCCTTGCTGCCGATCTTCGAGATCAGTTGCGCGGAGAACTTCCTGAGATTCTCGATGAGGGGTGGGTGGTGGAGGCTGCGGCGCTGAGCAACCAACGAGTGCTCTTCGTCGGCGGAGATGTCCATCGATTTTGTGAAGCACGGGCGATCGATGTCCCTGTTTCGGTGGTTGCACCAACTGGGGTGTATCTCGATGATCGCTATCTCGATCGAGTGCGCGAAGGTGCAGAAGGGCGCGGCGATGACGTGCATGAAGAGCCCGCCGAAGGCCTCAAGATTGTCGGCGTCGGATCGATCTCCCCGTTTGCGTCAGAACTCTTGCGAACCTCTGCAATCTGACTTCGTGTCAGGCTGGCCGTTCAGGCGACCGCTACCATCGGAGCGTGGCGAGAATACTGATACGAAACGGCACTGTCGTCTCCCCGAGCGGATCGTGGGCAGCGGACGTTCTCGTCG
>DLTS01000082.1:0-273 GCA_002501485.1 Acidimicrobiaceae bacterium UBA7830
TGTCACCTACGAGATCTACTCGATCTAAACAACTGCCTGGGAAAACGCCGGCTGGAAGATCGGCGCGTCACTGCGATCGGGGAGAGGTGAGGAAAGGTTTACTTGCCCTGTGGATCACCAGCGAGCCGAGGTGAGAATAAGAAGGTCGAACCACAGGAACTTTGCGTTCTCACGCATCGGTTCAACTCGCCGGATCGCCTCGTTGGCTAACGCACGCCAATTGGGTTCTAATCCAAACGCCTCTCGGATGTCTTCAATAAGTGTTCCCCCAGT
>DLTS01000082.1:599-826 GCA_002501485.1 Acidimicrobiaceae bacterium UBA7830
AGAACGTCATTCAGTAGAGCGGAGATGTGCCGAGTGTGCCAGATCTTGCCTTTCTTTGCGGCGATCCGCTTCTGCTCTGCCTCTTCGACTAGCTCGGTCTCTTGTGCGACCTCTTCTTCGGTCTCTTCTAGAGTTTGCTCAATCGGTTGATTGACGGGCGGATTGATCCGTACAGGTGTTCTTGGCGCCTGGGGAAGGGTCGTCGTCGTGGTCGTGGTCGTTGTCGT